>JAAYKB010000085.1 GCA_012522615.1 Clostridiales bacterium
CCTTTATCTCCCATGATATATCGTCAATCTTCATGTCGTCAACAGCAACCCCGCCCTGCTGAACCAGTCTGCGCGCCTCACCCTTTGACGGGGCAAGACCGGTTTTTACAAGCAGGTCGATCACGGTAATTGCTCCATTATTGAAGTCTGAGCGGCTAAGCCGAGTTGTAGGCATGTTCTCGCTGACCGAGCCTGCCCCAAAGACAGAGCGCGCCGCCTCAAGGGCTCTGTCCGCCTCCTCTTTGCCGTGGACAAGCATGGTGACCTCATACGCCAGTCTTTCCTTGACAGCGTTGATCTCACTGCCCTCGGCCTTGGCCATCTCATTAATTTCATCAACCGGAACAAAGGTCAAAAGCTTCATGCATTTAATAACATCTGCGTCGTCAACATTGCGCCAGTATTGGAAAAACTCATAGGGGGACGTTTTTTTCGGGTCAAGCCAGACAGCACCGCGCTCGGTCTTGCCCATCTTCTTGCCCTCGGATGTGGTAAGCAGCGCAAAGGTCATGCCGTAAACCTCTCTGCCCGCCTTGCGCCTGCAAAGCTCCACACCGCCGATAATATTCGACCACTGGTCGTCCCCGCCCAGCTCCAATACACATTGATGCTTCTGGTTAAGATAATAAAAATCATAGCTTTGCATCAACATATAGTTAAACTCTAGGAATGAAAGCCCGTTTTCCATGCGTGATTTATAGCATTCAAAGGTCAGCATGCGGTTGACCGAAAAATGAACCCCGACCTCCCGAAGAAAATCAATATAATTGAGATTCAACAGCCAGTCGGCGTTATTCACCATCAACGCCTTGCCGTCCGAAAAGTCTATAAATCTTGACATCTGCTTTTTAAAGCATTCGACATTATATGCAATCGTTGCGGGCGTCATCATTTTGCGCATATCCGTCTTACCCGACGGATCGCCTACCATTGCGGTCCCGCCGCCTATAAGCGCTATCGGTCGGTGTCCCGCCCTCTGCATATGCGCCATAACCATAAGCTGTACAAAATGTCCCACATGCAGACTGTCGGCCGTGGGATCAAAGCCGATATAAAACGACATCGGCTGCTCCCCGCCCAAAAGCTCACGAATACGCTCCCTGTCGGTTGTTTGGGCAATCATGCCCCGTGCTTCAAGCTCGTCAAATACATTCATTCTTTTTCCTCCTCGAATTATAAAAGCCCCCTGCAAATGCAGAGGGCGAATCAATCGCGGTACCACCTCAGTTCACCGGATAAATCAAACCCGGCCTCAGACGCCAAATGAAACCATTTACGTCTTGGCGCGATAACGTACGCAAAACGGCAAAGCCTAATCAGCAAACATGCGTGTGCATTTCAGCCCGCGGCTCCGGGATGTATTTCAGCCAATCTGCACACCGCCTTACACCGACCGGCGGTTCTCTTTGCTGCAAAATCAGCCTACTTCTTCCCTTCAGCGCCTGTGAATGAATTAAACCATAAATTAATGATAATGTCAATAGCGCCGAGGCAAACTGCGTCCGCCCGATTTCGTAAGGCAATATTATAACCATACTCGTGTTTGTCAGGGTTGACAATATTGACCTCGGCATCTACAATCGGATAAAGAGGCAGGTTATTTTCGCCTACAAGATAAACAGAGAAGGGAATTATATATGTCTTTAATCCGTCTTGACGAACTGGCGGCACGTCAGCTTGGCATAACCCACCACGAAGCGGTGGGGCTTATCATGTCGGGAAGAATATATATCGGGAGTGTTCCTGCAGATAAGCCGGGCGAGCAGGTAAGCGACGATACGGTTTTGACCCTCAAGGAAAAAGCCCGCCGATATGCCAGTCGTTCCGGATATAAGCTTGAAAAGGCGCTGAACACTTTTAATATAGATGTGTCGGGACTTACCGCCTGTGACATTGGCGCCAGCAACGGCGGCTTTACCGACTGCCTGCTGCAAAACGGCGCGGGTCATGTTTTTGCTGTGGATGTGGCTTACGGTATACTCGCATGGGAGCTTCGCCGTGATAAAAGGGTAACCGTATTGGAACGCACAAACGCGCGCGGCCTAACTGCCGAGCGGCTTGGCAGGCAATGCGATATTGTAACCGCTGATGTATCGTTTATTTCACTTAAAAAAATATTTCCCGCAATCAACCTCATACTAAATCCTTACGGTCTTTGTGTATGCCTGATTAAGCCCCAGTTTGAGGCCTCATCCCGTCAGGTTGGGAAGAATGGCATCCTGAAAGACCCTGCCGACCTTCCCCCTATTTTGCTTGGGATTGCCCAAAATGCCGCAGAAAACGGTCTGCATCTTAATAATCTTACGGTTTCCCCCATACACGGGACAAACGGAAATGTTGAATATCTCGCAAGGTTTGACCGCACGTCAACCATATCGTCGGAAGAATGGCCGTTACTAATCAAAAAAGCGATTGATGAAAAGCCCGATATTTAATCCAAAAGACAAGGCGTCCGTTAATGGGACGCCTTGTCTTTTGGTTGATTGAGTCTCGAACCCAAGTTCCGGGCACCATAAGAGGAGTTGCGAAGCAACTTCAAATCTCTCTTTCATTTCCTATTTCAATCCCGCAGAAATGTGGGGTTTCTTTTTTTATGCGTCTATATTCATCAAGCATTATCCCCACAAATCACATGCAAACCTATCTGTTAAGCTCATCAACACATTCCCGGCATATATACTTGCCGTGAATCTGTTTGAGGTTTTCCTCACTCCCGCATACAAAGCAGCTTCCTTGATAGGTTTGCAAAACCAACCTCTCCCCCTGCCGACTGATTGAGATTTTCGTCTCATCATCCCATCCCAAGGCGTTCCGCATTTCAATGGGTATAACAATCCGCCCAAGCTCGTCCATTTTTCTTACTACTTCTGATTTCATTGTTATCACTCCCAATACAATTGTTTTATATTATTTTTTAATTATTATACATTATTTGCATAGTAATGTCAATACTATGTATTCATTGTATGCTAATATCTTCGCAAAAGAAAAGAGGTGTAATATGAAACCGTTAAATATTTTAATCCGTGAAATACGCGAGGATAGGGATCTTACACAGACCCAAGTAGCAAGGGCATTAGGTATTGCACAACAATACTACTCAAAATATGAAACCGGTGAATATGAACTTCCTATACGGCATTTAATAGGATTAGCTAAACTTTATAATTTAAATACCGACTATATCTTAGGACTGACCCAGTATCAATATTCACTGGATAAGTTGAAAGAGCCGTTTTTAAAAAATATTACCGCATCAAAGCTTTTGTCAGACGCAATATCTCTTAATCCTGACGGAAGAAATGCTTTGATAGAATACCTTGAATTTTTAAGAAAAAAACAAGACTCTCAATAGATTTATCATTGGACATACACTTGCAATAGGGTGAAAATAATGAAACTTTACAGACTACTATATCTAAGTATCGCTTTTTTGTTTGCGTCCTGTCACGTTAAAACAGAAAGCAGTACTTTCACAACCCCATCCCCCGCCACCTCGACTTCAACTTCAATTAATATAAAGCCGTCTATCACCGAAAAGTGGCTGCCGATTTCTGATTTTTCGGAAGAACGCACCGAAACAATAACCCATATTGTCATTCATTTTATCAGCAATGCCGTGGCAAATCCGCAAAATCCTCATGACATAGAAGACGCATATAACATATTGAAAAATACGGGAGTATCTACCCACTTTATAATTGACCGTGAAGGAGAGATTTTTCAGCTTATTCCCACCGACCGTGTTGCGTGGCATGCCGGAAAGGGCAAGTGGAACGAATCAAAAGCATACTCAAATCGAATGAATCACTACTCCATCGGGATTGAGCTGCTCGGCATCGGCACCAAGGAAGAAATGAGTCTCTATTTACATGAATCCGACTATAACCTTATTGCTGAAAAGGATAAAGGCTTTACAGTGGTGCAGTATGCCGCCTTATCTGAGCTTATCAAGTCGCTCGTCGCGGAGTATCCCACCATCCCTCTAGACCGCAATCACATCATCGGCCATGATGAATACAGCGCCAGCAAAACCGATCCCGGTTCTTTATTCGATTGGAACCGGCTGGATATTTGGAAATAGAACAAGATTATATTGCTTAAATAAATTGACAAGACGACAGACCAGTGATAAAGTAAACCCAAAGATAAAAGGAGTGTATTGATGTCGGTCATCCTGTAAGGCTTCTAAAAGTATGTTAAGAGCAGTCGTCCTGCTCTTGTTTGTGTTTTCAAAAACTGCCTTACAGATTGAACCAACATCCATTATTTATAATGGTGTGATTTGTAGCGCAGTAATGTACTGTGCTTTTTTCTTTCTATAGGGCGAAAAACTGAAAGGAAGAATACAATGTATCAATTCACAGAACGATTTATGTCAAGCGGAAAAAATATCGAGTTCCTGAAAGCCGCAATGATGGGCCCAAACGCCATGCGGTTGTCGGAGGAATTGTCGTCACACCTGAAGATAAATGATAATATGCGAATCCTCGATCTCGGCTGCGGGCGTGGTCTTTCCACCCTGTTGTTGACGAAAAAATACGGCGCCACCGTTTTCGCAGCCGACCTTTGGATTTCTCCGACCGAAAACCATGAGCGTTTTCAATCTGTCGGGATTGATGATAAGGCGGTTCCGATTTCGGTAGACGCAACCAAAGGACTGCCTTTCGCAAACCGATATTTCGACCTGCTGTTCAGCGTGGACGCTTACCATTATTTTGGCGATACGGTTGAAATGCTGCCGTCGCTTATTCCCTTTGTGAAAAAGGGCGGCTATATTGCTGTGGCCATTCCCGGTATAAAATATGAATTTGGGGATAATGTCCCTGATGAAATGAAGCCGTTTTGGAATGACGATGTGGCAAGGACTATCCATTCGCTTGATTGGTGGAAAAACCTATGGGAACAAGAAAAGGGTATTGAAATTATTGACATTCGCGAAATGCTCTGCTGTAAACAGTCGTGGGATGAATGGCTCACCAGCGATTGGCAGGGTATCGAGCAGGAAAAAAAAATGATGAAAGCCGAAAGCGGAAGGTACTTTAATCTTATTCAAATGATTGCTAAAGTCATTTGAACAGCCCACAAGGCGAATAAACGAAGTACGCACTATATGCCCTGACTTCTAAAATAACGAATCCCTCAAAACGGGGATTCGTTATTTTGATTTTATTGACACGCGGACATCACTCCTGCTGCCGTTACGAAATCCAAATTGATTGACAAGGGTTTTGGGCCTGATGTATAATGCTGGTATACTATGTAAAGTTCTCTCGATTTATAGATATAGATAAGGTGATTATTAATGGGTAACAGGCACGAGCACTATTTGGAATTCAGACGAAAATACCCTGAGTTTATATATTCGGGCTACAATATTTCCGAATCCGACCGGGCGTTGGGTTTGGATTTTCATTTTATAATACCCGGACTTGCCGAGTTCAGACCCCGCTGGGAGATAGCCAAGCCTGTCAATCAATCCCTTGACCCGAACGACGAAACCATTAATAAGCTTGCCTTTTACTTAGGTATGGTGGAACTTATCAGCTATTGGAAGACAACCTGTTCACCCGGCGTCCGTATTAACTGCGGCTGTCTTTCGGATGCCCAGACCGTATGGTGGAAAAAACTATATGAGAAAGGACTCGGCGAATTCTTTTACACAAACGGAATTGACTATAACGACGACTTCATGACCATAATTGGCGATAATAACAACAAAAAATGCGCTCCGTCATTGCTAAAATCCAATACCCCAGACAATGCAAAAGTCCTTATTCCCATCGGCGGAGGCAAGGATTCCGCCGTAACCCTTGAGCTGTTGAGCGGATATGCCGAACGGTTTTGCTATATCATCAACCCGAGGAAAGCCACGCTCGATACCGTCTCTGCGGGCAAGATTCCGCAAAAAAATATTGTCACGGCAAACCGGACCCTTGATGAAAACATGCTCTCTTTAAATAGGCAGGGCTTTCTTAACGGGCACACACCCTTTTCGGCATTGGTGGCCTTCTCATCGGTCTTGACGGCCTTTATACACGGCATCGGGTTCATCGCCCTTTCAAACGAGTCCAGCGCGAACGAGTCCACCGTGCCGGATTCCGATGTGAACCACCAATATTCAAAAAGTCTGGAGTTCGAATCGGACTTTATCGATTACGAAAAGCGTTATATTAATTCCGGCACAAAATATTTCAGCCTGCTGCGCCCGCTAACCGAACTTGGCATTGCAAGGATTTTTTCCGGCTTAGATAAATATCATCATGTTTACAGAAGCTGCAATATCGGAAGCAAGCAGGACAGATGGTGCGCCGACTGTCCCAAATGCCTTTTTGTGTACATTATACTGTCCCCGTTTATTGAGCAGGCTAAAATGGCCGGCATATTCGGCAAAGATATGCTTGACGACGCTGGGCTGATACCGACATTGGAGAAGCTGATCGGCCTGCAGCCCGAAAAGCCTTTTGAATGTGTCGGCAGCCGCGACGAGGTCAACGCAGCCCTGCAGGAGTTGGTCCGCCAATACCAAACCTCAAATACGCCGCTGCCGTTGCTGTTAAGGTACTACAAAAATCTTGATATCCCCGAAAGGTACGACATTGACGAATTGTCTAAAAGGTACGACGACCGCAACCATGTCCCCGAGCAATTTGTTCCGGCAATCAAGAGCAGGTTAAAGTAAACCCGCGTCAAGCCGCATAATAAAAAGATAAGGTGAAGGCATGATTAATACACTTTCAAACCTCATTAGAGGAAAACGAATTCTTTTATTGGGATTCGGAAAAGAAGGACAAGCCACCTATAAATTGCTAAAAGAAATCGGCCTGTATGCCGAGCTCGGAATTGCCGATATAAACCCTCCCTGCAATATTCGCGACGCCCAGATATATTCAGGCGAAGACTACCTTGAGCATATAGACGATTATGACATCGCCTTCAAAAGCCCCGGAATCGTCCTGCCGAAAGATTATCGTAAATACACCTGCAAAATAACCTCACAGACAGAGGTTTTCCTGCAGGCGTTTAACCGGCAGGTAATCGGGGTTACCGGCACCAAGGGCAAAAGCACGGTATCCTCCCTGCTCTATCACGTCCTTCACACAAATAATGTCCCCTGCTTTATTGCCGGGAACATAGGTACACCAGTATTTGAGATAGTAGGTTCAATAAAGCCGGAAACAGTCGTTATTTTGGAATTATCGTGTCACCAGCTTGAAATTTGCGAATTTTCTCCGGCATTAGCCGTATTGCTGAATATATACGAAGACCACCTTGACCACTACGGAACCTTTGAAAACTATGTCCGGGCAAAGAAAAACATATACCTCCACCAGCATCCGCTCGACGTGCTGTATTGCGATAAAAGCGTAATTCCGTCCAGATCTGAGTCGGTGTCCCGCATAATGGTTATCGAAAAAGAATCCCTGCCGTTTAAATCGTTGGAGAAAATCGGCGGGGTCAAACTGCGCGGCGTGAACAACCTCGTCAACTGCGCGTTTGTCTATAATATCGCAAAATCATTCGGAATCTCGGACCAAGAGTTTATCGATTCATTAAAATCATACACTCCATTAAGCCACCGTCTGGAGCTGCTCGGTAGCCTGAATGGGGTCGACTACTATGACGATTCAATCTCAACAACGGTCGAATCCACAATCAACGCCATCGAAAGCATACCGAACGCCTCTACGATCCTGCTCGGCGGGATGGACAGAGGCATTGACTACACCGCGCTTGTGGATTACTTGGCTAACAGTAAAATCTCAAACGTCATCTGCATGTATGAATCAGGAAAACGCATCTATGATATGCTGAAAAAACTTGAAGCGACCAACCTGAATCTGTTTTACTGCGATAATCTGCTTAAAGCCGCCGAAACGGCAAAAAATCACGCCCGTCCGGGCACGTCATGCCTCCTGTCCCCGGCGTCGGCAAGCTACGGCGATTTCAAAAATTTCGAGGAACGCGGAAATGTATTTAAAGCAATAATATTTGATAATATGGTGTGAAACGATACGCCTTTACACCTAAAATCTCTTAGTTATGCTTGTCTATTTTCGTATAACAAAAAACGCCGGAAACCCGCATGACAACAAGTTTTCGGCAATATAATGAAGTTTGCTAGATTACAGAAAAGCAGTTCAATTATTCATCAGCGCAAGCGGCTTTCC
>JAAYKB010000086.1 GCA_012522615.1 Clostridiales bacterium
CCGCGCGTTTCCCATTCCCTGCTTGCGGCAACTCCGCCGGGCTGCGACGCGATGCAGTTTCTTGCGGGGCTGTATGAATTAAGCTCGGTCGGTGAAATTGCTTCAATGCCCCCCGAATTTTTGCAAACCGGCGGGCATACTATCACTTTGAAGGACGCTGCATGGAGACTTGCGGGTATTGACATCGGCATATCGGTTTAGTATAATACCTGTTATGACGCTGGCGTAATTGCGCCTATTATACTTCGAAGAGAAACCGATTCTGTCGGTTTCTTGGAATATTTGAGGAAAAATACTAAAATTCGCTCCGAAGGAGACCGTGCAGAAATGAACAAAGAGACTGTTATCACGGGTGAAGGCCTGAAGCGTCTTGAACGCGAGCTTGAAGAGTTAAAAACAGTAAAGCGCAAAGAGATTGCCGAAAAAATAAAGATCGCATTGTCCTTTGGCGATCTGACGGAAAACAGCGAGTACGACGAAGCCAAAAACGAACAGGCGCTTATTGAAGGACGAATCAGCGAGATTGAAAATCAGCTTAAAAACGTCCGCGTGCTTGATGAAAGTCAATTAAGCACCGAGATTGTCCATATAGGTTCCCGCCTGAAGGTCAAGAATCTTGATACCAAGGAGGTTGAAACCTACAAAATAGTAGGCTCAACCGAGGCCGACCCGCTCAACGGACGTATTTCCGACGAGTCGCCTGTCGGCAGGGCGTTTATTTCACTTTCTCAGGGTGACAAGGTTGAAATCGAGACCCCCAACGGCATTATAAGATATGAGATCGTGGAGATTATGAAATAGCCCGGCTCTGCGCCGGAGGAGTACAGGCGCGGTGACCTTCGGGTTGCCCGCCTGTTTTGTTATCAAAAAGGATTCCATAGGAAAGGGTACGATAGCGTTGGATAACAGGGAGAATAATAACAGCGGCATGCCGGCCGAAATCAGCGAACAGGAGCTCAGCGAGCTTTTGCAGATACGCCGCGACAAGCTTTCGGCGCTGCAGGAGGCGGGTAAAGACCCGTTTCATATCACAAAATGGAACAGGACCCATCTTGCCAAGGATATAGTTGACCGTTTTGATGAGCTTGAGGGGCAGGCCGTTTCGATAGCCGGCCGTATAATGACGTGGCGTGATATGGGCAAGGCCAGCTTTATCGACCTGCGCGACGGGTCGGGACGTATCCAGGTTTATATCCGCATTAATGACGTCGGCGAGGAAGCCTACGCCGAGTTCGGACGCTGGGATACCGGCGATATTATCGGGGTCGAGGGAACGGTTTTCAGAACCCGCCGCGGAGAGATATCGGTTCATGCGACCTCGCTGAAGCTGCTGTCAAAATCCCTGATACCACTGCCGGACAAGTTCCACGGGCTGAAGGACCCAGATACCCGTTACCGCCAGCGTTATGTTGATTTGATTATCAATCCCGAGGTCAAGGATACATTTATCAAGCGCAGCAGGATTATCTCCCTTATCCGCGAATTTCTTGACGCGAGAGGGTATATCGAGGTTGATACGCCGGTTCTCCACACCCTTGAAATCGGCGCGGCCGCCCGCCCCTTTATCACCCACCACAACACCCTGGATATGGATATGTATCTGCGGATTGAAACCGAGCTTTATCTGAAGCGGCTTATCGTCGGCGGGTTTGACAAGGTTTACGAGATCGGGCGGATATTCCGCAACGAGGGAATGAGCATCAAGCACAATCCCGAATTTACCACGGTTGAGCTGTACGAGGCCTATGCGGACTATAAGGATATGATGGACCTCATTGAGGAGATGTATGCCACCCTTGCGCGCAAGGTCTGCGGCTCCGATGTTATTTCATATCAGGGGACCGAGATAAATATGGGCGCGCCGTGGGAGCGCCTTACGATGGCGGAGGCCGTTAAAAAATATGCCGGGGTCGACTATTACGACTGGAAGACCGACGAGGACGCCCGGAAGGCCGCCGACGCAAAGGGCGTCCGGTATGAGAAGCACGCGGCGACCAAGGGTGACATTCTGGCGGAGTTTTTTGAGACCTTTGTCGAGGAAAAGCTGATTCAGCCAACCTTTATTTACGATTATCCGGTCGAAATATCCCCGCTTGCCAAAAGGAAGGCGGATGAACCCGACTTCACCGAACGGTTTGAGTTCTTTATAACGGCTCGCGAGATGGGCAATGCGTTTTCGGAGCTAAACGACCCGATTGACCAGCGCGAACGGTTTGTCAGGCAGGTTGCCGAAAAGCGGGCGCAGGGCGCAAACGCCGAGGTGGACGAGGATTTCCTCACCGCGCTCGAATACGGTATGCCCCCGACGGGCGGTCTCGGGTTCGGTCTTGACAGGCTTGTGATGCTGCTGACCGACCAATATTCCATCCGCGACGTTCTTCTGTTCCCGACAATGAAGCCGAGGGATTGAAGATGCATAACTGACAATGGTAATAAAATTATCAGCAGGAAAGGCATGGTTTGTATGGCCAGAGAATGGGCGCTTCGGGGTGTGAGCGAGGATGAGCTTCGTCCTACACCTAAGCCCGAGGGTCCGAAAACTCCCCGCGGCAAGCTCGAGAACTATTGGTATCATTATAAATGGCATACCGTTGCCGTTGCCGCAATCGTTGTGATACTCTCTGTTATTATCGGTCAGATAGTGACCAGGGATGATCCCGACTATAACCTCACACTGGTCACCAAAAGCTATGTTACCGACACCGCCAAGCTGAAGCTGGAATCCGAGCTCGCGGGCTTCGGCAGGGATATTGACGGCGACGGCAAGGTTGAAGTCAGGATAGACGCCATTATCCTGTCCGATGACGCCCAGATGGGATACGCCAATAAGCAAAAGCTGATTGCCCAGCTGGCGGCGGGGGACACCATGTTTTATATATTCGACAAGCCCTCATACGAGGAAAATATAGAAAGGCTCGAAACCGGCGATTACCGGTTTTTCGCACCAATCGGGGCTGCGGTCGACGGTATTGTTGAAACCGAAGAAAACTATTGGAACTGGAAGGGCAGCCAGCTTCAAAAATACGAGGAATTCAAGGATCTGCCCGAGGAGATTTATTTCGGCGTCCGCAGCGTATCCGGAACCTCGGATAATAAGAAAAGCAAAAAGCTGCACGAGGAAAGCCTTGAACTGCTTGAAGCATTTTTAACAAAAAAGCCCCTTACCTCAGCCACAACAGCCGATAAGTAGATACGGCGGCAAACGCCGCTATGAAAGGACTGATTCTATGCGAAGCAATCTTATGAAGGAGGGCGCGTCCCGTGCGCCACACCGTTCGCTGCTCAAGGCGCTCGGCATAACCGACGCCGAAATGAAGCGTCCGTTTATTGCCGTTGTAAGTTCAAAGAGCGATTATATACCCGGACACGTCCATCTTGATACCATAACCAAGGCGGTCGAGGCCGGAATCCGCAATGCGGGCGGCGTCCCGTTCACCTTTAACACCATAGGGGTGTGCGACGGGCTTGCGATGAACCACAAGGGCATGAAGTACTCGCTTTGCTCGCGCGAGCTTATCGCCGATTCGATTGAGGTCATGCTGACCGCCCATCCCATGGACGCGGCCGTCTTCATACCCAACTGCGACAAGATAGTCCCGGGTATGCTGATGGCGGCATGCCGTATGAATATACCCTCAATCTTTGTGAGCGGCGGCCCCATGATGCCGGGCACCCACGGCAGCCGCAGACTAAGCCTGACCGACATGTTTGAAGCTGTCGGTTCATGTGCCGCCGGACGTATGGATGAGCAAGAAATGAGCCTGCTTGAGGAGAGGGCGTGCCCCGGCTGCGGCTCCTGCTCCGGTATGTTTACCGCCAACTCGATGAACTGCCTGACCGAGGTTATCGGCATGGCGCTGCCCGGAAACGGAACCATTCCGGCCGTCAATGCCGCGCGTATCCGCCTTGCCAAGGAAACAGGCGAGCAGGTCATGACCCTTCTCAAAAACAATATACGCCCCCTCGATATTATAACCCCTGCCGCCCTTGAAAACGCGCTTCGGGCGGATATGGCAATCGGATGCTCCTCAAATACGGTGTTGCATGTGACCGCGCTGTCCTATGCCGCCGGCTGCCCGATATCGCTCGAATACATCGACGAAATCGGCAGATCGACCCCCCAGATATGCAAGCTAAGCCCCGCCAGCGAGGTTTTTCTGACCGACCTGAACGAGGTCGGCGGCATCCAGTCAATGCTCAAGGAGCTTGATCGCAGGGGTCTTATAAACCGCGATATCCCCACCGTAAGCGGCACTGTCGGCGAACGTCTTGACGGGGCGCCGGACGCCGACGGCAATGTTATCCGCAGACTGGAAGACCCGTTCAGAAAGGACGGCGGCATTGCCATCCTGTTTGGAAACCTCGCGAGCGAGGGCGCGGTGGTCAAGCAGGGCGCCGTGAAGCCCGAAATGATGGTACACAGCGGCCCGGCGCGCGTCTTTGACTGCGAGGAGGACGCCAACGACGCCATACTCGGCGGAAAAATCAAGCCGGGCGACGTGGTCGTCATACGCTACGAAGGGCCCAAGGGCGGGCCGGGCATGCGCGAGATGCTCTCCCCTACCGCCAACATTGCGGGCATGGGGCTTGACGACAGAGTTGCCCTGATTACCGACGGGCGTTTTTCGGGCGCGACACGCGGCGCCTCTATCGGTCATGTTTCCCCCGAGGCGGCGGCGGGCGGTCTTATCGCCCTTGTCGAGGAGGGCGACACCATATCCATAGACATACCCAACCGCAGACTTGAGCTTTTGGTCGATGAAAAGATTCTTGAAGCCCGCCGGGCGTCATTAAAGCCGTATATACAAAATCTTACCGGCTATGCCAAACGGTACGCCCAGCACGTTACCAGCGGGTCTACCGGCGCGGTGTTCGACGATATGATATAATCTCTTTGACGATTTTTAAAAGGCAGGAAACCGTAGTAATGGTTTCCTGCCTTTTTGCGTATGATAAAAGATAATCGGTGATGGTAAGCCTACCGCATAATAAATCCGAAATAGATTACCACCAGAACTCCGAGCGCTATTCTGTAATATCCGAAAGGCTTGAAATCGTGCTTTTTGATAAAGCTTATTAAAAACCTGATGACAGCCATCGACACAAGGAAGGCAACGACAAAGCCTGTCAGCAAAACCGCCCATTCGAGGCCGCTGAACAGGGCGGAATACTGGGAGCCGTATTTCTCCCCGCTTTCCAGCGCAAACTTGAGCAGCCTTATGGCACTTCCGCCCAGCATGGCGGGGATGGCCATAAAAAACGAAAATTCCGCCGCGACATACCGGGACGCGCCGAGGAATACCGCGCCCAGTATGGTGGCCCCCGATCTCGAGGTTCCGGGAATCAGGGCGAGCATCTGGCAAGCCCCGATAAGCAGCGCGGTCTTATAGTCCATCTGCGAAAAATTATGTATTCTCGGCTGCCTTTTGCTGTTCTCGAGCCATAAAAACAGAAAGCCGTACAGGATAAGGGTCGCGGCAATCACATAGGGGGTGGACAAAACCCCGTCTATCGCATCGTCGAACAAAACCCCGACTATTCCGGCCGGCACGCTGGCAATAAGCACCTTTAACCAAAGCGACAGGGTCTGCCCTCTTTCCTCGGCGCTTTTTTTGCGCGAAAAGGGGTTCAGCTTACGGAAATACAGCACAAGCACGGCAAGTATTGAGCCGAGCTGGATAAACACCTTGAAGAAATCAAAGAAGTCCTTATTTCTCTCCTGCACCGTGCTGACCGTCATATGAATGAACTCGTCAAAAAGAAGCATATGCCCGGTGCTGCTGATAGGAAGCCACTCGGTGATTCCCTGCACAATCCCCATAAGTATGGATTTCAATATTTCATAAATAACCATAAATCAAAATCCCTTTCCGCAAAACGTGTAAAATAACGCTTAAACGGCCGGGCATGCCGACACCCGGCCGTTTTATACTATTCGCTTGCGTTTACTTATATTCCAGCTTAACCTTTTTCTCCCCGTCTTGATCAACCTTTATTTTACGGGGCGGGTTGTCGCATTTATCCACGAGTATCGAAGCAATCTTATCCTCCACATCGCGCCTTACGGCATTACGGAGGTCGCGGGCGCCCCGTTTCCCTCCAAAGGCCTTTTCTGTAATGGCGGCAGAGGCGGCGGGAGTCCAGCTTAACTCGATTCCCTTTTCCCTGAGCGGCTCGACAAGCTCACCAAGCATAAGATCTGCAATCTTTATGAAATCCTCGCGGGTAAGCGGGTTGAAATAGACCACCTCGTCCACGCGGCTGATAAACTCGGGGCGGAGAAAATCTGAAAGCGCCTTCATGGCGCGGTCTCGGGACGCCTGCGCGTCGGTTTTGCCGAATCCCATCAGGCTTTCGCGGTTCTGGCTTCCGGCATTAGAGGTCATAACAATTACGGTATTCTCAAAATTGACCGAGCGTCCGTGGGCGTCGGTGACCCGCCCCTCGTCGAGAATCTGCAGCAATATATTGAGAACGTCGGGGTGGGCCTTTTCAATCTCGTCAAACAGCAGAACCGAATAGGGCTTGCGCCGCACCTTTTCGGTGAGCTGTCCGGCCTCGTCATATCCGACATATCCGGGCGGCGAGCCGATTATACGCGAAACCGAATGTTTTTCCATAAACTCCGACATATCAAGGCGTATCAGGGTTTCGGGGGTATCAAAAAGCTCTGCCGCAAGCACCTTGACCAGCTCCGTCTTTCCCACCCCGGTAGGTCCGACGAATATGAAGGACGCCGGTCTGCGTCTCGGGCTTATCTGAACGCGGCTGCGGCGTATTGCGGCGGAAACCAGCTCGACAGCCTCCTTTTGCCCGATAACCTTTTGCGACAGTCTCTCCTCAAGCTTTGACAGGCGGGACAGCTCGCTTTCCTTGACCTTGGAGGCGGGAATACCCGTCCAGAGTTCAATAACGGTTGCCAGATCGTCGGCGGAAACCGGCGCTTGGGTCGCCTCGACCCTGATTTCCTCAGCCTGTTCCTCCGCCTTCAGCAGTTCGGCCCTTGTGATTGCCAGCTTTTCGTAATCAATAGCCTCGCTGCCGAGCTCGGTCTCTTCCTCATGCTTGAGCTCATTTATTTTGGCTGTCAGCTTGGCATACTGGTCGGCCATACGGTTTCTGAGGGCGGCGGCGGCGCATGCCTCATCCAAAAGGTCAATCGCCTTGTCGGGCAGAAAACGGTCGCTTATATATCGCTCGGAAAGGGTGACCGCACGCCGCAGCAGCGAATCCTCGATTTTTACGCCGTGATAGTTTTCATAATAGCTCTTGATGCCTTTGAGCATTTCAACCGTGTCGTCTATTGAAGGCTCTTCGACCGTCACGGGCTGGAACCGCCTTTCGAGCGCCGAATCCTTCTCTATATGCTTGCGGTACTCGTTAAAGGTGGTGGCTCCGATAACCTGAATCTCGCCGCGCGACAGGGCGGGCTTGAGTATATTGGCGGCAGACATGCTGCCTTCGGCATCGCCGGTGCCGACCAGATTGTGCACCTCGTCGATGAAAAGTATGATATTGCCCTCGGCCTTGACCTCGTCGACAAGCCCCTTGATACGGCTTTCAAATTGACCGCGGAACTGGGTTCCGGCGACAAGAGCGGTGAGATCAAGCAGGTGTATCTCCTTGTTCAACAGGCGGGCCGGCACATTGCCGCCGGCAATCCTGAGGGCCAGCCCCTCGGCAATGGCGGTCTTGCCCACACCGGGTTCGCCTATCAGGCAGGGATTATTCTTTGTGCGGCGGGACAGTATCTGGACCACACGGTAGATTTCGCGTTCACGCCCGATAACCATGTCTATTTTGCCGCTTCTGGCGCGCGCCGTAAGGTCGGTGCAATATGCGTCAAGAAACCTGCGCTTCTTCTCTTTTTTCTTTTGTGGCTGCTTGCCGTTTTTCTCGGCGTTTTTGTCGGCGACCTCGGGCCTGCCTTTTTTATCCTCGCCCGCCCCCTGGGTCGGAATATTGCCGAAAAGATTCTGCAAAAAGGGGAAGGTGGCGGCGCCGCCCGGGGTGAAGCCGTCTTCGTCCTCGTCGGGGTTGATAAGCTCTCCGAGCTGCTGTTCCATCTGCTCCATATCCTCGTCGGTAATACCGAACTTGTCCAACAATTCATCGACAGGCTTGATGCCAAGCTCCTTGGCGCACACCAAGCATATTCCGTCGTTTATGGTTTTATCTCCCTCCATCCGGGTGATAAAGACTACAGCGGTACGTTTTTTGCATCGTGAACAAAGCATCTGCAATACCATGCCTTTCCGCGCCGGCCCATTTGTTCAGTAAAAGCGGTAAGGGCGCAAATCTGATATATGAACCGGCGTCAAGCCGATTTTGTCTTGTCTATAGTTTTGGGTTCATTATTGAGGGTATGGTTCCTGATACGAAAAAACATGGTCGCATATTTAATAAACGCAAAAAGCATCAGTAAAGCCACCAAAACTACAAGGGCTATCAGCAGCCCCCTCGGCATTTCCGGCCATCCCACAATCATCAACATAACACCGTAAAATGTAAAGGTTGAAATCTTTCCGAACCACCTCGCCCCCTGAATCTTCATGCCGTGACGAAGCAGAATAAGGCCGCCCAACGCCTGGCAAAGCTCCTTTACCAGACATATCACAAGCAGGTAAATAACCTCTTTATGTCTGAGCGCCAGACAGATAACAACCGTAATCTGCGTCAATTTGTCCGCCATAGGGTCAAGAAGCTTGCCGAGGTCGGTAATCTGGTTGAATCTACGCGCGATAATCCCATCAATCGAATCGGTCAATCCGGATAGAATCAGAATGCCAAACGCCCAGTAAATCAGCGAACCATAATCCGCGCTGTACAGGTACAGAATAACAAAAACCGGCAGCAGCGCCATACGAAACAACGACAAGGCGTTTGGTATATTCATTTTCCATTCGATGTTTAAAAAATTCATAAACAGTGTCAGTCCTTTTTCCGCGGAATCAATGCCGTATTGATTTCGGTTTATAACCCAGAATATGCTGACAACGGGGTTTACTCCACAAACCGAAACCAATCTCAACCTCCCTGTCGGAACCTGTATTTACTTTGCGGGGGATGGTTGGGAAAGCATCCGCATCAAACCGATTTCGCGCCAAACATGGATTTCAGGGTACCGGTCATCGGATTTGCCTTTTCAACCGCTTCGACCAGTACGGTGTCCTTTATAACCGCGCGGTTAATCTTATCGTCGCTTTTGGAGGTGGAGGCTATCAGGCTCATAACCGTGACGGCGACAAAAACCAGTACAACCCCCTGTGCCGCGCCCAAAACGCCTCCGAGCAGACCGTCGGCCTGCCGAAGAACAGGAAGCCTCAGTATCTTGCCAACCATCGACGCGACCACACCGACAACCACAATAAACAGAATACACAAAATAAAGAAGCACAGCACCCGAAGCAGCGATACCGCCGCCGGACGCACAACCTTCTCCTCAATCTGCTGTGAAATCTGGGTCACAGACCCGTCAAGCGAATCCGCCAGCTTATCCTTAACCTGCTCCGCAGTACCTAGATCAAACATGGACAAAGCGTTGACAACCGAATCCGGCAGCTCTTCAAGAACGCCGCCGAGCGCGGTTTCGACCGAATCGGACCCGGCCTTTTCAATCCTCGCCTCTATCTGTTTTTGTACCGTGCCCGAAATGAACTGATTGTAAATACCGGAAGACAGAGGGGCGCTCAGCGTCGAAGCAAACATCACCGCAATAAAGCATCCGGCAAGCTGGATAATGGATTTGAAAAATCCGCGTCTGTATCCCAGCCATACAGCCAGAAGAAAAATTATTATAACCAAGCCGTCCAAAATATATGCCATGATAAAACCCCTTTCCGCAAGTTCAGGATTTTGCGTCGTCTTGAGTCCGGAAGTGAAACGCCTTTATTTTTGCATAAATGCAGTATACCATAGATTCCCTTTCAGCACAACAGTACTGTTTCAAGGTAAAAGGTAATTTTTTCTTAATTTTTATCTGCTGCTGTCGGAAGGTCGCATTCCGATAGGCTTGTCAGACCGAGCACAATTACCCTTTTCCCGAAATGGCTGACCATCCGCCCGTCTCTTATCGGGTCGGCGGTGTACCGCGTGCCCGCCGTGTCAGCCCTGTAAAGATGGTCGGACGTCAGCAGCAGTATGCCCGAATTATAGGAGGCTAGGCTTCTGAAGGCGCCCTTGAACGGCATGGTGTAAGCCAAGTCGCCCGAGGGGTTCACCGTCATTACGGTGCCGCTCTGCGAACCTCCGTAATCGCGCAGCGCCACCGATATCGAGCTGTCCCCGAGCACATATCCCGCAAGCTGGCGGTCCTCATAGTTATGCTTGCTCTGTATCGTGCCCTTTTTGTTCATCACCCACAGCTCGCGGTCGCCCACCGCGGCAACCGTACCGTTCGGGAAATAGCCGACGGAAAGAAGCATCACATCGGTACCTTCATACAGGGATACCGGGTCCATTTTATCGAAGTCAAATATCTTTAAAAAGCTTTTCATCGCGCCCGATTCGGCCTGAATTCCCACAACCGCCATGGATTTTCCGTCGGGACTCAGCGCCGCGTCAAATATGGAGAGCTCTTTGTCGCACCATCCATATATTATCTCCTTCTTGCGGTTATATACCATAACCTCGGAGGCGTATCCGCTTGACGAACCGGTGACGACGGCAAAATTCCCGTTGCCCGCGATAGAGGCGCTCGTTATGTAGTTATCCAGCTTCATCTCGATCGGCGTCGAGGCTCTGGTTTCTATCTTCAGCCTGTTTCCGCCGACATCGGCCATCAAAAGCCATCTGCCGTTTGTCCTTAGTATCGGATTGGAAAATCCGTGCTGGCGTCTGAAAACCTCGCCGCCCTTTTGGTTAAACACCACCAGCGAGGTGTCGGTCAGCAGGGCAAGCCCGTCCTTTGTCTTTTCCATATTCAAGACCGAGCTGCCGTTAATATCGACGGGAAAGCCGTCGCCGCTCTGGCCGCCGGCAAGCTTATCGTTTATCCAGTATATTACGCTTTCGGGCTCAATCAAATCCCAGTTTTGCCAGAGAAGGACTCCGCAGAATATTAATACTGCAACCACTGTGAGACGCGCCAGCGCCCGTAAAAACGGGTTCCTGCGCCGTCTGCGCCGTACAGGAGTTAGGGTCGGCCCGTCAGGGTTGCTTTGTGCATCCTCGGTCGAGGGGCGGGGCGGTTTTCTGCGTCTTATGGTGGTATCGCGTTTCACAGCCATGGGGCTTCTCCTTTCCTGCCTGTCGGCAAAATTTATTTCGGAATATAATACTATTTCTTATATCGCTCTTTTTGCATCTCACTTAACATCATTATAATATACCCTGCTTAAAATCAATCCCTTTGCGGGGGCGGTGGCGCCGGCGGCATCCCGGCTGCGTGCCGCGATAATCTCCGGAATCGAGTCACAGGGCCGCTTGCCGGCGGCGATTTCAAGCAGTGTTCCCGCCATTATCCGCACCATATTGTATAAAAACCCGTCGGCCTCGACCGAAAACGTGACAAGCCCTCCCTCCCGGGCAACCCCGCAATGCAGGACATTGCGCACCGTGTCCTCGACGCTGCTGCCCGCGGCGCAAAACGAGACGAAATCATGTCTGCCGACAAAGCCTGCCGCCGCTTGGTTCAGCATATCGGCATCAAGCGGCCGCGTAATATGGACGGCATGGTTTTCCCAAAAGGGGTTGCGCGCGCGGTCGTTCCATATCCTGTAAAGGTACCGCTTCCGGACGGCAGAATAGCGGGGATGGAAGGTGTTTGGCACCTCGCGGCAGTCGTAAACCGCGATATCCCGAGGCAGGTTGGCGTTAAGCGCGGATATCATGTCATCCCCGCGCAGAGGAGACTCGGTATCGGTGGTGCAGCAGAACATATCGGCATGGACTCCGGCGTCCGTGCGGCTGCATCCGGTTATACCCGAACGCACTCCGGTGACCCGCTCCACAGCATCCTGCAGCGTCTGCTGTACCGTCACGGCATTCTTCTGCACCTGCCAGCCGTGATAACGGGTACCGTCATACCTGAGGGTGAGCAACAACCGCTGCATAATCCTTCATGCCTTTCTCTTTAAAGTCAATTAAAGTCTAAAGCACCGACGGCAGGGTATAGTTCAGGTAAAAAAGCAGGGCAATCAACAGCAGGACAAACATAACGCTGACTACATCCGCCGTCTTCATATGAAGCTGCTTCATCCTTGTCCTGCCCTCTCCGCCGCGATAACAGCGGCACTCCATCGCTGTCGCCAGCTCGTATGCCCGCCTGAAGGACGAGACAAACAGAGGGATAAGGATGGGGATAAGGGCGCGTACCCTCTGCATCATACCGCCGCTTTCGAGGTCGGCGCCGCGCGCCTTTTGCGCCGACATTATCTTGTCGGTCTCCTCGATAAGGGTCGGGATGAAGCGAAGGGCGATTGTCATCATCATCGCAAGCTCATGGACGTTCAGCCTTATTACCTTTAAGGGGCTGAGCAGCCTTTCGAGCGCGTCTGTCAGGGTTGTGGGAGATGTGGTGTAGGTCAGCAGCGAGCTCCCCGAAATCAGGCATAGTATGCGTATGGCGATAAAGGCGGCGGTTGTAATCCCCTTGGTCGTGATGTGGATAAAGCCCCAGTCGAACAGGTGAACCCCGCCGGTTACATAAAAGATGTTGAGCAGGGAGGTAAGCAGTATAACAGGAAGAATGGGCTTGACGCTTTTGAAAACAAGCCTTACAGGCAGACGGGACAGTATGACCGTGAAGAGCAAAAAGCCTGCCGCAACCGAAAGTCCCGCCCAGTTGCGGGGTACAAACACGGCGAATATATAGGCGAAGGTCAGCACCAGCTTTACCCTCGGGTCCATGCGGTGCAGCAGCGACCTTCCGGGAAAATACTGGCCTATCGTGATCTCGTTAAGCATCATGCATCCCCCCCTTTTTTCAAAAGAGGCAGCAGACGGTCGCGCGCCTGTTCAACCGTATAGACGTTGTCCCCGACATCATAGCCCCGCGCCCTCAGAATCATAAAGATACGGGTGACGGCGGGTACCGAAAGCCCGATTGCCCCAAGCTCGTCCGCCCGCGAAAACACGGCCGGAGTCTGGTCAAACATTTCAATCCTGCCGCGGTTCATAACCAGCACCTTTTTTGCGCAGCGGGCGATGTCCTCCATGCTGTGGGATACTACTATAACGGTTGAACCGTTTTCCTGCTGGTATTCCTTAATCTGACCGAGTATGGTATCCCTGCCCTTGGGGTCAAGTCCGGCGGTCGGCTCGTCCAGTATCAGAACCTGCGGCTGCATCGCCATCACTCCGGCGATGGCCACACGGCGTTTTTCTCCCCCCGAAAGCTCGAAGGGGGATTTTTGCAAAAGCTCCTCGCGAAGACCGACAAACTTCGCGGCGCGCCGGACACGCGCGTCTATTTCATCCGCGTCAAGTCCCATGTTTGACGGGCCGAAGGCGATATCCTTATATGAGGTTTCCTCAAAAAGCTGGTGCTCGGGGTATTGAAACACAAGCCCGACCTGAAAGCGCACCTCGCGTATCTTTTTTGGGTGCTCCCAGATATCTTTGCCGTTGAGGAAAACCTGTCCCGAGGCGGGGCGAAGCAAGCCGTTAAGATGCTGTACCAGGGTGGATTTTCCCGACCCGGTATGTCCGATAATGCCGATAAAATCGCCGTTATCAATCTTTATTGATATGTCCTTTATCGCGTCCCTCCGAAACGGGGTTCCGGGCGAGTAGGTGTAATTCAGATTTCGGGTTTCAATGACCGACATGGGCTGCCTCCAAAAACATTGATAGCGCCTGTGCACATTCCTCGGCCGTCAGGATGCCTTCGGGCAGAGGTACTCCCTGCATGCGAAGCTCGTGACAAAGCTCGGTGGGCTGCGGGACATCCAGTTCGACCCCGCGCAGCTCATCCACACGAGAAAACACCTCGCGCGGCGTGCCCTGAATCAGGATTCTGCCTTCCTCCATCACCAACACACGGTCGGCAAGCACTGCCTCCTCCATATAGTGGGTTATCAGAACAACCGTAATTCCCTGCTCCTTGTTCAGTCGGAATACGGTTTCGAGCACCTCTTTCCGCCCCTGCGGGTCCAGCATTGCGGTGGGTTCATCCAGCACGATACAGTCGGGCCGCATGGCGAGGATTCCGGCGATTGCCACCCTCTGCTTTTGTCCGCCCGAGAGCTTGTGCGGGGCATGATCGCTGTATTCCAGCATACCCACCGTTTTAAGCGCCTCGTCAACACGCCTGCGGATTTCTTTGGGCGAGACGCCGAGGTTTTCGGGGCCGAAGGCGACGTCCTCCTCGACAATGGTGGATACAAGCTGGTTGTCGGGATTTTGCAAGACCATGCCCACCATGCGCCGGATTTCATACCGAAGCTTTTCGTCTTTGGTATCCATTCCGCTTACCAGCACCCTGCCGCCGCTCGGCAGCAGCATGGCGTTGAAATGCTTGGCAAGTGTGGATTTTCCCGAACCGTTATGTCCCAAAAGGGCCACAAACTCGCCCCGTTCAATATCAAGCCTGATATCGTCAAGAACAAGCAAGGGGCGGCCGCCCGCTTCCTCTTCTGTTTCATAATAAAATCTAACGTCATTTGCCGAAATAATATTCATCTATACAAGCTCCGTGTCCTTTCCGATTCTATATCTCCCCGCACCATATGGCGGTTGCGCCGCAGGGCAGAACCAGCCCGCTTTGCGTCACCGGCAGACCGATTTCATCCGCCTGCGTCCTGCCGCCCAGTCTCGGCGTCAGGATTGAGTCAAGCATATATCCCATAACGGAGGGGGACAATCCGGCGGTGTAGGAATTCACCATGAAAAACAGGGGCTGCTCCGACATCAGGGCGGCGCATTCCAGCAGCAGCGGATAAATCTGGTCCTCCAGCTTCCACACCTCGCCGCCCGGCCCCCTGCCGTATGAAGGGGGATCCATCACAATGGCGTCATAGGTGTTGCCGCGGCGCTGCTCCCTGAGGACAAACTTGCCGCAATCGTCGACCAGCCAGCGCATGGGTCTGTCCGCAAGCCCGGACAATGCGGCGTTTTCCCTGCCCCACGCAACCATTCCCTTGGAGGCATCGACATGGGTGACATGGGCTCCGGCGGCGACGCACGCCAGAGTGGCGGCCCCGGTATAGCCGAACAGGTTCAGGATGCGTACGGGGCGGCCCGCCCTGCGTATTGCTTCGGACATCCAGTCCCAGTTGACCGCCTGTTCCGGAAAAAGTCCGGTATGCTTAAAACCCATGGGCTTGAGGTTGAATTTCAGCACGCCGTAGGAAATCTGCCAGCTTTCGGGCATCTGCCGCAGGCGTTCCCAGTGTCCGCCCCCCGACTGGGAACGATGATAGCGGGCGTGCGCCTCTTTCCACAGCTTATCGTTTTTTTGGGTTTTCCATATAATCTGCGGGTCGGGGCGAACCAGTATTATATCTCCCCAGCGCTCCAGCCGTTCGCCGTCCGAGGCGTCAAGCAGTTCATAGTCCTTCCATTCGGCAGCCGCTCTCATCCGATTCCTTCTTCTTTCGTTATATTATCCGATTGCCTTTTTTATAGAATCGGCAACCGACTTTGCAAGCTTGTTAATGTTGTCGAGATCGCGTCCCTCAACCATAACCCGGATAAGCGGTTCGGTACCCGAGGCGCGTACAAGAATACGTCCGTTTTTGCCGAGGCTCTTTCCGGCTTCATCTATCAAAGCGGCAAGGGCTTTATCGGCGCTGAACCTCTCCTTTTGCTCGGCTTCGGCCTTCACGTTGACCATAACCTGCGGGTAACGCTCCATCATATCGCCGACGTCCGACAGTCTGCAATCGCGCTCGCGGCACATGGCAAGCAGCCTGAGGGACGTTAGCTGACCGTCGCCGGTGGTCGCAAAGTTTCTGAATATAATATGCCCTGATTGCTCGCCGCCTATCTCATAGCCGTTTTTGAGCATCTCCTCCAGAACATATCTGTCCCCCACCTTTGTAGTGACCGGAATAATGCCGTGCTCCTCGCAAAACCGGAAAAGACCAAGGTTTGACATAACGGTCACCACGGCGGCTCCCCCGTCCAGCTCTCCCTTTTGCTTCATATCGAGAGCCAGAGCGGCGATTATCTTGTCGCCGTCAACCAGATTGCCCTTTTCATCAACCGCAAGACAGCGGTCGGCGTCGCCGTCAAAGGCAATACCGGCGGAGTATTTCATGTTTTTTACCATGTCGGTAAGCAGCTCCATATGGGTTGAACCGCATCCGGCATTGATGTTTGTGCCGTCCGGCTGGTCGTTGATGTATATGCAGTCCGCGCCCAGAGCCGAAAATAGCTTGCGGGCGGTCGTGCTTGCCGCGCCGTTGGCGCAGTCAACCACTATCTTCATGCCCCGAAGGTCGATATCGGTGGTGGAAAGCAGGTGGCGTACATAATCGTCCGCGGCGGTGGTGCAGTACCTGACGCGTCCCACCCCGCCGCCAATCGGGGCGGGAGGGGTGCGCGAGCCGTCCAGAACAATGGATTCTATCTCCTCTTCAAGGGCGTCGGACAGCTTGTAGCCCTCGCCGTTGAATATCTTGATGCCGTTGTATTCGCACGGGTTATGGGAAGCTGAAATCATCACGCCCGCGTCGGCCT
The DNA here is from genome assembly GCA_012522615.1 of Clostridiales bacterium. Taxonomy (GTDB): domain Bacteria; phylum Bacillota; class Clostridia; order Oscillospirales; family Acutalibacteraceae; genus Avimonas. The sequence continues at coordinate 16,624 of JAAYKB010000086.1, forward strand.
TATAGTATTTCACAAGGTATGCCACCGCCGGAGTCGGTATGACCCCGATAAGGGTGACGTCCGCCCCGACCGAACAGAGTCCGGCGGCCATTGCGGCCTCCAGCATATCGCATGACTGGCGGGTGTCCTTCCCGATGATAACCCTCGGACGGCGGCGCTCGTTATCCAAAAGCACCATTGCCGCGGCCCGTCCAATAGCCATTGCGGTCTCACATGTCAGTTCGGCGTTGGCAATACCGCGCGCACCGTCTGTTCCAAATAATCTTCCCATAAAATATATCCTCTCTTTCGATGTGTAAAATATGGGCACAAGGGTCAGAACATCAGCTGCCCGTTATATTCTATGCCGAGATGCTGGTATGCTGAAGGAAGAACCACCCGTCCGCGGGGGGTCCGGCTCAAAAAACCTATCTGCATTAAATAGGGTTCATATACATCCTCTATGGTTATCGGCTCCTCGCCCACAACCGCGGCTATGGTGTCCAGCCCGACCGGTCCGCCGTTATAATGCTGTATCATTGCCTTAAGCATGCGTCGGTCAACCATATCGAGACCCAGCTCGTCAATCTCAAGCTTGTCGAGCGCCTGCCTTGCGGCTTCAAGGGTGATGGTGCCCCCGCCCATTACCTGGGCGAAGTCGCGTACCCGTTTAAGCAGGCGGTTTGCAATACGGGGGGTTCCCCTTGCGCGGGAGGCAATCTCCAAGGCCCCCTCGCTGTCGCATGCTATCTCGAGTATGCGGGCGCTTCGCGTCACAATCTGCGACAGCTCCTCGTGGGAATACAGCTCGAGTCTGAAAATCACCCCGAACCGGTCGCGCAGCGGGGCCGAAAGCTGTCCCGCTCGGGTGGTCGCCCCGACCAGCGTAAAGCGCGGCAGCGGCAGATGGATGGACGAGGCGCCCTGCCCCTTGCCGTTTATTATATCTATCGCGAAATCCTCCATGGCGGGATACAGGATTTCCTCAACCACGCGGGACAGGCGGTGTATCTCGTCTATGAAAAGAACGTCGCCCTCCTCGAGATTGGTCAGCATTGCGGCGAGGTCGCCCGGACGTTCGATTGCCGGACCAGAGGTTATGCGGATGTTTACCCCCATCTCGTTCGCGATTATACCCGACAGGGTTGTCTTGCCCAAGCCCGGAGGGCCGTACAGCAGCACATGGTCAAGCGGCTCGCCGCGAAGCTTGGCGGCGTCGATAAATACCGAAAGATTTTCCTTGACCTTTGCCTGGCCGATATATTCGGTAAGCACCCGCGGGCGCAGAGGATTGTCCCCTTCATCCTCGGGGAGATATGATGCGGTTATTATTCTGTTTTCCATATCCAGCTCGACAGGCTGTTCACCCATGGCCTTCTCCCCCTTTTCTTATGATTACCCGCGTTTTGCAAGCATCTTCAATGCCTCGCGCACCAAGGTTTCAACCGGCAGACTGCTGTCCAGCTTTGCAACGGCGGCCGAGGCTTCCCCCGACGTAAAGCCGAGAACCGAAAGGGCGCTGACAGCCTCTCCGGCGTTTCCGGCGGCCGAGGGAATACCGACATCTCCCGAAAATTCTGTGCCCGAGGGCTGAAGCCGGCCGAATTTGTCCTTGAGCTCCAGCACGATGCGCTGTGCCAGCTTTGGACCGACGCCCGGCGCTTTTGTAAGCGTCTTGTAATCCCCGGAAGCGGCGGCAAGCGCCACCCGCTCGGGCGACAGCTCGGATAAAACGGCAAGCGCCACCTTGGGGCCAACTCCGGTGACCGAGATAAGATGATTAAAGCAGCCGAGCTCGGCTCTGTCGGCAAACCCGAACAGCTCGATAGCGTCATCACGCACGTTCATGCGGGTGTAGAGCATTGCCTGTTCACCCGGCGCAGGGAGCTGGCGCGCCGTGGTCATTGTGATATGACAGCGGAATCCCACCCCGCCGCATTCGATAACGGCAACGTTCGGCTCTCTATGTATCAGTTTTCCTTTAAGGCTGTACAGCATTACATATCCTCCGTAAGGTTTGATTAATTTTTATTATTTTTAAAGGCCGGCAAGCCGCCGTTTCAGCGGGGTTGCGCAGGTCTGTGCATGGCAGATGGTAATGGCGAGGGCGTCGGCGGCGTCGTCGGGACGCGGAATCTCATTCAGTCTCAGCAGCCTGCGGGTCATCTCCATTACCTGCGGCTTTTCCGCCTTTCCGAAGCCCGTCACCGAGGATTTCACCTGAAGAGGGGTATATTCAAAAATCGGGGTGCCCCGCTGCTGGGCGGCAAGAAGAATCACGCCGCGCGCCTGCGCGACATCAATCGCGGTTTTCTGGTTGTTTTTAAAATACAGCTTTTCGACGGCAAGGGCGTCGGGGTTATACCTTTCCAGCAGCTCTGTCATTTCCCCGTGTATCATCAAAAGACGTTGTGAAAACGCCATGTCGGCGGGGGTGGTCGCCGCGCCGTAATCCAACATTGTGAAACGCGCCCGCTCATAGCGCACACATCCCCACCCAACCGTCGCATAACCGGGATCGATACCGAATATTATCATAACAATCCATATCCTTTACTGGGTTTTTGCCCGGTATAAGTTGAAAGATTTTCTTCCAATATTATTACTGTTCCCGTTCGTTTGATTATAGCATATTACGCCGATATGAGCAATAAAAACAAAATGAGGTCGTTTGGATGGGGCGGATAATGTTTTTATGTGGGTTCCTCTCTATATGTTTCTGTGACATTAATATAATAACACAATATTGTTTCTTTGTCAATAACTTTTTTAAAAAATTTTTTTACTGAAAAAAACAGGCAGGGTTTCGGGGCGTAAGCGCAGGCGGGTGCGGAACGAAGACTAATCCGAACTTATGTTCCGGTATAAGTATACATGGTTTCGAGAGGCTTGTCAAGACTTATTTCCATGTTCTACCTTTTACACATAATTTTGTGATGATATTTGGTAATTATTTACATAAGTGTGGATCAAGAGGGGTGACGGAAGCAAAAGAATCGCCGGTTTAGCCGGTGCTTGCATAGACGCTAAAAGGGCATATTACCGGCAAGCATCTCTAGACGCATTGAAATTTTTTTATATTGCACCACTTGCCCTACCACTCTTAAAAGAGCATCACTTGTTCTATCCGCTTCGATAGAATACGAATCTCACCATTTATCACAATCTGCGGATTCCAAAGGCGGCAGCCTTTGGTCGTTTGCGGAGGGGTCCGGGGAGGAAACCGAAATCCTCCCCGGCGGTCTTTACCTGCTTTATAGGCTTGTAAAAAGCAAGGCTGTTGCTTGCTTTTTCAAGACTGCGGGCAGAAAGCAGGCGCCCCGCGGCATGAGCGAAAAGAAAGCTTGAAGTTAAAGCTGCTTCATGGCCAGGTCGCGTCAAAACAAGCTAAATCCTGCAAAAGAACCGCCGGCTGCAAAAGCCGGCGGTTTGTATTCAGGCTGTGACGGGTTTTCCGTCGAGATAGTTTGTTAGTCCCCTGATAAACTTATCTATTTCGCTCGCCTTGACCGTAAACACATCTTTGTCCGAAAGCACGCAGGTATAAAGGCTCGCGTCATTTCTGTAAAACCTTGCGTTCACCTTGGTATCCTTCGGGTCGATAGGATTTACGGTAAATGCAATGTCGGGATTACCCGTGGGCTTTTTATCGGCGTCATTGTAGCGGTAGATTGACATAAACACCTGATAAAGAGAGCGGAAATCGTCGGTCGGATAGGTTTTCCCTCCCGCCTTGACGACAAGGCTTTCATCCCTGTCCTCCTTTTCGGGATAATGGGTCAGTTCGAAGGTGGTCTTCCTTCCCTCGGCATTAACCTCGATAGACTTGACCGTTGTTATATCTCTTAAAAACAGCAGAGGGGTTACAATATCGTTGAACTGGGTTTCGGCCCACGGAACCGAACCGGACGAAAGGAGATACACCGCGTTATAATCGTCCACCAGAGCGTAATAATTGCCGTCCTTATCCTTTTTTCCGAGCTTGATTATATGCTTGGTGGAGTTATAGTAGGTTGTCACCGTCTCGTCGTCGTCGGTTGAAGTGAAGGTCTGAACCGCAAGGGTTAATTCGCATACCGAATAGGGTTTATCAAGCCCGTATTCCTTAAGCTGGGCGGCGGTGGGATGGGCTTTCACCGCCCGGACTGCGTCAAGCGAGGTGGCCGATTGCGCAATGTTTGCGGCCGAATCGCCGGTACCCTTGAGGAGGGGGGATGTTATTAGATAGTTGAAGGTGGAATAGGCGCTGTCGTCCGTTCTGGTGTTCACCCCGAACTCCAGCGGTTCCTTGCGCACCGTACCCGACAGCTTCATGTTTTTCATTACGGCGGTATCATTTCCGCCGGTTCCTGAGCTTGTATCGTCTTTTCTGGCTTCGAGAGGGGTAATAAGGGATGTCCCGATATACATCACCGATTCCTTGAGAAGCTGTTCGGCAAAATAGGAATTCACAACATATATGGGCCCCTTCTTATCAATCCGGACATAGCACCCGGCATCCCCCGAGGCGTCGTTCCCCAATTCAAAGGTTATCTTTGAATCATCGTGATAGGTCACCTCGGCGGTTGCCCGCGGTTTGTCAAGCCCATAGTCGTCAAGGTTTACCGAATCGGATGAAATTTCGCGGCTGGCGGTCAGGCTTGACAGCTCCCCGGTAAGGGATTCAATCTCGTAGGTGCCGACGGGAAGATCCTCATAACCCTTTACCAAAAGCTGTTTTTCGTCATTTTGCGCGATTATGAATTCATCCTTTTCGTTTTTAATCTCAACCCTTTTGACAGGCTGGTCGACCGTCTTGCCCTCGCTGTCGGCAGTTTTGCTGACAACTTTGATTGTGGGCTGGCTGCTTGTCTCCGAGCTTTCCTCCTCGTCCTTTTCGGGCAGGAGGAAGATAAGGGCGAGCAGCAAGCCGACCAGAACCAGAACGGCAGCCGATATTATAACCAGTGTGCGGACCTGTTTTTTCATAGACGACGCCTCCGGATAAATACCGCCAGACAGGTGATGATAAGCGCAATCGGAATGATTGCCACAAAGATCATAAAGAAGGTGTTCTGCTGTCCGGTTGTAAATTCAAGCATGGTTTTTTGCAGCGATTTGCTCGAAATGGTCACCGGACTTTCGTTCCCTGTAAATCCGTTGAAGGCGGACAGCAGCAGTCCCTCGTTCTCTACCATGGTAAGCGACAAAAAGTCTGATATAAACGCCGCGGAGCAGCCGCTCACCATCACATAGGTGTTGTATCTTTCATTATCCTGGTATCCCCACTTGTTGGCATACGCCAGACCGATAACCGGATACTCCTTGGCGTCAACCTTTTTAATATCGTCATAGCTTTCGTTGCTCTCGTCAAGCAGCTGGGCTATCGAAACCAGCTTGCTTGATTCGGGGAAGGTTATGACGTCCACGTTGAAAAGGGAACTGTTTGTGTCGTTCTCCTTGTTTGTGAGAATCTGGCGCACAACCGGCATCAAAACCTTTTCGTCCAGAATATCGCCGGTAAAGTCGCTCTCCTCTATATCCCCGAAAATATAGTGGGGATAATAGTTGAACATGCGGTTTGCATCCGATTCAAATACCAGATTGTCGGTTACCTCAACGCCGTATTCGACATTGAGAAACTTGTAAAGCTCGGGACAGTCTGCCTTGTAATCGACAAAAACGGCAAGGTGCCTGTTGAATTTGCCGTCGTTGCTCAGCCATTTGCGAAGCCTGTCAATCTCGTTCTGGGTATAATCGGTCGAGGGCGCCGGAATTATGGCAACCACCGATTCGTCATTAAATTCGGCCGAGCCGGTTATATTGAGATCCTCAAGCTTGAAGTTGTTGTTGCCTAGGCTCTCCTTGAGACTGTTGATAAGCTCTCCGTCCTCGTCGTGGCCGGTCAGCACGGTCAGATGGGGCGTTTTATCGCTTGTAACCATGGCTACATTTATGGTCAGTACGTTTTCAACCTTTGATACGACATCTGTAAGCTGACCGTAATAGTTGTATGCTTCCTCATTGAAGGAGAGCAAATCCATGGTGTTTGCCTTCTGCCAGCGGTTACCGCAAATAAAAAGAATTTCGCCCTGATTTACCTCGTATTTCGCATATTTTGTCGCCTGTGTGGGATCGCCGACCAAATCGACATATTTTGTTTTTATCCTGCCGCCCGAGAGGCTCTCGAGCTGCTTTGTAGTCTCGTGAAACTGCTTGAATATCTTGTTGAGGTCTTCCTGACCCGAGTTGGGCGATGTAAAAATAGACTCCTCTGCAAACACCACGATTTCGGTGTCCTTCTTTACACTTTTCGCCACCGTCTTGCTTTCACTTGAAAGGGTGAACAGCTTTTCCGCCGTAAGATCGAAATTGAAAGGGAAGCGGTCATTTAATATGCCGGCAACCACGTTTACCAGAATAACGACGGCCACAACAACCGCGGTAAGGGCGGTCGCCATACCCCCGTAGCGCAGGCGGCGGGTGTCCCGCTTGATTTTCTTGTTTTGGGCATCGGCGGGTGCTCCGCCATCAAAGTCACCGGTTTCGTCCTCTAATACCTCGGATTCCACGGAATTAGCGTCCGCAGGTTCCACGGA
>JAAYKB010000087.1 GCA_012522615.1 Clostridiales bacterium
ATATATCATGGGAGATAAAGGAATCAGAATTCGAAAAGGGGTTTGTCGTCATACGAAAGGGCAAAAAGACGTTTAACAAAGCGGTTTTAACCGATTGATTTTCAATGGGTCTATCTTGTTATACTGATTACAAGATATAACTTTTATACTCGGTCGTAAAAAAACCAAACGGTTTACTTGGATACCCCGCGGCAAGCTGCGGGGTAAGTTTTTGTCTTTTCTACAGGTTTCGCGGTTGGTTTCCAAAAAAGGCTTATCGATTTTTAGGCAATTTCAGCCGACAGTAGTTGAGTTGGAAAGGTTGTTAGGATAATCTGTATATCGACAATATGGTAAAAATGTAGTAATATACTACAAACAAGACAGATAGAGTTATTGAAGACAAATTTAAATAAATTTAAAATATAATAGATACACTATTAAAACTTTTAGTAAAGGCGCGGTATCTTGACACTGAAAAAAATGTAATAAAAAATTCTGATAAAGGAGAAAGAATGAATTATGTTTATTATTGAAAAAATACCGGAAAATGAAGCGAAGAGCGAGACTTTTAAAATTAATATTAACGGGCAATTATCTGAGGGGTATACTGCACGTGTATCGGCGATAAAAGAAAATCAGTTCTGGCCGGGTTATCAAAGGCCGCTGGACCAAACTGAAATTTCGACATTTATTAGTATCAGCACGGATGAAGCCTTAAATTTTGAATTGAATCCAAATTTTGTTTTTAACGAAGTGGTTATTCGACCACTTGGCAAAAAGATTTCTGTGGATGTATTTGATAATACGGTTACCTTTTGTATTAAGGATATCGGGCACTACACGGTTGAGTTTGACGGTATCCATAATACATTACATATATTCGTAAATCCGATTAACGATTTTTCGGATGTTAAAAACAATGCAACCTACTATTTCGGTAAGGGTATACACAATGTTGGAAAAATAAAAGTAAAAAGCAATGATGTGGTATATATTGAAGACGGTGCGGTGGTATATGGCTGTATATACGGTGAAAACGTTGATAATGTGCGGATTTGCGGGTATGGTATATTGGATGACAGCATGGAAGAACGGGTCAACGGTGAATGCTATACAGATGATACAAACGGATGTATAAAATTTTATAATAGCAGTAATTTGGTCCTTGACGGTCTTATTTTACGTGATTCGGCAGTCTGGAATGTCAATTATTTCGGATGTAATAATGTAATTATTAATAATATTAAGATTATTGGAAGCTGGCGTTATAACACAGACGGTATAGATATTTGCAGCTCTCAAAACGTTCAGATTAAAAACAGCTTTATACGCAGCTTTGACGATAGTATTGTTATCAAAGGTATACCTGGCTATGGTTTGGTTAATTGCTGTGATATCATTGCCGAAAACTGTGTAGTGTGGTGTGATTGGGGCGGATCTCTTGAGATTGGTGCCGAAACGACCGCCGAGGAAATGTATAATATAACTTTTAAAGACTGTGATATTATTCATGGCGGCTTTCGCTGCTTGAGCGTGAATAACTGCTGTAGGGCAAAGGTTCATAATGTTTATTTTCAGGATATCAATATTGATTATAACCGCTATGAGGAAATACCGCTTCTTATTTCTATTTGTATTAGAAACGGTTATTATGGATTTTATATGGATGATCCGGATAAAATCGGAGAAAATTTTGATATATTTTTTGAAAATATTATGGTTAATCTTGATAGCGGTATCGGTATTCCTCCATCCGAAATATTGGGCTTTAATAGCGAGCACGAGAGCCATGACATAGTAATTAAAAACCTCTATTTTAATAATGAAAAGGTGGATAGTATCGATGAAATATCATTAAAAACGAATGAGTTTGTTAAAAATATTACTTTGCTTTAACTTATTTTAACTAATAACAATAATATTACTTACCTGAACAGTCTTTTTTCGCTAAATGTGAAATGGACTGTTTTAATTTGTGATAACTTTGTATTTCCTCAATCAGCGAAAATCCGATCAGTATTTATAGTAATCCGTTATTTTGGTTGAATCGGGAGGGAAATAATGATAAAATAGAGAAAGTTCAATTTTTTGGTAAGGAGGTGTCGGTTTGGGCATAAAGCGATGGGCATTGCCGCCTTTGGATAAGGAAGCGGCCGCACAGCTTGCCGAGGATTGCGGAATCAATCCTTTTTTGGCCCTGCTTTTGGTGACACGGGGCATAACCGACCCTGAAAGCGCCGCCGAGTTTATAATGGGCGGAGATATATCTGACGATCCATTTTCTTTTATTGATATGGATATCGCTGTGGAAAGGGTGCAGCGTGCCATCGAAAGCCATGAAAAGATTGCTGTTTACGGCGATTATGACTGCGATGGCGTTACTTCCACGGTTTTATTGTATTCCTATCTGCGTGAAAAGGGTGCAGATGTTATATACTATATACCGGAGCGCGAGTGTGAAGGCTATGGACTTCACAGAGAGAGTATCGACCAGATACAGTTGCAGGGTGTCAAGTTGATTGTAACCGTCGATAACGGGGTTTCGGCAGTCGATGAAATTGATTATGCGGCTTCAAAGGGCATTGAGGTTGTTGTCACCGATCACCACCGACCGCCGGATAAGTTGCCGTCCGCCGTAGCGGTGGTCAACCCGCACAGGCCTGACTGCGAGAGCCTATTTAAGGATTACGCCGGCGTCGGAGTTGTGTTTAAGCTGGTGTGCGCCCTTGAGGGTGATACCGAACCCGTTATCGAAAGGTACGGAGATCTTGTTGCTCTGGGTACCCTTGGTGATGTTATGCCACTGGTCGGTGAAAACCGTTCTCTTGTTAAGGCGGGTTTGCATATACTGAATGAAAACACAAGACCGGGTATCCTTGCCCTGCGAAAGATTGCCGGAGTGGACGATAAGGCATTAAACTCCGTTAAAACGACATTTACTCTTGTACCGAGATTAAATGCTGCGGGAAGGATGGGAAGCCCCGAACTTGCCGCCCGCCTGCTGATGACAGATAAAGAGGAGGACGCCGAAGCTCTGGCATCCGAGATACAGGAATACAATGTACGCAGACAATCGGTTGAAGCCGGAATACTGGAGGAGGTAAACAAAAGGCTGCAGGGCGATCCAGCTTTGATGGCCAGCCGAGTTCTTATAATCGAGGGAAATGATTGGCACACGGGTGTTATAGGGATAATAGCAGCAAGGATTGTTGAACGCTACGGAAAGCCGTGCATACTGATATCAACAACCGACAACGAAAGCAAGGGTTCGGGCAGAAGTATAAAGGGATTTTCATTATTCGAGGCGGTAAGCGCATGTTCGGATTTGCTGAGCCGTTTCGGGGGGCACGAGCAGGCGGCGGGTTTAAGCCTTTCTCCGGAGAACATTGACTTATTCCGTAAACGTATCAATGAATATGCGGCGCAGAAATATCCAAAAATGCCTGTACCAGAGCTCAAGATTGATTTTAAGCTGCGCCCGTCACAGGTAGACGTAGGGAAACTCAACCTGATTTCGGCGCTTGAACCGTTGGGAGCGGGCAATCCTCAGCCAGTATTCGGGCTTTTCGATATGAAGCTTGATAATATAATGCCTATCGGGCAGGGGAAGCACCTGAGGTTGTCCGTATCAAGGGATGATGTCCGGCTGTCTGTCTGCAGGTTTAACACAACCTGTGAGAGTTTTCCTTTTGAATGCGGTCAGATTGTAAATCTTGTTGTTACAATGGAGCGCAATGAATATCGCGGGGTTGTTTCCCCGACATTGTTACTGAAGGATATACGCTCGGCAGAGCTTGAGCAGGAAGAGTTGATTGACGACCTGCAATCATTTGAAGCTATTGTCAGGCGGGAGACTGTTTCCCGCGAGCAGGCTAAAGCATGGATTCCGTCAAGAGAACAGGTTGAGAGGGTTTACCGTTTTATACGCGGCAAAAAATGCTGGATCGGTAATCTGGGACAGATGTGCTATTTGTTGTCGTCTCCGAGGATTCCGTATATCCGGCTGCGCCTGTCACTTGAGATACTGCGCGAGGCAGGGCTTATATCTCTGGATGACAGGGGAGATTCACTCTGCATATCGATTCTTCCTGCCAACGGCAAGGCTGACCTTAACCGGACTTCTGTAATGCAGTACCTTAACTCCTGTCTGGAGAAATGAGTGGAGCAAAATGGATGACCAAGTAAACAAATTGAAAACCACCTGTGATCTTAAATCGATGATCGAAAAAAGCGGCAAGCTTTATGACATGGATGCTATTGATCGGGCGATTTCGGTTGCCACCAAAGCACACGAGGGGCAAATGCGCTCTTCGGGCGAGGAATATGTATGTCATCCTATTATTGTCGCGTCCATTTTGGTTGAACTCGGAATGGACAGCGAAACCATTGTCGCGGCCATTTTGCATGATGTAGTCGAGGACACCACGGTTAAGCTTGATGAGATAACCAAGCAGTTCGGAAGCGACGTTGCGGCGCTGGTTGACGGGGTCACAAAGCTCAGTAAGCTTCCGTACTCGACAAAAGAGGAAGAACAGGCCGAAAACGTAAGAAAAATGCTGCTCGCCATGGCGCAGGATATACGCGTTATTATTATCAAGCTGGCCGACCGTCTTCATAATATGCGAACAATCGAATCCCTGCCAGAGCAAAAGCGGCGCGACAAGGCGAAAGAAACCATGGACATTTTCGCCCCTTTGGCTCATCGCCTCGGTATCCGCGCCGTTAAGGAGGAGCTTGAGGATTTGTCGCTCCGCATCCTTGACCCTGTTGCCTATCGGGAGATTGAGGACGCGCTTGCCCTGCGCGAGAGTGAACGCAATGCGTTTATCGAAAGCATAAAACAGCGTATTACGGATAATCTAAAAAGTATACCAATCGACTGTTATGTCGCGGGACGCATCAAGAGTATAACAGGAATTTACCGTAAGATGTATGTGCAGGGACGCTCATTTGATGAGATATACGACATTTACGCCGTTCGGGTGATTGTCAATTCAGTCAATGACTGTTACAATGTTTTAGGCATTATTCATGATATGTTCCGTCCGATACCCAATCGTTTTAAGGATTATATATCCACCCCAAAATCAAATATGTACCAATCTTTGCATACAACCGTTATTAGCAAGGAAAAAATCCCGTTTGAGGTTCAGATACGATCATGGGAGATGCATTACACCGCCGAATACGGAATCGCCGCCCACTGGAAATACAAGCTCGGGATTCAGCGTAAGGATAAGCTGGAGGAGCGTTTGGCGTGGGTGCGCCAGTTTATTGAAAACCAAAAGGATGTCGACGACGCCGAGGATATTGTCCGTACAATCAAAACCGATCTGTCTTCCGATGATGTATTTGTTTTCACTCCAAAGGGTGATGTGATTACGCTCCCCGTCGGGGCAACCGTTATAGATTTTGCCTATGCTATCCATTCGGCTGTCGGCAACCGCATGGTTGGGGCAAAGGTCGACGGGCGTATTGTTCCCATTGATTATGAGGTTAAGACCGGCGAAATCGTCGAGATATTGACATCTTCTGCACAGGGACGCGGTCCGAGCCGCGACTGGCTTAATATTGTCAAGACCGGCGAGGCGCGCAATAAGATACGCGCGTGGTTCAAAAAAGAGCGCAGGGAGGAAAATATCGAGCAGGGGCAGACAGAGCTTGAGCGGGAGCTTGCGAGAAACGGAATACGTCTGCCCGAGGACAAGATGAAAGAGTTCCTGCTTGCACAGTGTAAAAGGCAGCATTGTGAAACCCTTGACGACTTTTATGCCGCAATCGGATATGGCGGTATTATCCTGTCCCGCATAATGACACGTATCAAGGAGGATTATCAAAGGCTTATTAAGGCCGAAAACATCCAGCCTGAAAAGCTTGTTACGGTAACGCGTACGCGCCATAACAACGGCGGGGTCATTATCGAAAATATGGATAATTGTCTGGTCAAGTTCGCCCGCTGCTGTAATCCTGTCCCGGGTGACAAAATAATCGGTTTTATTACCCGTGGTTACGGAGTGTCAATCCATAAGACCGATTGTGTGAATGTTCCCAAGGATATTAAAAAGGCGGCCGAACCCGAACGCTGGATTAAGGTTAGTTGGGAGGAAAGCGTTAAGGATGAGTTTAAGTCTACACTTACCCTTGAAGCGAAAAACAGACATGCGCTGCTCGCCGATGTCACCACCCAGCTTGCATCAATGCATGTTATGATTCATGCCATAAGCGCAAGAGAAGCTCAGGACGGCGGTACGGTGTTTATGAATGTGACCGTCGGCGTAAACAGTCTTGAACATTTGCAGTCGGTCATGTCGCGGCTCGGAAGAATTTCCGGAATTCTCGGGGTGACACGGAGCGGGCATTCATGATGAAAAATCCTGCCGGAAAGGATGGGAACAATAATGGCAAACTATATCTGCATGCCGGTGGGCAGGATGGGTGTCAACTGTTACATTGTCTATGATGATGACAGGCAGGCCGTTGTAGTAGATCCGGGGAGTGATTCCGAAAGAATAATCAATGCGATTAAGAAATATAATTTTAAGGTTATTTATGTTATGCTTACCCATGTCCATTTTGACCACATACTTGCCGCAGGGGACGTGATTGCCGGAACGGGCGCGAAATTTTTGGTTCCCAAGGATGATGAAGCCGCATTATACGATCCCGATAGGAGCTTGATGTATTTTGCCGGACAAAATACGGAATTGAATATAAAGCCCGACAGACTGCTTTCGGACGAGGATACAGTTAAGGCAGGAAAGCTTGAAATCAGGGTGGTCCACACACCCGGTCATACCCCGGGCAGCAGTTGTTATATATGCGGGAATCTTCTGATATCGGGGGACACCCTTTTTGCGGGAAGCATCGGTCGCACCGATTTCCCAGGTGGTGACAGCGCGGCTATAATGTGCTCTTTGAATCGATTAAGTGAACTGGAAGGAGATTATACGGTGCTCCCGGGTCACGGCCCATCTACTACATTGGCTGAGGAAAAAAGGGGCAACCCGTATATGAATTCATCAGGATATGGTTTTGATTATTGACGGACATAATTACAGGTTTGAGATTGAGAATATATGCAGACTGTTTTTGCCCCGGGAAAGGATTACCGTAACAGACAAACCCGGCGCATATTCGGACAGTCCGATTATTGCCGTTTCCTGTCTTACAGACAACCTGCATGAATGGGTTCTTAAAACAGAATTGACTTTTTATAAGCAAAAAGAATCGGTTATAGAACGCGTATCCAAGGATAATCAGGATAACGAGGTCGATCTTGAGCTGAAGCTTGCAGTTCAGCTATATAATCTGTTTGCAAAGGTGTTAAGCTTTACACTGCCGTGGGGAGCGGTTACCGGAGTTCGTCCGGTCAAGCTGATGAGAAAGCTTATCGCCCAGCAGGGGGAACGGGAGGCAATCAGATAGTTTTGCGGAGAATTGCTGGTAAGCAGGGAGAAGACAGCTTTTTGTCTTGAAACCCTGCAAGCGGAAAATCCGATTTTGGCTCTTTCCCGTCCGAATTCATTCAGCCTTTATATTTCGATTCCGTTCTGCCCTTCACGCTGTGATTACTGCTCATTTGTGTCGCATACCGTTGAGCGCGCGGCGAAGCTTATACCCGAATATGTTGAGCGACTTTGCAGAGAGATTGAGTACACCGGAGAGATTGCGCGGCGGCTCGGACTGCATCTTGAAACTGTTTATATGGGGGGCGGTACGCCTACCGCAATAAACTCGGAGCAGCTTACACGCATTTTTGACGCGGTCAAAAACAGCTTTGATTTGTCCTACCTGCGTGAATATACTGTTGAAGCGGGGCGGCCGGACACTGTAACCGAGGATAAACTGGTTGCAATAAAAAATGCGGGTGTTACACGTATAAGCATAAATCCGCAGACCCTGAACGATAATGTGCTTGCCGCCATCGGCAGACGGCATACCGCAGAACGGTTTTATCAGGCTTTTTCTCTTGCACGCGAAATCGGATTTGGCAACATCAATACCGATTTGATTGCCGGACTTCCCGAGGATACCTATGAAGGGTTTAACCGCAGCCTTGACGGAATATTTTCGCTTTCTCCCGAGAGCGTCACCGTTCATACCCTTGCAATGAAGCGTGCTTCCAATATAGTCAAAAACAATCGTGAGGATTATGAAAACGGACGTCAGACCGTCCGTATGGTGGATTCCAGCATTTCACGCCTGCGAGAGCAGGGATACCATCCTTATTATCTATATCGTCAGAGCAGAACACTCGGCGGAACCGAGAATACCGGGTGGTCAAAGCCGGGATATGAGGGACTGTACAATGTCTTTATCATGGATGAAACCCACACTATTCTGGCGTGCGGGGCGGGAGGGGTTACCAAGCTGCGCCGACCCGGAACCGAGTATATAGAGAGGATTTTTAATTATAAATTTCCCTACGAATACAACGGTCGCTTTGCCGACATGATACAAAGAAAAGGTCGGGTGATTTCATTTTATGAAACGCTATTTCAGAAAACGCAGAATTAATCTTAATGATATAAACGAGCGTGTCGTGTCTGACGCCGCGGGCTTTATTGTTGAGGAAAGCGAACGATATCAGAGGGAAATCGAAAAGCTGGCGCGTTATCTTGCTGTGGGGTTCGATAACCATTGTCTTGTGATGCTTTCCGGCCCCTCGTCATCCGGAAAGACGACAACCGCCGCAAAGCTGACCTCCTGTCTTAAGGAACTCGGAGTAGAGGCGCATACCGTTTCTATGGATGATTTTTACCGGGGCAGGGAACAGGCGCCCCGCCTTGAAAACGGGAATTATGATTATGAGGCTTTGGAGGCTCTCAGGCTGGATGAGCTTGAAAAATGCATGCGGGAGCTTATACGTGACGGCAGGACAGATATTCCGCGTTTTGATTTTCACCACGGAAAGCCCATGGATGAAACACGTGAGCTTGTAATCAGCCAGAACTCGGTTGTGATTTTTGAGGGCATTCATGCGATTAATCCATATTTTGAACAGCATCTTCCCTCGGAAAACCTTTTTAAGATATTTGTAAATACGGTATCCCCGATTTTTTCGCAGGACGAAAAGCTGATGGCAAGAAGGGATATTCGTCTGACAAGAAGACTGCTTCGGGACGAAAGATTCAGAAACAGCTCGGTCACCAATACCCTCCAGATGTGGCAACAGGTTGTTCGCGGCGAAAACGAGTATATGTTCCCCTTTGTGGATACCGTCGATTATCTTATTGATACAACACATGCTTTTGAACCCTGTGTATTTGCCAAACTGCTGTTGCCTTTATTAAAGGAGGTTCCGGCGGATAACCCGTACAGCGAAACGGTTGAGCATCTTATCAAGGTGCTCTCGAAATTTGAACACCTTCCTGTCGATGTTGTTCCGAAGGACTCCATGCTGCGTGAATTTATCGGGTAAACATCATATAATAATAACAGGCGAGGTAGAAACCTTTGCCAATGCACGATGTGTTGTGCTATAATCAAACCATACTTTAACACTAAAACAGACGAATGCGATTCGCCTGTTCTAATCGGCTAACAAAATATGTATTAGGAGGAGTTACTTTGACGAGCTTTGAGGATGTCATATCAAAAGCAAAGAGTGTTGCTGAGGTTGCAGGCAAAAAAACCTCCGATTTTATTGAAGTCACACGTTTAAAGATTGAAGCAGCCGAACTGGAAAAGGAGATGTCCTCGGTCTTGGAAGGCTTGGGGCGGCTTGTATATGACGCCCGCAAGGCGGGGGAGGATGTTTCCCCGATGGTTGACGATTGTGTTACCAGACTTAACGAGTATCAGTTAAAAATTGATGCTTTGAGAAAGAAAATAGATGCCTATCGTTACACTGTTCGGTGTAAGGACTGCGGTGCTCCGAATCCTGATGACGCAGCCTTTTGTAAAAAATGCGGGGCAAAGGTAGATTTATAAATCCGAAGGATTGGTAAAAAATGATACCATATGAAAAATACAAGGAGAGCGCGGATTATTTAAGACAGCGAATCATAAAAACCCCGGAAACAGCCGTTGTTTTGGGCTCCGGTCTGGGCAGGCTTGCGGATGAGCTCGAGTCTGTCGTAAGGATTCCATATATCGATATTCCGGGGTTTCCCCGTCCAACCGTAGAATCCCACGCCGGAATGCTTGTCTCCGGCGTGTTTTATAAAAAGCCTATAATCATGCTCTCGGGACGTTCTCACGTGTACGAGGGATACTCGCCCGAATCCGTCAGCTTTTATGTGAGGGTCCTGCATCTTCTGGGCGTGAGCAAGCTTGTGCTGACGAATGCCGCCGGCGGGGTGAACGAATCGTTTAATGTCGGCGATTTCATGCTGATAACCGATCATATAAAATTTTTCGCCGAAAGTCCTGCAAGGGGGCATCATCTGCCCGAGTTCGGCGAGAGGTTCTTTGATTTAAGCCGCCTTTATTCGCCTCGCATGCGTGAGATTGCAAAAAGGTGCGCCGAAAACCAAGGGATTTATTTGAGGGAGGGCGTTTATTTTTATATGCCCGGTCCCGAATTTGAAACCCCTGCAGAAATCCGCGCCATCCGCACATTGGGGGGCGACGCCGTCGGCATGTCGACCGTATTCGAGGCGGTTACCGCGGCTCAATGCGGTATGGAGGTGCTCGGCATGTCCTGTATTACAAATATGGCAGCAGGCATTATACCCGATAGCAGGGTCAGCGATGAGGAAGTTACACAAACGGCTGCCCGGCTTTCGGAGGAGTTCAGCCGGTTGATGAGGGCGATCATTTCTCAAATATAGCGGCAGTATCATACAGTGGTCGGGAGGGATTGGCTTGCTGTTTAAGAATATTACCGTTCTGCGCGCCGACGGTACCATGCTGGAAAATGTAAATGTCGCCGTTAAGGACGGTCGCTTTTTCAGTATCGGAAAGGAGCTTCCGTGGGGCGAATGGGATAGCTATGACGGTAGCGGCAGGCTTCTGATGCCCGGTATGGTAAACGCACATACCCATGTACCCATGACCCTGATGCGGGGATACGGGGATGATATGCAGCTTGACCGCTGGCTTTTTGACCGTATATTTCCCTTTGAGGACAAGCTGACAGGAGAGGACGTATATTGGGGAAGTCTGCTCGGCATTGCCGAGATGCTGGCGTCGGGAACCACATCCTTTTCGGATATGTACTATTTTTGTGACCGGATAGCACAGGCGGTAATCGAAAGCGGAATTAAGGCCAACATAGGACGGGGTATAAGTTGTTTTGATAAATCAAAGCGGTTTAATGACCTTCCCGCCTTCCATGAGATGTCCGAGTTGATAGACAGCTATCATGGCGAAGCGGAGGGACGTGTATTGATTGATGCCGCGCCCCATTCGGAGTATACCACCCGACCAGATATTCTTTCGGACGTCGCCGATTTTGCGGCTTCGCGCAACCTACGTGTCCAGCTGCATCTTTCCGAAACAAATAAAGAGCAGCTCGAATGTGTCGGGCGGCACGGAAAAACGCCGACGATCGTAATGAAAGACACAGGTTTGCTGAACCTGCCTGTCACGGCGGCCCATTGCGTCTGGCTGAGCGATATCGATATGGAGGTGCTCGCCGAATGCGGCGTTAATATAGCCCATTGTCCGCAGAGCAACCTGAAGCTTGCAAGCGGTATTGCCCGGGTTGACAAAATGAAAAAACTAGGTCTTAATGTGGCTTTGGGTACAGATTCCGCCGCCAGCAACAACAATCTTGATATGATTGAGGAGATGCGTACCGCGGCACTGCTTGCCAAGGGAATAACACAGGATCCCTGTGTCCTGCCTGCCGGCGACGCTCTGTATATGGCGACAAGAGCAGGGGCATTATCACAGGGAAGAACCGACTGCGGGGATATTTTAGACGGATACCGTGCCGATTTTGTTGTACTTAACCTCAATAGTTCGGAAATGACACCCAATCACAGCACACTCTCTAACGTTGTTTATGCGAGCTGCCGCTCAAATGTGGAGATGACGGTGGTTGACGGCCACGTATTATACTGTAAAGGTGAATACCTTACCATGGATATCGAAAGAATTATGCATGAAACGGCAGGCCGCGTTAATTCCATGCTTGCGCGATAAAAAATTGTGAAGTATAATACCTGCATTATTCGATATTAAAGTTGAGAGGATTGATAAGGCTTGCCGAAACGCAATAGACAGAGTTTCCTGCACGGTGCGCTGATTCTCTCAGCCGCCGCGATTCTCACCAAAATAATCGGAGCACTTTTCTTTAAAATACCGCTTCAAAAAATAAATGAAACCGCATACGGCTATTTTATTGTTGCCTTTAACATATACATCCCGCTTTATACCGTATCGACCGCCGGATTGCCTATTGCGGTTTCCCGTATGGTATCCCAGAGTCTTACCCTCGGCAATTACCGGGATGTCAGGGTGATACACAGGGTGGCTAACCGCCTGTTTTTGCTGACCGGTACGCTCGGCACTATTATCATGTTGGTTTCAGCCTTTTTTTACCCCGATTACATTAAGATTCCGAATGCCAGACTGGCAATGATTATAATGGCGCCCTCCATTATGTTCTGTTGTATGGTGTCATCCTATCGCGGGGTGTACGAGGGTTCAAGAAACATGATTCCTACAGCCGTTTCGCAGATTGTCGAAGTGGTTGGGAAGCTTTTGTTCGGGCTTGCGCTCGCCGCGGGGGCTTTGAACTTAGGATTGTGGCAGTATAACAACGGTCATGCCGTTTACGGCAGGATAGCCGAGTCGGCGGACAAGGCGCTGGAGTACAGCCTGCCGTATGTCGCGGGCGGCGGCATGCTTGGTGTTACAATCGGTTCGTTTTTTTCTTTTGCCTATTTATATTTGCGCTATCGCAGGTACGGCAACGGAATCACAAAGGAGGAGCTATCAAGTTCACCCAAGCCGCAAAATCCAAAAACGATATTCAGAGCATTGCTGCGCTTTGCCGTACCGGTTGCCTTTGGAACCCTTGCAACCCAGCTTTCTAACCTTATCGATTCGGTTTCGTTCCAGAAATGCCTTGCGGTTGTTGTGGAAAACAGCGGAGATATAATTCGCGATATATATTCACATGCCTTTTCGGTCAAAAAGGTTGAGGATATCAATGCCTTTTTGACGGGCAATCGTGATATTGCGCTTACCCTTGCAACCCTTGTGCCGAATATAACCCTTTCTCTGGGAATCAGTGCCCTGCCGGTCGTTACCTCGGCATGGGAGCTTCGGGATAAAAGACAGCTAAAAAATATGGTATCAACCGTTTTGAGGATTACCCTGCTGATTTCTCTGCCGTCCGGACTCGGGCTGACCGCTCTTGCAAAACCGATTTTGACCTTGATTTATGACCCTGTTGTGGCAGAGGTGGCAGGTCCTCAGCTTGAAATACTCGGGCTTGCCGTCGTGTTTATCTGCCTTATAGGTCCTATATACGCAATGCTACAGGCTATGGGGCGGGCGGACGTTCCCGCAAAAATTGTACTTATCGGCGGGGCAATCAAGCTGTTTTTGAATATTTTGCTGGTGATGAATCCAAGAATAAATGTGATAGGCGCGTCATACAGCACACTTGCCTGCTTCACCACCATGGTTGCTTTAAGCCTTGTTTATCTGCGAAGGATGCTCGGCACCTCGATACACTGGCGTTCAATCTTTATTAAGCCACTGTTCGCAACCATATGCTGCAGTGCGGCGGCATGGGCGTCAAATGGGCTTCTTTCCAAGGTTATTCCGTCCAATGCGGCGGTGATAATTGCCATAGTAATTGCGATATTTGTCTATATTTTGGCCTTGCTGTCTATTAGGGCGATTGAGCGCGAGGATATTTTAATGCTTCCTAAAGGACAAAAAATTGCTCAAATACTTGCAAAATACAACTGGATAGGTTAATATATACAATAAGAAAGCCATTTGTTGGCTTTCGGCGGCGGCACGGAGGATGAAATATGCCGGTTAACTATAAGCAAAAGGATCGTTATGAGATTCAGGATTTAATCGAAATTATGCGAATTCTGCGAACTCCCGACGGCTGTCCCTGGGACAGAGAGCAGACCCACCAGAGCATACGGTCCAATTTGCTTGAGGAAACCCACGAAGCCATCGAGGCAATCAACCGCAACGATATGAAGCTTCTTTGCGAAGAACTGGGCGATATCCTGCTTCAGATTGTATTCCACGCCCAGATTGAACAGGAAAACAACCGGTTCGATTTTCATGATGTGGTTGACGGGATTTGTAAAAAACTTATTGTCCGGCATCCGCACGTTTTTGCCGATGTTGACGTCGAGAACAGCGGTCAGGTCCTTGAAAACTGGGATAAGATTAAACGCGAAACAAAAGGCGGAACATCCCAGACAGAGCTTCTTCGCTCGGTCCCCAAAAGCCTTCCGGCATTAATGAGGGCTGCGAAGGTGCAAGGCCGCGCGGCAAGAATCGGTTTTGACTGGCCCGAGGCTTCAGGCGCCTTGAGCGCACTTGAAAGCGAAAGGCGGGAGCTTGAAGAGGCTATAGCAGACGGTGATGCGCAGAAAATGGAGGAGGAGCTTGGCGACCTTCTGTTTTCAGCCGTCAACGTATCAAGGTTTATTGATTGCGACGCAGAGCAATCCCTGACGTCAGCCTGCGATAAATTCATCAAGAGATTTGAGCTGGTCGAATCGCTTGCGGCGGATAAAGGTATCAATCTCGCTGATTTAGATATTTTAGAACTGGACAAACTATGGGAAAAGGCTAAATCGATAAACGGCTGACGACCAGTTGTTTATATTTAAAACCCGATGAATGGGGCAATAACATTATCCATGCGCGGTTTAACCCGCTGGTGTATAAAATCAATGGAGGTAAAAACATGAACAAAGTGGAATTGGTAGCTGCAGTTGCTCAGAAGTCAGGTTTATCAAAGAAGGATGCCGAGAAGGCGGTTTCTGCTGTGCTTGATTCCGTTGTGGAATCGGTTGCTTCCGGTGACAAAGTTCAGCTCGTCGGCTTTGGAACTTTTGAAGTTCGTTTCCGCCAGCAAAGAACCGGCCGCAATCCCCGTACAAAAGAGACGATTGTTATTCCAGCTTCGAAACAGCCTGTCTTCAAGGCTGGCAAGGCTTTCAAAGACGCCGTTGCAAAATAACTTAAGTCAAAAATTATTCTGTCAGAGAAGCCGTCCGGTTGGGCGGCTTCTCTGACATATAACACCAATATCGAACAAGAAGGTCGCTCAAGGCAAGAAAGGACAAATATTATGCGTCTGGACAAATATCTTAAGGTTTCCCGTCTGATTAAAAGACGGACGATTGCGAATGAAGCATGTGACGCTGGCCGCGTTCTTGTAAACGGCAAGGCGGCCCGAGCATCTTATGAAGTGAAGCCGGGGGATATTATCGAACTTAATATCGGTACTCGCACCCTGCGTACCGAAGTTATATCTGTTCAGGAATTTGCGGGCAAGGATCAAGCATCGGAGTTGTATCGTATTTTACCATAGATAGGTCATATTCGGCATGACAGGCACATAAAATGAATTGAATCGTCAGAAATGACGTGTTCGTTTCGGGAATATGAACCGATCCCTGAGCGAACGAGGGAAGCTCTCTCCCTATTACCTGCTTTTGCATGTGATTGCAATACACCTCAGGAGAGAGCTTTCCTCCAATGGCTATAAAAGGAGTGTCATGCAATGCCGGAGGGAAAAGCGATACAGATGCCCCACCATTTGATTCTTGAGAATCGCCGCGCCTTAACGGTATCCGGAGTATCTGATGTGGACAGTTTTGACGATATGACGGTGGTTATCTATACCGAATTAGGCGAGCTTACTGTAAAAGGCGAGGGCCTACATATTAATAAGCTGAATATTGAAACTGGGGATTTGACTCTGGAAGGGCAGATATACTCGCTTGCATATTCGGAAATCCAGTCGAGGGGCGGCGGCTTTTTCGGTCGTCTCTTTAAATAGGGGCGTATACCGTGGAAATAACGCTTAAAGAGCAGCTTCACCAGCTTTTTTTGTCCTGCGGTATGGGCTTCATACTTGGATTTTATTATGATTTATACAGGGTGCCTCGTCTTATTATGCGCTCAAAAAGCCGCGCCGTGTTTTTTCAGGACGTGCTGTTTTTTTCGACCTCGGCAGTAATTACGTTTTTATTCGCACTTGCCGTCATGGACGGCAGGCTGCGCTTTTATCTTTTTCTGGGCGAAGGTATCGGATTTGCCTCGTATTATTTTACTATCGGACGGCTTGTAATGAAATTTTCCGGTACCGTAACCGCCTTTATATTAAAATCATGGAATTTGTTTTGGAGACTCGTTTTTTATCCGTTTAGATACATAATTGGAATATTGCGCAGACCGGCTCGTAAATTTTTACAGATAATCAAAAATTTATTAAGTAAAATAGCTGGTAATTTTAAAAAAGGCTTGAAACATACAGGTACAATGTTGTATAATCAAAAAAAAGTGTCTGCAAATGAGGAGGGCACCGAGCCCCGTGCTGTACATAAAAAGGGGAAAAAGAAAAAATGAAGGCTGCTGGAAGGAAAAGAAAGAAAAAAAGCATTTTTCTTCGGATAGCGCTGGCCGCCTTTTCTATTTATGTTGTTGTGATGCTGATACAGTTACAACTTGAAATCAGTAATCGGCAAAAGAAAATTGCGGAAATAAATGCAGCATCCGAACAGTTGAATAAGGAAATCGAAGAGCTCAAGCATAAGAATGAAAACTATGAGGATTATCTTGAGGAAAAAGCGCGTGAAAATATGGCCCGTCAGGGTGAAACCATATATATCGGCAATTAAAATCTTGCCCGCGGCATTTGGGCAATAGATATACCTAAGACGGATTAAATTTAGTTTCATTATAAATTTTAGGAGGAAAACAGTCACATATGCAGCTTGAAGTTGGAGCGGTGTTGGAAGGCAAAATCACAGGTATTACTAAATTCGGCGCCTTTGTTGAGCTTCCGGGAGGAAGAACCGGAATGGTTCATATTTCTGAGGTTGCCCCGACCTACGTCAAGGAAATCCGCGACTATGTCACCGAAAACCAGACGGTCAAGGTCAAGGTTCTCACCATCGGTGAAGACGGCAAGGTCAGTCTTTCCATGAAAAAAGCGGTTGAACCCGAGGCGGCGCGTCAGCGCAATACCTCGCCCGGTCGTCCCGGCGGCTTTGAATGGCAAAACACTAAAAATGAAGCCACAAATTTTGAGGATATGATTTCTAAATTCAAACAGACCAGCGATGAAAAAATGCTCGATTTGAAGCGATCGCTTGACGGCAAGCATGGCGGATTTTCCCGCCGCGGTTCGCGCTGATTCTTATGATTTTATGGTGCGGGGCTATGCTCCGCCCTTTTTATGTTTCAGGACAACGGAAAGGAATTGCTCTATATGGTTATAATCAATGCAAAGGTGTATACATTGGACCAGCCTGTTATAGAAAACGGCTTTGTAAGGGCGGTCGACGGTATAATATCCGAAATCGGCAATATGCCGTACACGGGTAATGACGATGATATATTCGACGCAAAAGGGGGCATACTGTTGCCCGGTTTTGTCGACGCACACTCCCACCTTGGCATGTGGGAGGATTCTCTCGGATTTGAAGGGGACGACGGGAATGAGGATACCGACCCCGCAACCCCGCATCTGCGTGCTGTCGATGCAGTCAATCCCTTAGACAGGTGCTTTCGCGAGGCTCTTGAAGCCGGAACAACTACGGTTATCACGGGACCCGGCAGCACAAACCCTATCGGCGGTCAGCTTTGTGCCATGAAAACGTTTGGACAGCGTATGGATGATATGCTTGTGAAAGCGCCCGTTGCAATGAAAATGTCACTCGGTGAAAACCCGAAAACCGTTTATCATGGGAAAAACCAGTCTCCGGTAACAAGGATGGCAACCGCGGCGATTATCAGAGAACAGCTTGCAAACGCAAAGAGATATGATGAGGATAAACAAAAGGCGGAGGTTGACCGGGATGTGGACCAACCGGAATACGATATTAAATGCGAGGCGCTGCTTCCGGTTATCAGAAGGGAGCTCCCGGTGCATTTTCACGCACACCGTCTGGACGACATCTTCACAGCCCATCGAATAGCAAAAGAGTTTAACCTCGACTATGTTATAGTTCATGGCACACAAGCGCATCTTGCCGCAGATATTTTAGCAAACGACAGGACAAGGGTTCTTTGCGGCCCGCTTTTATGTGACCGTTCCAAGCCCGAACTGCATGATCTTACCCCGAAAGGCCCCGCTATATTACATAAGGCCGGCGTGGAGTTTGCAATCATTACCGACCATCCCGTCATTCCGGCGCAGTATCTGACCCTGTGCGCATGTCTGGCGGCACGCGAGGGGCTTGCGTTTGACCAGGCGCTTAGGGCAATCACAATCACCCCCGCAGAAATATGCGGGATCGATGATCGTGTTGGCTCGATTACAATTGGGAAAGACGCCGATTTTGTTTTGTTTGATACCGAGCCGTTAGCACTTTTTGCAAAGCCATCGGAGGTATTCTGCAGAGGACAGCGTATAATACTAACCGCCAATTAATTACTGAAAGAGGGTTGCTTGGTGAGGGAAATACATGTTTCATTGATTGAACAGTCGGTGTGCGATTTATGTATTGAGGCAAACCGGTATTTGACGGACGACGTAAAAAATGCCGTGTGCAACGCCGAAAAACAAGAAGTAAATCCGCTGCCGAAGGAAATCATGCGTGATTTGGCGGAAAACTTTAAGGCTGCCGAAAAGCTCGGGCTTCCCGTATGTCAGGATACCGGAATGGCGGTTGTGTTTGCGGAAATCGGTCAGGATGTCCATATTACCGGCGGGTTGCTGTCCGATGCGGTAAATAAAGGGGTAGCAAGAGGCTATACCGAAGGACTTTTGCGTTGTTCTGTGGTCTCTGACCCCCTGCGCCGTAAAAATACCGATGACAATACCCCGGCAGTACTGCACATCAATCTTGTTGCGGGGAAAAGTATCAAGCTAACAGTAGCTCCGAAAGGTTTTGGCAGCGAGAATATGAGCCGCTTAAAGATGTTTACTCCGGCGGCGGGTTATGATGATATTATCGGCTTTATTTGTGAAACCGCTGAATTGGCGGGAAGCAATGCATGTCCGCCCATGGTGCTCGGCGTCGGAGTAGGCGGAGATTTTGAATTGTGCGCCATTCTGGCAAAGCGGGCGTTATGCCGACCGCTTGATGAGGCAAACCCCGATCCTTACTATTCAAGGATGGAAGCCGAGGCGTTGGAGGCTGTGAATGCGCTTAATGTTGGGCCTCAGGGATTCGGGGGCAGGTCAACCGCACTTAAGGTGGCCATCGAAACATATCCGACCCATATTGCCGGGCTTCCCGTTGCGGTAAACGTCGGCTGCCACGTCACAAGACATGCGAGCAAAATATTATAGGTGATTTTCATCCAAACCCTTTCCTTATACATGATGTTTTGGTATAATAAAAGTGTAAAATACTGTATATAAACCTTTATGTTCTAGTGGGGTTTATATCGGGGCTTTACAAACAAAATTCCTGCAAAGGGATAAGGAACAGGAGTTGAGGTAATGAAAATCACGATTACCAGCAGAAAGGTTCCGCTAGGTAAATCCTTTACCGAGAGGACGGAGAAAAAACTTGCAAAGCTTGACAAGTTTTTTGAGCCGGACACACAGGCTGAAGTAACCGTTTCACAGGAACGAAATTTGCAACGTGTTGAGATTACAATCAGAAACAACGGGATGATTTTCCGGGCGGAGGATGCCTCGCCCGAAGCAAATGAAGTTGTGGACAAGCTTGTGGACATCTTGTTCAGACAGATAAGGAAAAACAAAACACGCCTTGCAAAAAAGCTTCGTGACGATGCCTTTCTGAATGATGCCTCAATTAATGAAAACGAACAGGAAAATGATTTTAAGATTGTAAAATCTAAAAAGTTTTCGGTAAAGCCAATGGATGTTGAAGAGGCTGTTTTACAAATGAATCTTCTCGGACACCAGTTTTATATGTTCCGCAATATGGATACAAACGAAATCAATGTTGTTTATTGCCGTAAGGACGGAAACTACGGATTGCTTGAACCTAACGCATAGCCTTGTTGACGATAAATTATACAAAGAGCCGCATTTTTCGCGGCTTTTTTGTTAGGAAACCATCCCGGTATTTCAGGTTATTGCCGTAATAATAAATTTTATCGTTATTGGTGACTATATTATTAATATTCGAATTATAGAAAGGATAAATTATGGGACCACAATTATTTTGCGCGCCATGCATGTTTGGAATTGAGGGGATTCTGGGCGACGAGCTTCGTCGCATGGAAGCCCTTGAGGTAAGACCTCAGAACGGACGAGTTCTTTTCAAGGGCGGTCCGGAAATTCTTGCGCGTGCGAATATTGGTTCACGCTATGCCGAACGCATACAGGTGGTTATGGGACAGTTCAAAGCGCTTTCGTTTGAAGAGCTGTTTGAAAAGGTGCGAGAATTGCCGTGGGAGCGATTTATAGGAAAAAGCGACCGCTTTCCCGTTAAGGGATGGTCGCTGGATTCAAAGCTTCACAGTATACCCGATTGCCAGTCGATAATTAAAAAGGCGGTTGTTGAGCGGCTTAAGGAGCGATATAGGGTTTCGTGGTTTGAAGAGACCGGAACTCTTTATCAAATTCAGTTTACAATTCACAAAGATGAGATTACAATGCTTATAGATACAAGCGGCCCCGGTTTGCATAAGAGAGGCTATCGCGCAAAATCAGGCGAGGCTCCGATTAAAGAAACATTGGCTGCCGCCATTGCCGATTTGGCAAGGGTTAGATATGCTCCGAGGGTATTTGATCCGTGCTGCGGTTCGGGAACATTGCTTATAGAATCGGCGCTGGCTGCATTGCGTATTGCGCCGGGAATCAAACGTAAATTTGCGTCGTCGTCGTGGAGGCAAATTCCGGAAAAAATTTGGGATCAGGAGCGAAGCCGCGCAAAGGAATTGGCAGGGCAGAAAAACGAGTTTTCGGCATGGGGAGGAGATATTGACGAGGAATCGGTTGCCTTGACCTTGAAAAACTCGGAAAAAGCAGGGGTGGGCGATTGTATTACCGCCGCCGTTGCCAACCTGTCGGAATTTAAAATTAACTCCGACGGTGGGGCTGTTCTGTGCAATCCGCCATACGGCGAACGGCTTCTCGACCTGCGGGCTGCAGAAGAGATTATACGCTTGATGGGCAGGGTTTTTAAACCGCATCCAAAGTGGAGTTATTATATTATCAGTCCGCATGATGACTTCGAAAATCTTTTCGGAAGACCTGCGGATAAACGGAGGAAGCTTTATAACGGTATGCTAAAATGCCAGCTTTATATGTATTACAAATAAACTTTTCGAGAGGACAAAAATAATGAAACACGTTTTTATAATGAATCCGGCGGCAGGCAAAAAACAGCGTGCCTTAAGCTTTATTCCCAAGATAAAAGGATATTTTGCGGACAATCCGGGAGATTATGTCATCCACGTTACTTCGGCGCCTAAGGATGCGATACGTTTTGCCCAGCTTTACGCAAAGCAGGGGGGAGCGGTACGTTTATACGCATGCGGCGGTGACGGAACCCTCATGGAGATATTGAACGGTTCCTTTGGATATGATAATGTCGAAATCGCCTGCATTCCCTGTGGTTCTGCAAACGATTATGTAAAAAGTCTGGGAGATAACCTTGATTTCACTTCGATAAAAGCCCAGGTCAATGGTACGGCACGCAGGGTTGATACTATTGACTGCAATGGCAATATTTCCTTTAATATTTGCTGTATAGGCATGGACGCGGATGTCGCAAATAAGATGATATATTTCAAGCGTTTTCCGTTTGTTTCGGGCTCTATGGCGTATAATCTTGCGGTTTTGTACATGTTTTTCCATCATATAGGAAGATATCTTAATGTCAGTATCGAGACCGAAAAGGGGATTGTTAAATATAAGGGCGAGTATATTTTGTCTCTTGCTGCCAGCGGTCAATACTACGGCGGAGGATATCGAGGAGCGCCCCAGGCCGTCTTTGATGACGGTCTGCTTGACTTTATCTTAATCGATACGATTTGCAGGGCAAAAATACTTCAATTCTTAAAGCAGTATAAAGCGGGGAAGCATCTCGATCTGCCCTTTGTACGTAGCTTCAGGGGGAAGAGTATGACCGTCAGTTCACCAAAACCTGTAACCGTATGTGTTGACGGCGAATGTTTTTCCGATAATAAAATCGTGTTTGAAGTGAACCCGAGATCAGCAAGCTTTGTTTTTCCCGAAATTTAGTTTTGAAATCAGCCGACGGCGCTTCTTTATAAAGCAAGGCAAAACACGGACTATAAATGAATCTTCCCCGCAGTAAATCCGCGGGGAAGATTCATTTATAGTTTATTCAACTGCTGAATTCCGAAAGCAGGCGTTGCTTTTCATCCCAGAGCGGCTGCGACAAATCAACATAGTATTTATGCGGATTTTCAAAACGCAGTACTTCATCCCACATGGTTTCAATCTGCTGTTTGCAATAAGAGCGTATTTCTTGGACGTCAGGGGAGCCGTAAACACGTTTCCCGCCGGCAAAAAGCTGCACCTGAAGCTCGTGTGCGATAAAGTTGTCAACCGTTTTACGTTTCCAGATGTGGTCCGGATCAAATATGACATAGGGTTTTGTGTCGTCAATTACTTCATCGCGCAAGGTTATGACGTCGGCAATGGCCTTTCCGCTTTCACGGTCATAAAGCCTCCATACCTTTTTAAAGCATGGATTTGTAATCTTGCTTACGTTATCGCTTACCTTTATTTTCGGTATAACCTTTCCATCGACCTCGACAGCCGATAGCTTGTAAACGCCCCCGAAAACCGGATTGCTTGCAGCGGTTATCAGACGTTCGCCTACGCCGAAGCTGTCAACCGATGCCCCCTGGAGAATCATATCGCGTATTATATATTCGTCAAGCGCATTTGAAGCGGTGATTTTGCAGTCGGGATAGCCCGCCTCATCCAACATTTTTCTCGCCTTTTTACTGAGATAGGTAATATCCCCCGAATCAATGCGGATGCCTGCCGGACGGGCGCCGCGCGGCAGAAGCTCTTCATTAAAGGTGCGGATTGCATTTGGTATGCCCGATTTCAAGGTGTTATAGGTGTCCACAAGTAAAATACATGCATGGGGATATTCGCTTGCATATGTCTTAAA
The DNA here is from genome assembly GCA_012522615.1 of Clostridiales bacterium. Classification (GTDB taxonomy): domain Bacteria; phylum Bacillota; class Clostridia; order Oscillospirales; family Acutalibacteraceae; genus Avimonas. Next base: position 23,169 of record JAAYKB010000087.1, read on the forward strand.
TGCTTCCAGTTCGCTGTCAAAAAGCTGAACCCAGCTGTGTGCCATGGTTCCGAGGGCGGGGATGCCATATTTCTGTTCGGCTATTGTACAGGAGGTACCCTTGCAACCCCCGATATACGCCGCCCTTGCGCCGTAAATCGCGGCGTCATAGCTGTGGGCGCGGCGTGAGCCGAACTCTATAATATCGCGGCCCTGAGCCGCCCTGACCATGCGATTTGCCTTGGTTGCAATCAAAGATTGATGATTAATTGTCAACAAAACCATGGTTTCGATAAACTGCGCCTGAATGATAGGCCCGCGTACAGTGACGACAGGTTCATAAGGAAATATCGGGGTACCCTCTGGTATCGCCCAAACATCGCAAGAAAATTTGAAGTTTTTAAGATAGTCAAGAAAGTTCTGGCTGAAAATATTTCTCGATTTCAGGTATTCTATATCCTTAGAGGTAAAGGAAAGGCGTTCAAGATATTCAACCAGCTGCTGGACACCCGCCATGATTGCAAACCCGCCGTCGTCGGGTATTTTTCTGAAAAACATATCAAAATAAGCAATCTGGTCTGCTCTCCCGTTGCTGAAAAAACCGTTAGCCATGGTTATTTCATAAAAGTCGGTCAGCATTGTCAGGTTTTCCTGCCTGAAACCAGATGTTTTTACTTCATCCACTTTGCTTCACGTACCTTTCAGGTGTTATGTTATCTCACGAACCGCGTCTGTCGCAGAAATGCTTATCGTATTCGTCAATACAATGCCTGATAGCCTTTACCGCTTCGTTTCTTCCGAGCACTTCCTTGATGACGGTTTCCTTGCCTTCAAGGGATTTATAAACCGAAAAAAAGTGCTGTATCTCGTCAAAAGTATGGGCCGGGAGTTCGGAAATATCATTATAGCACGACAGAGAGGGGTCTCTAAAGGGTACGGCGATAATCTTTTCGTCAAGCCCCTTGTCGTCCGACATCTTTATGACGCCTATTGGAAAGCACTGTACCAGGGTCATAGGCACAATCGATTCCTGGCACATGACAAGGACGTCAAGGGGATCTCCATCGTCCGCGTAGGTGCGGGGAATAAATCCGTAGTTTGCCGGATAGTGTGTTGCGGTGTATAAGACGCGATCAAGCCGCAGCAACCCCGTATCCTTATCCATTTCATATTTGTTTTTACCGCCTTTGGGAATCTCGATAACAGCGGTGAAATCTTCGGGCTGTATACAGCTTTTCGATATATCATGCCATATATTCATACTAATCAATTTCCTTCCAGAGCTTTATGCCCAAAAGGACATAAGACCGAATTTATATCATTATATATCTGTAGTTTGATATAATCAAGTAAGATATGGTAAAGCCAAAACAAAA
>JAAYKB010000088.1 GCA_012522615.1 Clostridiales bacterium
GAGCGTATCAAGTGGGAGCCGATAACATAAAGGAGACTGGCAAGGGTTACAGCAACAAGTGGAATGGATGCAATTTTCACCCTACGGGGCAGGCTGTTCAGCTTTTTCTTTAATACTTCCTTTGCTTTAATATCCATATCCCGTGCAAGGTAGGAGAGTGCTTCACCCTGATGTTCGCCTCGATACAGGCCGATTAAAGCATTTACCAAAAAGGAGACATCCGTTAAGCCAAGTCGTTCATTGAAGTTTCTTAGTGCGGTTTCAATGTCCTTTGCTTTCATCTCCATAACCAAAATGGCTACATCCTCCCGGAATACCTCGCTTGCCACTTTGAGATAATCCTCAAATATCTGGATTAGATCTACCTGTACCACCATGCGGCTTCCGTCTTGTTTGTTTTCTTCTAAGCGGTATAGGATAGAGCGTACAAAGCCCGGCAGTTCAATTTCAATGCGCTTCTTTTTTTCTTTCAATTGGTCATTCAAATCCGTTGTGCAATGGCGGTATATAACCAGTGCAAAAATCAGTATAAGCGGGGCAAGGTTAGGCGCTCCGATAACCACAAATAACAACACAAGGGGCAGGGTAAAAACAGAACACAAAATGGCTCTGGCATAATACTCCTTGGGAGTCAAGTCAAGCCCGCCACGGCGTAGCATAGAGGCCATACGCGCTTCCTTGATGGGGTCGATGGGAATGAAACGGGAAAGAGGTCTTACAAGAGGCATGATAAAGTGGTTTAATAGCCTCTTGCTCGGCTTTTCCTTTTGGGTCTGTAGGTGCTGGATATTTTTTTTCATGCTCAGCTTCGGGATTTTCAGAAGCTGCCGACAAACTAAAATGCCTGCTACAGTCAGCAGAACAAAAATAAGTATTTGATTATGCAAGTATTCACCCCCTTATCGATTCGCTGGTTTTGTAGCTTTCATAACATAAAAGGCGGTAACAAGGGCAATCACCATCATGAGGATAATCAGCAGTCTGCCGATGGTGGTCTGAGTCAGCAGAAAGAACCATTCGGCATTGGCAAATTTCATCATGGGGATGATGGAAAACATCAAGCCCGCCGTCATCAGATAATCCCGCCATACCCGCACCATCATACCGTCACTTTCCACTTGCATGGATTTTGCATCATTCATAGCCTTTACTACAGGAAACAATGCGAATTTCAACCTTCGGTCATTATGACAAAGGATTAGGGTCTTGACCCATTCGGTAAAGTACCGGTTTTTTATTTTGGCTGATAGGCGGTAGAGGCCATGCTCCACTTTGGGATTAACCAGACGAATTTCTGTAACAAATTCATCAAAAGGCGTGGAGATTCGTAAATGTGCCGGAATATACCGATTCTTTTCTTCTACATAGGTTTCAACTGCCTTAATAATGTCGTCACATCCTGTGTAAGCATTGGAAATGATGGACATGGTGTTCTCCAGCCCTTCGATTTCTTCTCTGGCTGCCGCCGAGCTTTTTACCGTCAGGTAAAAATACGGAGCAGGCAGGACACAGACCGAGATGACTGCCGCCAATCCGCTACTGTTAAACAGTAGCATTCCTGTTGTAAAGCCGCCTACCGCCGACAAAAGCACCATAATGAGAAACTTCTTTGATGTGCATCGTGCCTGTCGGAACAGGGGTTGAAAGTGAAGGGAGAGCCTTTCAGTGATTTTAAGCCTCGTTCCTGTTAAAATCAGACGACGCTTTTTCAAAAGGTTTTGCTCCATGGCAAATGGGTTGAGCTTAAATAAAAGTAACAAGGCAAGACTGACGAGGACAAATA
>JAAYKB010000012.1 GCA_012522615.1 Clostridiales bacterium
AGTAATCCTTGATATTGACGATGCAACTGTTGGTGAGAATTTTTCACTGGCAAATGTCAAAGTATTTAAATTGCATGAGATGAACTTTATTGACGACTATACATCCGATAGCGGGTATACGATCCAAATAAAGAATATCGAAGCTTTAACGTCGAAGCAGACTACTACTTCAACAACGGTAACAACCACAACCTTATCTGATATAACGACTACAACCTTAACCGATATAACAGATGATACCGATGTAACAGATGAAACTGATGGAACCAAAGACGACAATACTGCTAAATCTCCTTCAACCGGTTATTCAACTGCATTTACAGTGCTCCTGACATTGCTAGCGGGATCTATAGCAACCCTATGCATTTTAAGGAAGAAAGACTTAGTACATTAAGTAACCTCTTAATGGAAAAGGGGTTGATGCATAAATCAGCCTCTGAAGACAACAAAAAAGAGGGGCTGTTGCAAAACAGCGCCGTAAAAAGCCGAGGCAGCCACACAAAAAAGTGTTGGCAGCCCCGGCTTTTTGCTATAAAATTGAGTTGTGAAAACCAATTTAGAGCTTTCAGAGCATAACAGATTTGAGCGAAAATATCAACGGTTGACGCTCTCCATGGATATGGAAATTACAATACCGATGGATGATCCGGTACGGCTAGCCAGCGCCCAGCTTGAGGAACTGGATTACAGGGAACTGTATCGCGCCTATTCTTCTAAGGGAAGAAAATCGGCAGCCGAACCCCGAATCATTTTTGAGGTATTGGTATACGGCTATATGTGCGGCATATACTCAACCCGCAAGCTGGAGGAAGCCTGCCGTAAGAGGGTAGACTTCATGTGGCTGCTGCAAGGCGAGCCGGTGCCGGACTACAGCACATTTGCCCGATTCCGTTCAGGGCGCACAAGAGACGCGGTGGAAGACTTGTTTTACCAGTATGTCTGCAGCTTGGAGGGGATGGGCGAAACCGATCATAATGAAGTGTTCATTGACGGCACAAAAATCGAAAGTGCCGCCAATCGTTATACGTTTGTATGGCGAAAAACAACAGAAAAGCATCTGAACAAAGTAAAAGAACAGGTGCGTCAGGAGTTTTCAAAAAGAGAAATTTCAGGAAATGTAACTCTGAAAAAACTGCGGTTACTGGTTGGAGAGGAAAAGGCCAACATTAAAAAAAGCGGCATTGAAATTGTCTATGGAACAGGTAGGCGAAAGACGCCGGAACAGCGTGAATGGGAAAAGCTAAACGCATTCCTTAAAAAATGGGAAGATTACGAAAAGAAGCTGTTTACGATGGGCAATACCCGAAACAGCTTCGCAAAAACTGACCCGGACGCTACCTTTATGCATATGAAAGAAGACCATATGAGAAACGGACAGCTGAAACCGGGTTACAATGTTCAGATTGCGGTCAACAGCGAATATATCACAGGTGTGGCGGCATTTTCCAACAGAACCGATAGCGGTACTTTGCAGCCGTTTCTAAAGCGGTTGCAACAATGGCATGGTAAAAAGTATCGTGATATTGTAGCTGATGCAGGCTATGAAAGTGTGGACAATTATTTATTTTTAGAAGAAAACGGTCAGATCAGTTTTATCAAACCGATCAATTATGAAACGCAAAAGACAAAAAAGTTTAAGTCTCAAATTGGACGGATGGTTCGGAATAAGCGTTCCACTGTTCCAATGGTAATTCCCGCGCACGGTTTCAATAACCCTTTCCTTTAAAGAATTTCCGTCAACGGTTATGATATACAGAGACGGTATTTCGGAATGATTGGCTGCCCCAACCGTCAGAAATAGCGTGGCTGTGACGGCAATAACCAGCATCCATGTTACGGCGATAACCCACTTGCGCCGCTTGAAAAACTCGCCCAGTTTAATCATATTGATTCTGCGTTCCATATTATTTTCGCTGTCTACCATGCAAAGCAGCCTTGGCGCAAGCGTAGGATTGCTGTATCCGGCAAGAACCTCAACAAGCGAAAGAGAATACTCTTTTTGGTTTTCAGCATCCATCCCCTTTAATACGGCAGCATCATTAGCAAGTTCCATATCCTCACGGATAAACTTGAACAAAAACCATGTCAGCGGATTAAACCAATATACGGTTTGTAACGCGAGTAAGAGCGTATTTATAATGCTGTCACAGCGTTTCAGATGATATAATTCATGTAATATTACATATTCCAAATGCCTGTCACTGAGACTGTCTGCATTTTCTGGCAGAATGATTTTAGGACGGAAGAAACCGAACAAAGCCGGAGTTTTCACATAGCTTTGCATAATAATACGCACTCGGAGTTTCATGTTAAGTTTGCTTTTACAGTTTTGCAGAGTGGTTTCGTATCGATTCGTTTCAAAAGGAACGGTTGAATTTCTTATTTTCCTACCAAGCCGCAGACGGCTAAATAGCATAAACAGTCCGATGACCGCAACACCGAAAATCCATAACGTCGGTAACAGACCATCAAAAATCAGCGTCTTTACATGAAGCGAATCTACATTAGCTTTTGCTTCTATCGCTTGTTCGGACGATTCTGGGCTAACAATATCTCCGCTGAAGCTCTGGTATGCTTCAAAATATTCAGTACGCGCGTTTTCATATTCAGTGCGGAAGGAAATTTGTTGTATTCTTTCTGTGGTATGCATAACCGCTAAATGACTTTGCGGTCGCCACGGTATTACAAGTGCCACAAGTACAAGCACCCACATGGAATACTTCCAAAAGGGTGAGAATCGCTTGTCAGCGAACTGTCTTATCAACATAATTATCACGCCAACCACAAGGGCGGTTATGGACATATACAGGAGTTTGTAAAATACAGGAGCAATTAGATTGATGGTAATATTCGGAATCATAAAATCAACTCTCAATTAAATCGACCAGCCGCCGTAACGCGTCAGCCGATATGTTTTCTTCTTTTACAAAATTAAGTAGCATTTTTTCTGCCGAACCGTCGAAAACCTTTTGGAGAGAGCTTTTTCGTTGTCCATCTATATAATCGTCCTCTGTAACGACGGCGAAATAACGAAAAGATCGCTGGTTAATATCATCAACACGCACTGCACCGCGTTCCACCAATCGTGAAAGTAAAGTTTTAAAAGTGCTTCTGTTGCCGTTTATATCAGCAAAAATTTCACATGAAGTCGCACCGTTCTTTTTCCATAAAAATTTCATAATTGGGAGTTCGCAATCGTTTATAATAATTTTCTTTGGCAAATTTATCCTTCCTTTCTGGTTACTGTAGTAGCCTTGGATTAAGTTTACCATAGTAACCGAGATTCTGTCAAGAAAAATCTGGAATAAAATTAGTTTTATTGGTAACAAAACAGCCGTCCAATTGGTTTAAATGATGGAGATATCTGAAACAATGTATGCACAAAGTTTCGGAAATAAATGAATGCCATTCACTTGCTTGTTCAATGCCATTGGCGTGAGGGTGTTGATGCCATTGGAGTGCGGTGTTTTGC
>JAAYKB010000089.1 GCA_012522615.1 Clostridiales bacterium
CCATGAGTCGGGAACCTCGACCTTTTTAAGCCCGTCGACCGCCCTGTCGACTGCCTCCCTGTTCATAGATACAATGTCCGAGCCTTTTTTGCCGTACATTTTCTGTATCGAATCCTTCAGATGGACAACCGCGTCTTCATACGGAATCACTCCGGCAAGCTTAAAGAATACAGACTGCATAACCATATTGATGCGGTTTCCGAGTCCCGCTTCCGAGGCAATCTTCATGGCGTCGATAATATAAAATGACACTTTTTTATTCGCAATATCGCGCTTCAACGCCGCCGGAAGCTTTTCCCCGATTTCGTCCGCGTCCCACGGGCAGACCAGAACAAAGGTCCCCTTTTCCTTTATTCCTTTTAAAAGGTCATACTGGTAAATGAATGAGGTGTTGTGGCAGGCAATATAATCGGCGCTGTAAACTAGATAGGGAGATCTCAGGGGTTTGGGTCCGAAGCGGAGGTGGGAAACGGTTGTGCCGCCGGACTTCTTGCTGTCATATGAAAAATACCCCTGGACGTACATGTCGGTGTGGTCGCCGATAATCTTGATTGCCGTTTTGTTTGAACCCACCGTGCCGTCCGAGCCGAGCCCCCATATCTTGCAACTTATTGTGCCGTCCGGAGTTGTATCGACATCGTTCTCCTCCGGCAATGAGGTATGGGTGACATCGTCGACAATTCCGATGGTGAACCTGTCTTTGGGCTTGGGCTGCTTCAGGTTATTGAAAACCGCCAGAATCTGTGACGGCCGGGTATCCTTTGACGAAAGACCGTATCTGCCCCCGACAATCGAGACGTCCTTTCTGTCCCTCAACGTGTTTACGACATCAAGGTAAAGCGGTTCGCCGGTTGCGCCGTTTTCCTTTGTCCTGTCCAGCACGGCAATTCTTTTTACGCTTTGGGGGATGGCGGCGATAAACCTGTCTGTTGCGAATGGTCTGTATAAATGCACCCTGACCGAGCCGACCTTTTCTCCTTTTGCGGCAAGATAGTCCACCGTTTCGTCAACCGTGTCGCAGACCGAACCCATGGCGACAATAATCCTTTCGGCGTCGGGCGCCCCGTAATAATCGTAAAGGCTGTATTTCCTGCCGGTTTGCATCTCAAACTGCTTCAGGTAGTCTTCGACAATACCGGGAAGGGCATTATAGAAGGGGTTTGCGCTCTCTCTTTGCTGAAAGTAGATATCGGGGTTCTGGGTGGTACCCCTGATGACCGGATGCTCCGGATTGAGCGCCCTGTTTCTGAACTCCCTGACTGCCTGCATGTCGATGAGGTTGATTAACTGCTCGGCATTGACAACCTCAATCTTCTGGTATTCGTGGGATGTTCTGAACCCGTCGAAAAAATGGATAAAGGGTATTCTTGATTTTATCGCCGAAAGATGGGCTATAATCCCGAAATCCATGACCTCCTGCACATTGGATGAGGCGAGCAGGGCGGCGCCGGTCTGGCGGCATGCCATGACATCCTGATGATCCCCGAATATCGAAAGGGCATGGGTGGCAATCGACCTCGCGGTCACGTGCAGCACCCCGGGTAAAAGCTCGCCCGCCATTTTGTATAGGCTCGGAATCATCAGAAGCAAGCCCTGCGACGCTGTAAAGGTGGACGCCAGTACACCCGATTGCAGCGCCCCCCTCATGGCTGCCGCCGCGCCCGCCTCCGACTGCATCTCCACCACCCTGACGGGCTGTCCGAAAATATTCTTTTTACCGTGCGCCGACCATTCTTCTACCCCCTCGGCTATCGGGGTTGACGGGGTGATAGGATATATCGACGCGACCTCGGTAAAAGCGTATGCCGCGGTGGCGGCGGCCTTGTTGCCGTCCATTGTCTCGGTTTTTATCAAGTTGCTCAAGTTGCCCATGGTACTCATTAGCCTTCTCCTGTTCCAGCATTTTGTCTTTGTTATTATTTGTCCCCGTCTGCGGTTTAAAACCTTACTTCAGGAAAAACTTTGCGCCCGATACATATTGCAGAGAGGTATAAATATTATAATCAGACAAACACTAGAAAAATGTAAAAATACACTATTTAGGATACCGCTATGATTACCTTATTAAAAAATGTATATTGCTTCGGCCCAAAGCCGCTCGGCATGAGAGATATTTTGATTTGCGGCGACAGAATCTATAAGCTTCGGCCGGAAATCGGATGTATGGATAACGGCATAATTGAGAGAATATATTACTGCGACGGTCTTCTGGCGTTTCCGGGTATCATAGACCAGCATCTGCACATAATCGGAGGGGGCGGCGAAAGCGGTTTTGACAGTCTGATATCCGAGATAAACGCGGATGATATTTTAAAGGCCGGGGTCACGACCGTTGTGGGGCTTCTGGGGGCGGACCGATGTTCCAAGCGTCTTGAAGCCTTATACGCCAAGTCAAAGGCTCTCGAGAGGTCGGGGCTCACAAGCTATATCTATTCCGGCAGTTATTCCGTCCCCCCTGTCACCATAACCAGTGACATCATGCACGATCTTGTTTATATCGATAAGGTTATCGGGGTCAAAATAGCCTTGTCCGACCACAGGGCTTCGCATCCGGGTATTCATGAACTGCTGAGGCTCGCTTCGGACGCACATCTCGGCGGCATGCTTTCGGGAAAGGCCGGGGTCGTTCACATCCACATCGGCGACGGCAAAGCGGGGCTTGACCCTTTGC
>JAAYKB010000090.1 GCA_012522615.1 Clostridiales bacterium
AGCATCGGGTTTTCTTCCTTTCGATTCAAAACGATTGAATAATATATCCGGCGTTGTTGCCGTTAATTTCTTTATAAACTATCTAGGTTTAAAACCCTGTGGCTTGCCGCGGGGTTTTATTTGGTATCACCGCCGCGCTCGCGTACAATTATGCGGATTGGCGTGCCCTCAAGTCCAAAGGTTTCCCTTATCTGATTCTCAATATACCTCTGGTAAGAAAAGTGAAACAGCTCGGCACGGTTGACAAAGCACACAAAGGTGGGCGGTTTGGTAGATGGCTGAGTAATATAGAATATGCGAAGCCGTTTTCCCTTATCGGACGGAGGCTGCACTCTTGCGGTCGCCGTTGCGAGTACATCATTCAGCATACCTGTTGAGATACGCATGGCGTGCTGCTGTGACACATATTTGATGAGTTCAAATAAGCGGTCGATACGCTGTCCGGTCTTTGCCGATATAAAAATAATCGGGGCATAGGACATGAACGCCAGATCCTGCATAAGGGATTTTCTCATATAATCCATGGTTTTTCCGTCCTTCTCGACGGCGTCCCATTTGTTTACAGCGATGATACACGCCTTGCCCTTTCCGTGAGCAATACCGGCAACCTTGCTGTCCTGATCGGTGAACCCCTCTGTGGCGTCAATCATAACAATACACACGTCGGAGCGCTCCACCGCCATTTCGGCGCGCAGCACGCTGTATTTTTCAATCGGGTCGTCCACCCGGCTCTGACGGCGGAGTCCGGCGGTGTCGATGAGTATAAATTCACCGTGCTTGTTGTTAATCCTTGTATCAATAGCGTCCCGCGTTGTGCCGGCAATATCCGAAACAATAGCGCGCTCCTCGCCTGCAATAAAGTTGATGAGGGAGGATTTGCCGACATTGGGCTTGCCTATAACCGCAACCTTGACGACTTCAGTCTCCTCCGGATCGTCCTGCCTTTCGGGTAAAAGCCGGCAGATAGCATCCAGCAGGTCGCCCGTCCCGTGTCCGTGAACCGAGGATACAGCAATCGGGTCTCCAAGACCCAGATTATAAAACTCGTAAAACTCGGCGGGCAGGTCCCCGACGTTATCCACCTTGTTGACGCAGAGTATAATCGGCTTGCCGCTTTTTTGCAGCATTGTCGCGACATCCATATCGTTGGCGGTCACACCCGACTTGATATCGGTGACAAGAACAATAACATCCGCCTGCTCTATTGCCAGCTGTGCCTGATGCCGCATCTGGGATAGAATTATATCGTCGGAGTATGGCTCGATCCCCCCGGTGTCCGCGAGCATAAACTGATGGCCCGACCATTCGCACCTGGCAAAAATTCGGTCACGCGTAACCCCCGGGGTATCCTCGACAATTGAAAGCCGCTGACCAATCAGTTTATTAAAAAGGGTCGATTTCCCTACATTCGGTCGGCCCACTAATGCAACAACAGATTGCGCCATCGTCCTTCACCCATCCTTTTATTTTACATCAACAGTATAACCTGAACACATCGGGTTTACAACCTATTTTTGGCTTGTAGATACCGTCCCATAACTAACATATATCCGTTCATATATAATATATTATCTCATCAAGGCATTCAGAAGGGATTCTCCGTCGTTTGGCACCGGTATCACCTGAATATCAAGCGCGGCTTCCACGTCTCCGACCGAAACATCATCGAGAAATAAATCTCCTTCACGTCGAAGCATAACCGAAGGAATAAGAAGAATATTTCCAAGCCGCCTGTCTTTCAGCTGGTCAATCAAATCGTGTCCGGTAACAAGTCCGGCGACATTGATTGTATCCCCGAAAAGGTTGTTTTCTATAGCGACTACCTCAACATTAATCCGATTCCACCTTTGCCGCGCCCTTTCCACAAGATTGCGGATAAAGGATTGGGCAGCCGTTCCGGTGGCAAGGGTGATATGACTCCCACGCGGGGTATTCCGGCAGTTTTCCAACGCCTCCGCAAACTGTGATTCAAGCAGTGTCATCAGCCCAACGCCGTTTTCAAGCTGAGAGAAATCTCCGTAAAACTCCTCGTCGGGCAGCGGTCGTCCGGCCTTTAGATAAAACTCGTCGGCGGGGTAGAATATACGTCTGCCGTATTTTTTCAGCATACCCTCGCCCATGCTTTCCATCTGGTCTATCACCGCGGCAGCTTCATCCCTTGTATACGAGCGCAGGGGATATAGCCCCTCGCGGTATCGGGTCAGACCGACCGGCACCCCCGCGACGCTTTCAACCGCAGGGGCAAGCTCGGCAATATCTTTCATGGTACGATCGAGCTCCTGACCGTCATTTATGCCGGGGCACAGGACAAGCTGACAGTTGATGCGAATACCGGCGTCGGCAAACCGCCGCAGGGCCGAAAGCCGCTCGCCGGCAAAGCGATTTGTCATCATACTGCATCTGAGCTCGGGATTTGTTGTGTGAACAGAGATATTAATCGGGCTTATATGCATCTTTATTATACGTTCGATTTCATGTTCGGTCAGATTGGTCAGAGTGATGTAATTGCCGAACAGAAAGGACATCCGACTATCGTCATCCTTGAAATACAGGGTTTGACGCATCCCCGACGGCAATTGGTCTATAAAGCAGAATATGCAACGGTTGCGGCATGTGTGCTGCTTATCCATAAGATAGGTCTCAAACTCAAGACCCGCATCCTCGTCGGGAGACTTTAGAATACGGACGGTTTTTATCTTTCCGTCCCTTTCGATATCGAGGCTGAGCCGCGGCTCGGTCATGTAAAACCTGTAGTCCAGCACATCCATTATATCATGACGGTTTACGCGTAAAAGCATATCACCCGGCATTATTCCCCGACGTGCCGCCGGGCTTCCGGCTTGTACCCCGGTTATCATGACACCCATACGGACCAACCTCCTTTTGCTCATTACCATTATAATTGCACTTAAACAAAAATAGAGAAGGATTTCTCCCTCTCTAAATTATTCGGAAACACCGAGTTAAGAAGAGCACCTGACATTTAAGCTTTCTTCTTAACAATCATCTTGCCGTCGTAATAGCCGCAGTTTCCGCAAAGACGGTGCGTGCGCTTATACTCGCCGCAATGCGGGCATTTCATAAGCGCGGGAGCATCAAGTCTCCATATATTGGAACGTCTTTTATCGCGCCTGGCTTTCGATAATTTTCTCTTGGGTACCGCCATGGTCAGCACCTCCTTAATACTAATCAGTTTGATCTGTTAATTGTTCAAGAACCGCCAAACGGGGATCGGTCGAATGGTTGCGGCAACCGCAAAGCCCCATGTTAATATCCTTGCCGCATATCGGACAGATGCCGCGGCAATCCTCCCGACAGAGGTTTTTAGTGGGAAGGCTGAGAATCAGCTCCTCCAAAACCAGCTCATCCAAAGCAAGCTGGTAATTATCGACCAGGACGAACTCATCGTCCTCGTCGGTAAGTGACGTCACCAGCACACGGTCAATCGGCAGACGCATCTGGCGATGGATTTCAGCAAGGCAACGATCGCAGGCACTGTCATAGACAAAATCGGCGACGGCACGCAGAATGACAACATCTGCGTCGGCCGATACCTCCCCGCTCACCCGAACCGGCTGTGCGAATGGATGGTTCCCTTGATACTCAAGATTAGAAAAATCTAATGCGCAGTCAAGGGAGAGGGTTTCCCTCTTGCCCGTAAACAACTCTTTGAGATTTATAAGCATAATTCACCTCAAGTGTCACGCCCAATATTATATAGAGTGGCTTATAGTTTGTCAAGATAAAATTTCATGGTTCTACCATCAGAATATCAGGATCCTACTCTTGGTTATACCGCAAAAAGCTGTTATTTATACGGTTATAAGCCCAACTATTGACAAAATATTAAAATATTTATACTATTATACTATAATACACCTATATACAAGATAATACTTATCTTTCTTTAAATTTCCCAAGATCCCTTATAATGCGTATACGGCGTTTTATAGATGTCTTTCATCATAGTTTCCGTCCGACAAAGGCACCAATCCGCCGCCTTGAGCGGTCAAATTTTAAGAGGTGTACCTGGTATGAATTCAATGCAAATTAGCGGTAACCTGGCTTGTCAAAATCATGTCGACTCCAAAACAATGAGCGCGATACATAGCAGTATCAACGGCGGAATTATTGTCACTGATACGGATGATAATTTTTCGATTTACTACATAAGCGCCGAATGTCTTGATATGTTGGGGTATACCGAAGCCGAATGGATTGAAAGCTTCGGGAGGACTTCCCCCGCCTTTCTAACGGCGGACGACAGGTATGCCGTCCAGTCGGCCGTCCGCAGACAGCTTGAAATATGCGGCAAGGTGCACTATGCCTACAGAATATATAAAAAAAACGGCAGTCTGTCATGGGTTTTGCTTCAGGGCTGTCTTCAGGTTCAGACCGACGGTGTTGAAAGGTTCTGCGGCAGTCTTCTTTATGTATGTGATTTTAAAACAACAATAAACCTTGCTCCTGTCAGCGAGGCGTATTACCGCATTGTGCTCGAACGGCTTGGCTACATATTATTCGACTATGATATTGAGACCAATCGGATTTATTTCTCCAAAACGGCTTCCGAAAAATACGGGATTCCAACATCTATTGAATGTGACCCCGAAATCCTGGTCCAAAAAGGTCTTTTAAACCCCAGTTCGGCAAAAAGGTTCACCCGAGCAATAGAGGATGTCAAAAACGGAAAGCCTGTCACCCATATGATTATCCAGCTAAGCGGTAAAAACAGGAATTACTTCTGGTGTGACGTAATGGTTTCAACCCTGTACGAGGACGGGATGCGTATCTCTCATGCACTCGGAATCATAAGGAATATTACAAGACAACGCGAGAAAGAGCGCAGACTGCTGAGAGAATGCCGCTATCACCAGGCAGTCCTGAAAAGCGCAAAGTATATTTATAAAATAAACGTGACCAAAGACATAATCCTCAAGGGGCACGAGGACTGGCAGAAGCGTTTCGGTCTAACCCCATCACCTTCATATACCGACATGCTGTCGCTGGTTACCGCAAAGTGGCTGCACCCGGACGATTCCGAAAGGCTGCGCGATGGACTTTCCCGAACAAGCCTGATCGCCTGCTTTGAAAACGGGCAAACCTGTGTTTCGTTGGAATGCAGGCGGGCCGAGCTCGGAAAGCCTTTTATGTGGATTAAATGTACCTCAAACCTGCTTCGTGACCCCGATTCCGGCGACATTATGAGCCTATGTACCATAAAAAGTATTGAAAACCGTAAAAAAAGGGAAGTCGAGATGCAGTATCTCGCGGAACGCGACTCGCTGTCCAAGCTTTATAATCACAGGGCAACAAAAAGTCATATAACTGCCTTTTTGGAAACAGGCGAGGGTCTTTCCGGCCAACATGCTATGCTGATTATGGATATTGACGATTTCAAAAAAATAAATGATACCCACGGCCACCTGTATGGCGACAATCTTTTGGCAAAGATTTCGGATACGGTTCAAACCCTTTTCCGCTCAACCGATATATTGGGGCGTGTCGGCGGGGATGAGTTTGTATTCTTTTTTAAGAACATTTCAGCCCCCGACATGGCTACCGGGAAGGCTGTAGAGGTAAACCGGGTTATTCAAAACCTTTACTCACAATACGATGACGGCTTGTCCGTAACCGTGAGCATCGGGATTGCCCTTTACCCGTCTCACGGAGTCACCTATGACGAACTGTACGCCAACGCGGACAAGGCTCTATACAAGGCAAAAAAGGACGGTAAAGACACAGTCGCGCTCTTTGAATAACCGTGGCTACATGGCTATATACAGCAATGCCAGAACCAGTTCAATTGGGGCGTCGTTTCTCACAAGAAGTACCGCCAGCATCAAAAGGAAAAGCTGCTCGCTGTCTTCCCAAAGTCCGTCGAGAAACGACGGGCTTTTTTTCTTTATCAAACCCGGTTTTTCGGCAGACAGCTTGTTTTCAGGCAAATCGGGTTTTAAGCCTTCTGCCAAAGTCTTATCCTGGTCTGCTTGCTGCTTTTCCTCTTTGAAATGCCCATCGTTCTCCACATATTTGCGTGCGCGCTCCTGCATCTGGCGAACCCTTTCGACAGCCTCCCTTTGCATACGCAGCATATTTTCATCCATCATGGCAATTCTCCTCTGTTATAGAACATAAATAAACTGCGTCATTAAAATATTCCTTTATCTTTTAAAAGCGGCAGCACCTTAAGCATCTGCATAATCTTCAGGGTATCGTCCAGCCTGTGGCGGCGCTCGTCCTGCAGATAGGGGCGAAGCGCCTTGAGAAGCATGGTGTCCTGATTGTCCTGTTTGAATCTGGAAACAAGCGGCAGCAGCTTTGAAATGGCCTCATAATCGCCGCCCCCGGCGTCCGGATAGGGCAGGGCGGCGGAAACGGGAGACAAATCCGGATTGCCCGCTGCAGGCGGATTTGCCGCAGCAGGCGGGTCGTCGACAGCAGACTGGTTTCCAATACCAAGCGAAGCCGCGGCTGACTGTAGTTTTTGTAAGCCGTCGGGTGAACTCAACAATTCACTGAGCTTTTGAGCCAAATCATCCAATATCCTTCACCGCTCTTTCGGTACACGTTAAAATCCAGATTATATCTTTCTGCCAAGTAGCTTTTCAATCAACTGCTGTGCCTGGGGGGTTCTGAGCATCTTTTCCAGTTTATCTTTGTCACTGACCACCTCTTGAAACCTGGCGGCATCAACTGCCGAAAGCTTTGAGGATAGTTTTTGCGCCATATTACCGTCAACGGTTGACGCCAGTTCTTCGGGACTTATACCAAGCCTTTTGCTGGCATATTGCAATAGTGTCTGAAGCTGTTCGGGGGTAGGCTTGTTATCACTCATTATTTATCAACCCTTTCCACACAGAAGGTTTCTGTGATATACTTATGAAAAATAAATTTTAAATATGAAGGGATCTCGGGATATGCGAATTCTTGTTGTTTCAGATACGCACGGCAATGAATACGCTTTGCGCCAGACGATTTCAACCCAGCCCGAAGCAGAGCTGATATTTCACCTCGGCGACGGGGCTCGGGAAGCCCTTTCAATCGCGGAGGAATTCCCAAACCGTCAGTTTAGGATGGTTTGCGGCAACGGGGATTTCGGCTATTCCGCCCTTCTGCCGGATTCCGGCATGGAGGAAACAGCAGGTCCTAGGATTTTTTATACACACGGGCACCGCTATAATGTGAAGATGGGGATTTACCAGGTTGTTTGCGCCGCCCGCGAACGAAAGGCGGATATCCTTCTGTTCGGGCACACCCACAATCCGGTCTGGGCTTATCATGACGGGCTTTATATCATGAATCCCGGCAGTCTTGCCTATGGCACCCCGACCTATGGTTTTATCGATATCACGGATGCAGGGATTGCGGCAAATATTACGGAGCTACAATTATGAACCATCAAATCAGGGAGATTAAGGGCTTAACCGCCCGGGAACTGGGTAAACCCGCATACTATTTTGAATCGGTCGGTTCAACAAACACATGGCTTAAGGAAAACGGAGCTAAACTACCGCACGGCACCCTGTGCTGGACAGGATACCAGACATCGGGGCGGGGGCGGCTGGGCAGAGTGTGGCATGCCGATGCGGGCCGTTCTCTTTCAATGTCGCTGCTTTTCAAGCCCTCGTACAGTGCGGCTTTGTTGCCCCTTATCTGCGGAATCGCCGTTTCACAAGCGTTATGTATGCTTACCGGCCGTTATTATCAAATTAAGTGGCCCAATGATATCATATGCCGGGACCTCAAGATTTGTGGCATATTGTGTGAAAATTGTTTGCTGCCGCACGGTGGCTATGCCGTGGCAGGCATCGGGATCAACCTGCTTCAAACAGGCGAGGAATTTAAAAAAAGAGGACTGCCCAATGCCGGTTCTGTTTATATGGTATCCGGACGGGCACCGGATATGGAGCATCTTGTCGCTTCGATCATCAATAAACTTGAACCTCTATGGCAGATATTGAATCAGGACGGGTTTTCAGCGCTAAAATCTCAATATGAAAAACTTTGTATAACCGTCGGACGTGAGGTATCTGTGCTTTCCCCCGACGGCAGGCTTCAGCGAAAGGGATTGGCTGTCGGAATTGCCGAGGACGGCAGTCTGCTGGTTGACAGCGGAAACGGACCAATCGGTGTCAAGGCGGGAGAGGTTTCTGTTCGCGGGCCGGACGGTAATCTTTTCTGAACCGCGTTTACCCGGTATGATTATCGATAATATTCTCCAACTCGCTTATCACCCAGTCGGTCAGCATATCTATGCCCTCATAATCCATTGCGTCGGTGTAAAACAGCTCGACGGTTTCGCGGGCTGACAGGATTTCAGCCGAAATACCCACCGCTTCATTAATAAGCTCCCGCGCCGCCCTTCGGTTGAAGGATAACAGTTGACGGCGTTGTCTGAGTCGTTCGGCGTCGGTAAACCTCGCCGCATGTATGCGGCGGAAAACAGGGAAATCAGCCTTGTGCCACTGGTTGGATGTTGTAAACCCGATACCTATGGACGGAAGCAGCAGGTGTTCGGGCTTGTCATCCGGTGATATCGGGCAATAACAGCAGATGACATTATGTCCCGCGTCAAGGGCGCGTTTTCTCAGTTCATCCAGAAGTACGCGCGACGAGGCACCGTGCTCATCCTCAATCGAATAAATGCGCGGGCAGAGGGATTGCAGGGTTTGGTGAAAAACCATAACCCCTTCGGGCGTTATCGCCGACAGGAACCGCCGTATCTCCTTCCCAGGTAGTTCACTGCTCATACCGAATTCACGCGCAGCGATACGGGCCGCGCTGCGCTGAATTTTGGCAAGATCGGTGCTGTCAAGCGCAATCCTGCAGGATTCATTCAGCAGGGAGGCCGCCGCCCCGATAAACCTCCGGCGGCGGGCATCAAGCGTATGGCAGCCTGAAAGCGCTTCTGTGATTTCGGTTGCACGGCTATAAAGCATATCTATTTTCATACATGCGCTCAGGTTTACAATCTGTTCAACCGCACCCCAGCATTTGGGTTCAATCGTGTGGGGGGCGCTGGCATCAAGTATACATGCCTTTATCTCAGGAAAAACCAAACCGTCCAGCTTATTCGGATCGGACGGACAAACGATTGCCTGAATTTCGTTTCCGCCTGCCGCCATGAACGCATACACCCGACCCAGAAGATGGGTTTTGCCCGAACCGGGACCACCCTTGAGCAAAAATGCCCGCCAACCGTCACTGACGTCATAGAAGTCGTCAAGGAATCCGAAAAAGCCGGACGCGGTATTTGTGCCCATAAAGAA
This sequence comes from Clostridiales bacterium, assembly GCA_012522615.1. GTDB lineage: Bacteria > Bacillota > Clostridia > Oscillospirales > Acutalibacteraceae > Avimonas. Next base: position 9,273 of record JAAYKB010000090.1, read on the forward strand.
TCGGATCGGCGTCCTCATATCCAACATTACAATCCCTCCCGTATACTTGTCACTCTTACAGGATATTCCGCGGCAGACCGATTGGTGCTTGTTGATGACAGAGAGTCTTTAATTTACTGAGCCTTTCCGTTCATTATATTTCACAAAACTATACTGGTTTAGTATATTTTATTTGTTTATCGAAACATTGTATAAAACAAGCAGCTTTGTTATAATATAAGCTAAGATAGTTTAAAGCGAAACTACCTTGAAATCTTGGGAAGGAGATGTTCGCGTATGGCGGAATTTAAGCCGGGAGCATGGCAGAAATTTGTTGATGTCCGGGATTTTATTGTCCGTAACTATACACCCTATGACGGAGACGAATCGTTTCTCGCACCGCCCACAGACAGGACAGAAAAGCTTTGGGGACAGGTCAAGGCGCTTATGAAGGAGGAACATGACCGCGGCGGCATTTATGACATCGATACACACACCATCTCGGATATCGATGCCTACCCCCCCGGATATATAGACAAGCAGCTTGAACAGATTGTCGGGCTTCAGACCGCAAAGCCTCTTGTCCGCGCCATAATGCCGTTCGGCGGCATCAGGATGGTTTATAATTCACTTGAGGCATATAACCGAGAGATGGAACCCGAGATCGCCCGGGTTTTTAAATATCGTAAAACCCATAACGACGGGGTTTTTGATGTATATACGCCCGAAATGCGCGCCGCGAGAAAGACGGGAATCATAACAGGTCTGCCCGATGCGTATGGGCGCGGACGTATCATCGGGGATTACAGGCGGGTTCCCCTTTACGGCGTAGATTATCTGATTGAACAAAAAAAGCGCTCTCATCGGGACGCCGTATACAACGTAATGGACGCAAAGGTCATCCAGCTCCGGGAAGAGCTTGCTGAACAGATCCGCGCCCTCGAAGCCCTGAAAAGAATGGCAGAGTCCTATGGCTTTGATATTTCCAGACCCGCAAACGATACCAAGGAGGCTATCCAGTGGCTGTATTTCGCCTATCTGGGGGCAATCAAGGAGCAAAACGGCGCCGCCATGTCACTCGGGCGCGCTTCCACATTCCTGGATATCTATGCCCAGCGTGACCTTGAGGAAGGTCGATATACCGAAAGCGAAATACAGGAGTTAGTCGACCACTTTGTAATGAAACTGCGGCTTGTGCGCTTCCTTCGCACCCCCGCATATGATGAGTTGTTCAGCGGTGACCCCACATGGGTGACCGAGTCAATTGCGGGGCTTGGCACCGACGGGCGGCATATGGTCACCAAGATGTCCTACCGCTTCCTGCACACCCTGACAAACCTCGGTCCCGCCCCCGAGCCCAATATGACGGTTATATGGAGCCCCCGCTTGCCCGAGCCGTTTAAAAAATACTGCGCGAAAATGTCTATCGATACCTGTTCGATTCAATATGAAAGCGACGAGCTTATGCGCAAAAAGTTTGGTGACGACTACGGTATAGCCTGCTGCGTATCGGCCATGAGGGTGGGTAAGCAGCTCCAGTTCTTCGGCGCCCGAGCCAATCTCGCCAAGGCGCTGCTTTATGCCATCAACGGCGGTCGCGATGAAAAGAGCGGAGATCAGATCGGGCCGGAATTTCTCGCCTGCCGCGGCAAGTATCTTGACTATGACGATGTCAAGCGCCGTTTCGATAAAATTCTCGACTGGCTGGCGTCATTGTATGTCAACACCCTCAATGTAATTCATTATATGCACGATAAATACAGCTATGAAAAGTTGCAGATGGCATTGCATGACGACGAGCCCATCCGCACAATGGCGTGCGGCATAGCAGGCTTGTCGGTGGTTGCCGATTCGCTTTCGGCCATTAGATACGCAAAGGTCAGACCGATTCGGGATGAAACCGGTCTTGCGGTGGACTTCCAGATTGAAGGCGACTTCCCGAAGTTCGGAAACAACGACCCGCGCGTCGACGATATCGCAGTCGAGGTTGTTAAATCCTTTATGGATAAGTTGAGAAAATGCCCGACTTATCGTGATGCCGTGCATACCCTTTCCATCCTCACAATAACATCCAACGTCGTGTACGGCAAAAAAACCGGCTCGACTCCCGACGGACGCAAGGCGGGCGAGCCCTTCGCCCCGGGTGCTAACCCGATGCACGGACGCGACAGTCACGGAAGTATTGCCTCCATGATGTCGGTTGCCAAGCTGCCCTATGATTTCAGCGAGGACGGAATCAGCTACACCTTTTCGATTGTCCCGAGCGCCCTCGGACGAGGCAAGGAGGAGATGGCAGACAATCTTGTCAATATGATGGACGGATATTTTGAGGAGGCCGGACATCATATAAATGTAAATGTACTGAATCGCGAGGTGCTTATGGATGCAATGGAGCATCCCGAGCTTTATCCCCAGCTTACCATACGGGTGTCGGGATACGCAGTAAACTTTGTAAAACTGACCCGCGAACAGCAGCTTGATGTCATCAACCGCACCTACCATACTCGTTTTTGACCGCTTTTTAGATTTATCCTGCTGATTTTTAAGGGAACGCGTTTATGCGTTCCCTTAAAAAAGTTTTAGCCTAACTTGAATATAAATCTTAAAAACTACGCGCCCCTCGCTTGCACTCAATTATTACACCTATGTCAATATTCAGTCAGTGTAAAATTAGCGGGGATGCTTTTTGCATTTAAATCTTTTTCTTTGTAGAATTATCTGGTAAAATATATAAATGTATATTAATGATTTTGATTAACTGCCATTTTCGGGGGGATTAATCTGAAAAACGTGATGGGAAGAATACATTCGGTTGAAAGCTTCGGAACCCTGGACGGACCGGGTATCAGGTATGTCCTTTTCCTTCAGGGTTGTCCTCTGCGCTGCCTGTACTGTCACAACCCCGACTCATGGTGTATAAAGAGTGGTCAGGAAATTGGCTCTGTCGATGTCGTAAAGGATATTCTTAGATACAAAAATTTTATAAAAAACGGCGGGGTAACCCTGTCGGGCGGCGAACCTCTGATGCAGGCCGATTTTGCGGCGTCAATTTTGGAAGGCTGCAAGCAGCATGGTCTTCACACCGCAGTCGATACCTCGGGCGGCGTTTCGCTTCTGATATGCCGCAGGGCGGTTGAGCTTGCCGACATGTTGCTTTTGGACATAAAGGCCGCGGACGACGCCCTCTTCCGCAAGATAACCGGACACAGCATTAACAACACGCTGGAGATGCTGGAGGCGTGTGAAAACATGAGAAAACCGATATGGATACGGCATGTCCTTGTACCGGGGCTTACCATGGACGATAAACAGCTAAAAGCTCTTGGCGAGCTTCTTGCCCACTATTCCTGCATTGAGCGTGTCGAGCTTCTTCCCTTTCATAAAATGGGTGAATTTAAATGGGAGCAACTCGGAAAGCCCTATACCCTCGGGGACACCCAGCCGCCCGAATCCGAACAGGTGGAACACGCCCGCAGTTTACTGCGCGGCTTCGGGTTGCCGGTAAAATAGCCGATAGTATTTGAGATATAATAATTTCCAATCATAATCGGTGAAAAGGAGGACAGACGTATGGCAAAAAAGTGGACGGACGAACAGCTACAATGCATCGAAACCCGCGGCGGTACCGTGCTGGTTTCGGCGGCCGCCGGTTCGGGCAAGACCTCGGTTCTGGTGGAGCGGGTCATCGGGCTTGTAACCGATGCCGAAAATCCGGTGGATATCGACCGTCTGCTTGTTGTAACATTTACAAATGCCGCAGCTTCCGAAATGAAGCAAAGACTTGCCGCCGCCCTGTCCGAGCGGATTGCCCAAAAACCCGACGACCTACGCCTTCTCCGCCAGCAAATGCTGGTCGCGCGGGCTAATATAAGTACGGTTCACGGCTTTTGCTCCTCCCTTATCAGGGAGCATTTTCACCTATTGGAACTGCCTCCCCAGTTTCGCGTTGCCGAAACGGCAGAGACCGCCCAGATGGCCGATGAAGCCCTTAATGAAATCGTTGAAGAACTTTACCAAGAAAACTCCCCCGAATTTATAGAGCTTACCGAATTGCTTAGCCCGGGCAAGGATGACCGCATTCTGTTTGACGCAATACAAAAAATACATACCTTTATGCAGTCCCACCCTTATCCCGAAAAATGGCTTGCCGAAAAACAGGGTTATTATGCAATCGACCTGCCTGCGGGACAGACCTCTTGGGGAAGGATGGTTTTGGATAAGGCGGGCGACATACTGAAAGGCGCGACGTCACTGGTTGGGCGGGCGCTTGCCCTTGCCGAGGAAGAGCCGGTTATGGCGGAAAAATACGCCGACTTCCTTCGTACCGAGCACGCCATGCTGGAAAACGCCGCAAGCCGAATGTCTTCTCTTAGATGGGACGAGGCAATAATATACGCACAGGGGCTTGCCTTCGGCACACTTCCCCAGCTTAGAAATTACGGGGACCAAGCGCGAAAGGAACGCGTCAAGACTCTGCGTGATAAGGCAAAAAAGGATATAAAAGAAAAGCTTCCCCCTCTTTTCTGCGGGGATGATGCCGAATGCCGCGAGGACATCAACGCCCTGTCGGTGCTGGCGGATGTACTGTTCGATGCAGTTGGGCGGTTCGGCAAACGGTATGCCGAAAAGAAGCTCGCGCGCGGACTTGTTGACTACAACGATCTTGAGCATATGGCGCTCAGGCTGCTTGTGGACGAGGACGGAAACAAAACGTCGCTGTCCGCCGAGCTTTCGAGTCGGTTTGACGAGGTGCTGGTGGACGAATATCAGGACACCAACGCCGCCCAGGACGCCCTTTTCCGCGCCTTGTCGCGGAATGAGAGCAACCTGTTTATGGTAGGCGATGTCAAGCAGAGCATATACGGTTTCAGGCAGGCAATGCCCGATATATTCCTCAGGCGGCGCGACACCTATCAGCCTTTTGACGGTATCAATTATCCCGCTACGATCACCCTCGGAAATAATTTCCGAAGCCGTCTCGAGATCACCGATGCGGTAAATTTTGTTTTTCGTCAGTTAATGACAAAAAGTGTCTGCGGAATGAATTATGATGAGCGGGAAGAGCTTAAGGCGTCTGCAAAATATGAAGCGGCGGAAGGATACCAGACCGAATTGCTTATTATCGATGGAGATACCCGCGAACAGAATGACGACAGTGACGCGGCGGAGGCTCGGGTGATTGCCGCCCGTATACGCGAGATAATGAATACCCTGAAGGTCACAGAAAACGGGGAACTCCGTCCGGCACGATTCGGGGATTTCTGTATCCTGCTTCGCAGCAAAAGCGCCCATGCAAAAAACTATGCAGACGAATTGTCACGCTGCGGAATTCCGTCATGGACCGAGGCAGCGGGCGGATTTTTTGCCTCTGCCGAGATTGCGTCGGCGGTGGCCCTGCTGCATGTTATCGACAACCCCATTCAGGATATCCCCTTACTTGCAGTTCTAATCTCACCCGTCTTCGGCTTCTCGCCCGACGATTTGACAAAGATACGGCTGCACCACCCTGAAGGCAGACTTTATACCGCCCTTCGCAGGTATGGGAAAAGCGGGGATGACGCTTATCTGAAAAGCAGGATAGCGGCATTTTTGAACCAGCTTGATGCCTGGCGGCTGCTGGCTGTCACCCTGCCAACCGACCGTCTGATACACAGAATATATGAGGATACCGCCCTGACCTCGGTGGCAGCGGCAATGCGGCACGGGGCGCAGCGTGTTGCCAATCTCCGGCTTTTACATGATACCGCCCGCCGATTTGAGCAAAACGGGTTTCGCGGACTTTCGGCTTTTGTCCGCATGCTTGACCGCGCCGAACGGCAGGGTAACGATATCGAAGCCCCCGCCTTCGGCGCCGAGGACGCGGTTCGCATAATGAGTATCCATCATTCAAAGGGACTTGAGTTCCCCTTTTTGTTCATTGCCGGCATGGGACGTAGATTTAACCGCCAGTCTTCCACAGACAATCTGCTGATCCACTCCGATATGGGGGTGGGCTTCAAGAGGCGCGACCCCGAAACCCTGACACAATGGAACACCCTGCCCCGTATTGCAGTGTCGCTAGCTATCTCGAAAAGCGAGCTGGCGGAAGAGATGCGGGTTTTATATGTTGCCATGACAAGGGCAAAGGAAAAGCTCATTATGGTTATGACCATGAGATTCCCCGAAAAGCGGCTTGCCTCACTTGCCGCCCTGATAGGAGAGGAGGATACCCTGCCATCCCACGCCGTACTTAATGCAACAGGGATGTGCGACTGGATATTATCTGCTGCCCTGCGCCATCCATCCGGTGGGCATCTTCGCTCGCTTGCCGGTGACGATTGTATTCCCATCTATCCGGCAGACCATTCATGGCATATTGATGTTCTCCGTTCCCCGCCTCCCGAACCTCCTGAAACATATGAGGAACAGGCGGTAAATCCCGACATGGAATTTGCGGATATAATAAAACAGAGGATTTCATATGCCTATCCCTATCGAGAATTCAGCATGCTGCCCGCCAAACTGGCGGCGTCCGAGCTGTCACACGGTACGGTGCGGCGTGAAAATGTCGCAAACTCCCGCCCCGCCTTTCTCAGCGAGAGCGGACTCACTCCTGCCGAGCGCGGAACCGCATTGCATACCTTTATGCAGTTTGCGGATTATTCTGCCGCCGCCTCGGATGTCCGGGGCGAGATAAGCCGACTGGTCGAAAAAGGATACCTTACCCGAGAGCAGGGGCGGGTAATTCCTGTCGCAAAGGTGAAGTGCTTCTTTGAAAGCGAGCTGTACGCCCGTATCAAAAGTGCCGACAGGGCATACAGGGAATTCCATTTTACAATAGATATCCCCGCCACGGAATTGTTAGCTCAAAAGGCAGGGGTTGCCTCTGAGGAAGTCGTCATCATTCAGGGTATTGCCGACTGTGTACTTGTCGAAAACGGCGGGCTGGTCGTGATTGACTATAAAACCGACCATGTGAAAACAGGCGACATACTGATCGACCGATACAAAGAGCAGCTTGGCATCTATGCAAGGGCGCTTGAACGAACCCTCGGAATGCCGGTGCGGGAATGCCTGCTTTATTCGTTCGCGCTGGACTCGGTTATCAATGCGAATAAGGCGGTTAAGATTATTGAATAATAATATTATCAAATTATACGTTCAGGAGGAAATAACATGATCGATTTTCAAAACGGCGGTTTTTTCAAGCTCAGACCGGTACCGTTTAATAACGTTATGCCGGTGCTACAGCCGCTATTTATCGAGGGCGAACAGATAATAGCCTGTTTTCAGGGAATCAGGGACAGCGTCACCTTTACCACAAAGCGCATTATTGCGATCAATGTCCAGGGGATAACAGGAAAGAAAAAGGATTACACCTCGCTGCCCTACAGTAAAATTCAGGTATATTCCATCGAGAGTGCCGGCGTTTTTGACCTTGACAGCGAGCTGGAGCTTTATTTCAGCGGGCTGGGCAAGGTTAAGTTCGAATTTGTGGGCAATGCGGATATAGCCGCGATAAGCCGGGTTATCAGCCAATACGTCCTGCGCTAAAAACCCGATATCATTTCAATTTTCAATCCTTTCTGGTATAATAGCGGTTGAAAAATTGAAAGAGAGGCGGCTGAAAAATGGAACGATACGCGTGGCAAGCGCGGGTACTGGAGGGCAAACTTGACGAGTATATAAAACGGCATGATGAAATCTGGCCGGAATTGATTGATGTACTCAAAAAGGCAGGAATCGGGAACTATACCATCTGGAATTCAGGCACAACCCTTTTCGGATATTATGAATGTGAAAAAGGAGTCGAATATGCCGCAAGGGTACAGGCCGAAAGCCCTGTGGTAAAGAGATGGAACGAGTATATGAAGGATGTCATGGTTATGGAGATGGATCCCGAAACCGGCGCCCAGCCCTTACTCAAAAAGGTATTTGTTATGGACTGAAAGGTTAAAAAATTTTTATTTAACTTTTGTTATCGCATATTACAATTTGTGCAAAAATCATTTAAACACTGTTCATAAATACCTTTAAAAGTCTGGTATCATTATAAGATAGGATATAAAAATAACCCGATAGGGGGGAATGAAATCATGTCCTGTGGCAAAATCATGGTGGTTGATGACGACAGTAACATTTGTGAGCTTCTCCGTCTGTATCTCGAAAAAGAGGATTATGAAGTCGTCATTGCCCAGAACGGAACCAAGGCTCTTGAGATGTTTGACCGCGAAAAACCCGATCTCATCCTGCTGGATATTATGATGCCGGTTCTTGACGGGTGGCAGGTCTGCCGAGAGATACGGAAAAAATCATCATGTCCAATTATAATGCTCACGGCCAAGGGCGAGGTGTTTGACAAGGTTCTCGGGCTGGAACTGGGCGCCGATGACTATGTGGTGAAGCCCTTCGAGGCTAAAGAGGTTGTGGCTCGAGTCAAGGCGGTGCTCCGGCGTAGCGGAAAATCACAGCAAAAATCAAAGATAGTCCAGTTTGAAAACCTTTACATAAACATGGAAAACTATGAGCTTCGCGTCTGCGGTAAACAGATTGACACGCCGCCGAAGGAGATGGAGCTTATTTACCATCTCGCCAGCAATCCCAACAGAGTGTACACGCGCGACCAGCTTCTTGACGAGGTGTGGGGTTTTGAGTATTACGGCGACAGCCGTACGGTTGACGTTCATGTAAAAAGGCTCAGAGAAAAGCTGGACGGTATTTCCGACAAATGGACTTTGAAAACCGTCTGGGGCGTGGGTTACAAATTCGAGGTGCACGACAACTTCGAGTAACGGCGCATCAAGCACGGATGTCGGATTACTGATTTTAATTGAAGTTCAGTAATATATGCCAGCATATAATTGCTGGCATATCCCGCACATTTTGTTGGAGGTGACGGCGTGTTTAAAAGCATTTTCACAAAATATTTTTCGGTTTTGTCAATCATAATCGTCGTCAGCTTTGCCGCAATGGGCGGGATGCAGCTTCTGCTTTCCACCCGCTACTGGGTCTCCGAAAAGCAGGCGCTGCTTAAAGAAAACACCAGCAACCTCGCGAAAATAACAGCAAGCTATGTTATCCGCGGCGATAGTGTAACATCGCTTTACCCCTATCTCAGTCTCATGGCCGAAACAATCGATTCCTATATTTTCATAACCGGCACTGACGGGCGGGTGCTCCTCTGCTCGGATAATGCGGAGGGGCTTCTTTCAAATATTACGATTCCCGAGACCGTTATGAAAAAGCTGTCCTCCGGGGATTATTTTGAGGTGGGACTGCTGGAGGGGGTATATAAAAAACGTCAATACACCGTCGGCATACCCATCGCTCTTCAAAACGGACAGGTAATAGGCTATGTCTTCGCTTCAACCTCGGCAGAGGGACTAAGCAAATACCTTATGAATAATCTGCAGGTGTTTTTCCTTTCGGCGCTAGGAGTTATGACCCTAACATTTGTCGCCGTGTATATAATGACCTTCAGAATGGTCCGCCCCCTTCGCCAGATGGCGGCGGCGGCACGCAGCTTCGGAGTCGGGGATTTCAGCCGGCGAATTTCGGTCCACGGCAAGGATGAGGTTGCTGAGCTTGCTTCATCTCTAAACAATATGGCAATATCACTGTCCTCGGTCGAGGGCATGCGCCGAAGCTTTATCGCTAATGTTTCGCACGAGCTCAAAACCCCAATGACCACCATTGCGGGCTTTATTGACGGGATTCTGGATGGCACCATCCCCGCCGAAAAGCACGATTACTATCTCAGGATTGTTTCCCATGAGGTAAAAAGACTTTCCCGCCTTGTAAAATCAATGCTGGACTTGTCAAGGATAGACAACGGCGAGCTAAGGCTGAAGCCTGTCTATTATGACCTGACCGAGCAGGTGTGCAACATCCTTCTTTCGTTTGAACAGCGTATCGAGAGCAAAAATATCACGGTAACCGGACTGGAGGACTGCCCGCGCGCCGATGTTCTGGCGGACTTTGACCTTTTGGGGCAAGCGGTATATAATCTCCTTGATAATGCGGTAAAATTTATTGACGAGGGCGGCACCCTCACCCTGCGTGTGACCCGAAAGGATAAAAAGGTTTACTTCCTTGTCAGAAATACCGGAGTCGGTCTCCCCCCCCATGAGATGCCACATATCTTTGAAAAGTTTTATAAAAGCGACAAATCGCGCAGCCTCGATAAGAACGGTATGGGACTCGGACTTTATATCGTCAAAACCGTTATAACCCTGCACCACGGGGAAATATCGGTGCGCTCGGTTGAGGGTGAATTCTGCGAATTTGAATTCTGGCTGCCCGAAGCGGGAGGCGGTCATTAAAAAGGCCTTGCGATTTTTTACATTCTATTAATAAAGTTTATAAAATATAGGTTTTTTCTTTAATTCTTGTACATAAAATCGGGTTAGAATATAAATATCCCGATTGTTTAATACAAGCATAATCTTAAAACGCAAATTACAAACCGAAAGGAATGGAACCTTATGGCAAACTGGTTTGACGAAAACGATTATTTGAAGCCTGAATCCGAGAAAAAGGAGGAGCATATCGAGGGCGAAAAGGATGCTGTCGAGGAAGTCTCCCAATCCCCCGCCGAATCGTCCGCCCCTTCGGCAGACAGCGAATCGCCGAAGTCCGGACAGGAAAGCGCCGTTAGCGAAACGCAACAATATAATCCTCCCCCGGTCTCGCCCCCCGAAACACCGTGGTACTCGCCGCAGGGCTCATCCTATCAAACCCAGCAGAATAACTCCACCTACCATTACGGAGTAAACACGCCGAATCAGGTGCCGAACAGCACAAACTATTATCAGCCCTATGGCAACCAAGGCGGCGGATATAATCAACAAGGCGGCTATAATCCTTACGGAAATTGGCAGCGTATGCCCCAACCCGATATGCAGCCAAACAACCAGCCCGGAATGCCGCCCAAGCCTCCAAAAAAGAAAAAGCGCGGCGTTTCAATCGCCATCGCCGCGTTAAGCGTGATTTGCGCCGGCGCCATCATTACACTGTCGGTCCTGTTGGCGATTGCACTAAGCGACAATTCCATTAAAAATACCGGCAATCCTTCCTCCGGCGACACATCGACAACCATAAACAAAAACGCCCCCGCCCTGAGCATCGAGGAGGATGACCCCGATGCAAAGGGCTTGAGCACACCGGCGATAGTTGAAAAAAATCTGGCTTCAACCGTTGTAATCACCATTTATGACAGAACTTCATCTTTTTACGGCGTACCACAGCAGCAGGAGGTCGGCGCGGCGTCCGGAATTGTCATGAGCGCCGACGGTTACATCATTACAAACTGGCATGTTGTAATCAACGAGAACACGGCTCCAGCGTATAAGCCTTATGAGAGAATAGACGTAAAAACGTATGACGGAACTGTGTATGAAAACGCCGAGGTCGTCGGCGCCGACAAGGATACCGACCTCGCCGTAATTAAGGTTGGTGCTATAAAACTCTCGGTACCGGATTTCGGGGATTCCTCGGCACTCAAACTGGGCGATAAGGTGGTCGCAATCGGGAATGCAGGCGGTCTTAGCTGGACTACAACCCAGGGCATTGTGTCAGGCCTTGCACGTGACGTGTATGAGGATACCGGATATGCCATTAAATGCCTGCAGGTCGATGCGGCGATTAATCCCGGAAACTCGGGCGGCCCTCTGATCAACTCACAGGGTCAGGTTGTGGGCGTGAACTCCGCAAAAATCGCTGCCCAAGGCTATGAAGGGCTTGGCTTCTCGATTCCAATTAAGGAAGCAAAGGTTATCATCGATGACCTTGTAAAATACGGTTATGTTAAAAATCGTGTCGTGCTCGGCGTTACGGTACGTGATATTACCCAGCCGGGCTACGAGGGTGTGCAGATACTCGAGATAAATAAAAACTCGTGTCTTGTGGGAACAAATGCACGCGTCGGCGATATTATCACCAAGCTCAACAATACCGACATCCGTTCGGGGGTCGATTTGAGAAGCGAACTTTCCAAGTTCAAGGTGGGCGACAAATGCACCCTGACCCTTATTCGTGTTGACCGAGACGGAGGTAAGGAAACCATCAAGGTAACCTGTACGCTCAAGGAATATCAAGGATAATTCAAATTGAATATTGAAAATCGGGCGCCCCAACAGGCGCCCGATTTTGCGTCATATATCGATTTCATTGTTATATTTTAAATCCAGCCCCTCCTTATATAGGTGGGAGGTATCCGAAAAGCAGAGACATTTCGGGGATGTGTAGCCGTCGGCATAATTGGAAAACTGAAAGATTGAAAATCCGGTATGGGTGATGTCAAAGCTTGACCAGAATATATGCGGCGGGATTTGCAAAAGGTGGGACATCCATGTCAGGCCGAAACCCTGGTGACAAAACACCGCCACCCGCTCATTATTGGATCTGAGGATTTTATAAATACTGCCCTCGCGCCGGTATCCAAGCCGTTCCAAAAAGTCATCCGAGCCCTCGATAATCCTGTCATATCCCTTTTTAAGGTCATATCCGGCAAAGCAGGGGCACTGATGCCAGTTTTCGCCCAGTTGCAGGGTATCGTCGTTTTTGAGCAGGGTGGTTTGCTGGTCAAAACACCATCTCCTGCTGCCGTCGGGCATAATCATGGAAAAATCGCAGTATGCCAAATCTTCGCTGGTCCAATCCTCCACGGTATATGTAATCCCCAGCAAATCACAGGTTGGCTGTGCCGTTTGTCGGGCCCTTAATAACGGGGAAGAAAAAATTCTGTCAAAACCATGAACCGCCAGTCGTTTTGCAAGGGCTTCTGCCTGAATTTTGCCCTTTTCGGTGAGGGAATCCGGATTATAAATCGGATCGCCGTGTCTGATTACATATAAAAGCATTCTACCACCTCATCTGATTGATATATTAACATACTAAAAATACTCTGTAAAGCCGAATCACGGCAATAAAAAGTTGCAATAAATTCACCGTTCTATCAAGATAGCACTTTACTTTGGTACCAAGATAGTATACAATATTCAATGATATAAACGATTGAAAGGAATGACGCATAAATGAAAAAAATAATTGCACTTTTTATCGCGGCAATCATGACAATGTTGCTGTTCAGCGGCTGCATGGGCACAAAGGAATATGTGGTTTTGGATGAGGCTCTGGCAGACGAGCAGTACGGCATCGGCTTCCGCAAGGCGGATCAGTCGCTTCGCGACGAGGTTCAGAAAATCCTTGTGGAAATGAAAAAAGACGGTAAGCTGGCTGAAATCACAAAGGAATGGTTTGGCGAGGACACCTCCACCGTACCCGACAGCTTTACCCCTGCAGGAAGCAATGACGACTCGTTAAACAAAATTAAGCAAAAGGGCAAACTGGTGCTCGGTCTTGACTCCTCCTTCCCTCCAATGGGGTATGAGGACAACGAGGGCAATATTATCGGATATGATATTGATCTCGCTAAGGAAGTCTGCAAACGCATGGGTGTTGAGCTGGTGCTCCAGCCTATCGACTGGAACCAGAATGAAAACGAGCTCAACGATGGCAACATCGACTGCATCTGGAACGGCATGACCATTGACGACGAGCGCAAGGCGGCCATGAATATGAGTGAACCTTATATGAACAACCGCCAGGTTGTCGTGACCTTAAAGAACTCAGGCATAAAAAAGCTCTCCGATCTTGAGGGCAAAGCGGTTGTGCTACAGGCGGGTTCAACAGCCGTGAAAGCGCTGGACGCTCGTGCCGACATCAAGAGCAAGATTAAGAACGGCAAGGCGGTTGAGGTAAGGGACAATGTTTATGCAATGTACGAGCTTCAAAAGGGCAAGAGCGACGCCGTTGTTATGGACGAGATTGTTGCCCGCTACTACATAGCGCATATGAACGAGCTTCCTACCGACGAATCGGCAAACTGATTTTAAATATTGAAATTGATTCAACACCTGTCCGCACGGCTGACAGGTGTTGAATTGTTGATTAATTGACTAAAGCACTGTAAAGGCGAGGATAACTTATGACATGGGATAATGCCCTGAATACGGTTATGCGGATGGCGGAGACTTCCCTGACAACCCTTTCGCTGTTTTCGTTGACGCTTGTTTTTTCCCTCCCGCTGGGCTTGATTATGGCATTCGGCAGAATGTCGAGAATACGTCCGCTTTCATGGTTGATGAGCGGGTATCTACTGGTGATGCGCGGCACGCCTCTAATGCTTCAGCTTATCTTTTTCATGTATGGGATTGATCTGCCTTTTTCGCGATTTCAGGTGGCGGTTGTGGCGTTTTCACTCAATTATGCAGCCTACTTTGCCGAAATATTCCGCGCCGGCATACAGGGGGTTCCGATAGGTCAGCGTGAGGCTGCCAATGTGCTGGGATTTTCGAAGGGTCAGACATTTTTCAGGATAATCCTGCCGCAGGTGGTCAAAAATATCCTGCCTCCGATGGGAAACGAGTTTATGACGTTGGTCAAGGACACCTCTCTTGCACAGGTAATCGGCGTCGTGGAAATCTCGGCGCTGGCAAACAAGATGCAGGCATATTATGTTACCATTTTGCCCATTATCATAGCGGGAATCTTTTATCTTGTAATGAATGCTGTGGTTTCAAGCTGTTTTTCGCTGGCCGAGAAGCGGCTTGGGTATTATCATCAATGAGGGGGAGATGAAGTTGAGCGTTTTGGAAGCGAAAAACATTCGCAAATCCTTTGGAAAGACCCCTGTGCTGTGCGACATCTCCTTTGATGTACAGCAGGGAGAGGTGCTTGCCGTTATCGGGCCGTCCGGTTCGGGCAAATCCACCCTGCTTCGCTGCGTCACCCTGCTTGAGGAAATAGATTCCGGCTCGGTCGCCTATGGCGATTTGGTAATGG
>JAAYKB010000091.1 GCA_012522615.1 Clostridiales bacterium
CAAGACCCTGTTCAAGAAAAAAGGGAAGACAGGCGGTCTGTTCTGCATAACCGAAGGCTGCGGGTATGCCGCCGATGACAAATCCTCGGGCAAGAAGGACGAGGGCAGATGAGTCATATCGTTGTGGTGGGCGCGGGCCTTGCCGGATGTGAAGCGGCATGGACGGCCGCAAACGCCGGCGCCGATGTCACTTTAATAGAGATGAAGCCCGATAAATATACCCCCGCCCACACCAGCCCCGACTTCGCCGAACTGGTATGCTCCAACTCTCTCAAAGCAAAGCGGGTGGAAACCGCCGCCGGGCTTTTAAAACAGGAGATGCGGCGGCTGGGCTCGGTCTGTATGGCGGCCGCAGACACCTGTGCGGTTCCGGCGGGAGGGGCGTTGGCTGTCGACAGGAAACTGTTTTCCAAGGAGGTTACCGCCCGGATTTTAGCCCACCCAAAAATCAAGGTCGTGCGCCGCGAAGTCACCGACCCGTTTGGGCCCGAGGGGGACGCGGTAATCTTTGCGACAGGCCCTCTGACCTCTCCCGGCCTGTCAAGGCGGCTGGCCGAGATGTTCGGCGGGGCGCTGAGCTTTTATGACGCAGCGGCCCCCATTGTGTCCGCCGAAAGCGTGGACATGGAATCTGCCTTCCGTGCGTCGCGCTACGGCAGGGATGAGGGCAGCGAGGGCGATTACATTAACTGCCCCTTGAACAAGGAAGAATACGAGGCTTTTCATGCCGCGCTGGTTTCGGCCGAGACCGCCCCGCTTCACCGATTCGATACCGAAGACGGAGCATGCGATCCGAGGTTTTACGAGGGCTGCATGCCGATAGAGGTTCTGGCAAAGCGGGGGGTTGATTCGATAAGGTTCGGCCCCATGAGGCCGGTCGGACTCCGCGACCCGCGAACCGGACACCGTCCGTGGGCGGTTTTGCAGCTTCGCAGCGAAAACGCGGATGGTACAATGCTGAATATGGTTGGCTTCCAAACCAACCTCAAGTTCGGCGAGCAAAAGCGGGTGTTCGGCATGATTCCGGCATTACATGACGCCGAATTTCTCCGTTATGGGGTGATGCACCGGAACACATTTCTGGATTCCCCCCGCCTGCTGACACCCATGTTTTCTCTTAAGTATATTCCGAAAATGTTTTTTGCGGGCCAGATGACAGGGGTCGAGGGGTATATGGAATCGGCCGCCTCTGGAATCCTTGCCGGAATAAACGCGGTCCGCATAGCAAAGGGGCATCCGCCGCTTATTTTGCCAAGGGAGACCATGACAGGTGCGCTTGCCGCCTATATCAGCGACCCGAATGTTCGGGAATTTCAACCCATGGGCGCGAATTTCGGTCTGGTTTTGCCGCTTGAGGAACAGATACGTGATAAGCGGGAGAGGTGTTCGGCGCTTGCGCGGCGGGCGCTTGAAAGTCTGGATAAGGCGCTGGAATCGGATATATAACTTTTAATATAAGAAAGGTATGATGGTCATGCGTGTTATCGTGGATGCATTCGGCGGAGACAACGCCCCTCTTGAGATTATAAAGGGGGCCGCTCAGGCTGCCGCTGAATACGCAATCGAGATTTCCCTGACAGGCAGGCAGGACGAGATACGCCGCGTCGCCGCCCAAAACGGTATCGGGCTTGACGGCATCACGATTATCGACGCCCCCGACGTCATATTGATGTCCGACGAGCCGCGCAGCATACTAAAGGAGCACAAGGACTGCTCGATGGCCGAGGGACTGCGCCGTCTTGCCGCGGGCGAGGGCGACGCCTTTGTATCGGCGGGCAGTACCGGCGCATTGATTATGGGAGCAACCTTTTTTGTCAAGAGGATAAAGGGGGTTTCGCGCGCGGCGCTCGCCCCGCTTATGCCCGGGGAAAACGGCCCCTTTATGCTGATAGATTCTGGCGCCAATGTGGACTGCCGTCCCGAAATGCTGCTGCATTTCGCCCAGATGGGCAGTATCTATATGACCAATGTGCTGGGCGGCGGCAGACCCGCAACGGTCGGTCTTGTCAATGTCGGAACCGAGGATACAAAGGGCGGCGAGCTCCAGCACGCGGCGTTTGCGCTGATAAAGGAGAGCGGGCTTAACTTTATCGGAAATATAGAGGCGCGGGACATCCCCTCCGGGGTTGCGGACGTGGTTGTGGCGGATGGATTCACAGGAAATGTTATCCTAAAGCTGACAGAGGGCGTTGCCGATGTATTTATGAAGAACATTAAGGGCATCTTTATGACAAACGCCCTTACAAAGCTTGCGGCGCTGGCGGTGAAGCCGTACCTGAAGGGCTTTAAAAAGAAGATGGACACGTCGGAATACGGCGGAGCTCCTCTGCTGGGCGTTTCAAAGCCTGTTATCAAGACGCACGGCAACGCAAAGGCGGCTTCGGTCAAAAACGCCATCCGGGTTGCCGCCGAATTCGCGAACAAGGGTGTTATCGAGCAGATTTCCGAGGCGGTAAAAGCCAATTCATCGGCAGATAAATGATAATACTTTTTTCCGGAAAGGAAGATCTAAAAAATGGTGTTCGGATATTTGAAAAACCTTTTATCGGAGCAGTTTGCATGTGATGAGGACGACATCGAGCTTACCTCCCTTCTCGACGACCTGAACCTTACCGATTCCGACCGCGCCGAAATTGCTTTCATTCTTTCCGAACATTACGGGGTCGAGATTTCGGACTCACAGGTGGAGGAGTTTTCTACCGTCGAGGATATTGTCGCCTGCGTGGAGGACCAGCTTTAGCGCCGGCATATTTAAGATGAAAGGACACGATTAAAATGAGCGGGCTTCAGGAGCTTATAAAGCGGCTTAAATACGACTTCCGCAATCCCTCCCTGCTCGCGCGCGCCCTGACCCACTCCTCATACGCGAATGAGCGACGCAGCCCCATCCCGAGCAACGAGAGACTGGAGTTTCTCGGAGATTCCGTATTGGGGATGGTCGCCGCCGTCTATCTGTTCAACAGGGAAAACGGCGCCGAGGGAGAGCTTACAAAACTACGCGCCGCCCTTGTCTGTGAAAAGGCTCTCTACTCATATGCCAAAAAGCTGGAGCTGGGTAGCTTTATCCGGCTTGGAAAGGGCGAGCAGCGAACCGGCGGCGCATCAAGGCCCTCTATTCTGGCGGACGCGTTCGAGGCGGTTGTGGCGGCTATTTTTCTGGACGGCGGGATGGATAAGGCTCGGGAATTTCTTGTTCCGTTCCTTGAAAGCGAGTTGTCCAATCAAAGCAAGCTCAGGTTCCATGATTATAAAACCACCCTTCAGGAGATCATCCAGCAAAACCCGGAGGAGCATCTGGATTATGTCCTGACGGGTGAGTCGGGCCCCGACCATAACAAGCAGTTTACGGTCGAGGTTCATCTCAATTCCAATGTCATCGGAACCGGCCGGGGGCACAGTAAAAAAGAGGCCGAACAGCAGGCCGCGCGTCAGGCGCTCAAGCTGATGGGCTATGACAAATAACCGACAGCGCCATGTCAACGTGGCAATATTTGTTCCCCACGCCGGCTGTCCCCACCGCTGCAGCTTTTGCAACCAGCACGCAATCTCGGGAGCCGCAAAGATGCCCTCCCCCGAAGAACTTCAAAAGGCATGTGAAACCGCAATACTTACCAGAAAGACGGACGCCGCCCATTCCGAGATAGCCTTTTTCGGCGGCAGCTTTACCGCCATCCCCCGCGATATAATGGTATGCCTGCTTAAAGCCGTTCGGGAATTTGTTAGGGGAGGTCATTTTAAGGGCATAAGGGTTTCCACCCGCCCCGACGCGGTTGACCGGGAAATCCTTGAGCTTATCAGGGACTACGGGGTTACGGCGGTTGAACTTGGGGCGCAGAGCATGAACGACGCCGTGCTTTCCGCCAACCTTCGCGGTCATTCCGCCGACGACGTGGCGAGGGCGTCCGAACTCATACGCGGAGCCGGGCTTGAACTCGGTCTGCAGATGATGACCGGGCTTTACAAATCCAGCGACGAATCGGATTTTGAAACCGCGCGACGAATCGCCGGGCTTAAACCCGACACCGTTCGTATCTACCCTACACTGGTTATGGAAAACTCATTGCTTGCAAGCCTTTACCGCGCCGGGGAATATATCCCCAAATCGCTTGAGCAAGCGGTGGAGCAGTCGGCTCGTCTTCTTCGATTTTTCGAACTGGAAAAGGGTATACCCGTCATCCGGCTCGGACTTCACTCCACAGGCGATATGCAGAAGGGCTTGCTGGCAGGACCCTTCCACCCTGCCTTCAGGGAGCTGTGCGAGAGCCTGCTCTACTATGAAACGGCGCTCGGGCTGCTAAGACGGGAAATGCCGGGCGGCGGCAGGGCCGAAATCGCGGTCAACCCGCAGGCGGTATCCAAGATGGTTGGCCAAAATAGGAGCAATATCAAAAAGCTCAGACAAGCCGGTTATGAGGTTTTTGTAAAATCCGACCCGTCCGTTAAAAAGTTTGACGTATTATATATAATGTAACTGTAGATATTTTGAAAGGAAATCGGCACAAAATGAAACTCCTCTGGCAAATCGGTATTTTATTCGGAGTCTGCTTTGCGGGCGAGGGAATAGCAAAGCTGCTGCCCGTCCCGTTTCCGGCGAGCGTAATCGCCATGATTCTTCTGTTCATCCTGCTTATCTCAAATAAAAGAAACGAAAGCCGGCTGGGCGAAAGCGCGGATTTTTTCATGCAAAACATGTCATTTTTATTTATACCGTCCGGCGTGGGCATCATACAGGTTTTTGACAGCATCAAGGGCAGCCTGCTGCCGCTTGTCACCATCTGCATAGTATCGACCGTCCTGACCTTTGCGGTCACCGCCTACACCGTAAGCGGCGTGATTAAGCTTCAGGAAGCGATCGCGGCAAGGAGGAAGGTTTGAAAAATAAATTTTTCAAACGACAATTTTGTCCTTTGCGGTCAAACACCGACCGAAATCTCGACACAAGTTTCGAAGCCTCACAAGGTTTGCGGACTACCCGAAAGGAATGGTCATAAACATGAACGATTGGCTCTCTTCCCCTTTTTTCGGGATTATCCTTTGCATAGCCGCGTTTGCTGTCGGCGTATACATACAAAAGCGTTTTAAAACCCCGCTTGCAAACCCGCTGCTGATATCCACTGCGCTGGTTATCATATTTCTGAATGTTTTCGATATATCGTTCGAGAACTTTAATCAGGGCGGGCAGATTATCACCATGCTGCTGGCGCCGGCTACCGCGGTGCTCGCTATGTCGATATACCGCCAGTTTGCGATACTTAAAAAATATTTTATCCCGACACTTGCAGGCTGCCTTGCCGGTTCGGTCACCTCGATTATCACCATCCTGTTGCTTTGCAGGGCGTTCGGACTGGACGAAACCTTGACCAGCTCTCTTATGCCCAAATCGGTCACCATGCCTATCGCAGTCGGCATTTCCGAGCAGCACGCCGGAATCGCCTCGATTACGGTTGCCGCCGTGGTTCTCACCGGAATCTTCGGGGCGGTGTTCGCCCCGGTAATGGCAAGGCTGTTCAGAATTAAAAATCCGGTTTCCGTCGGGGTTGCCATCGGAACCTCAAGCCATGTCGGGGGAACCACCACCGCCATACAGATGGGTGAGGTCGAGGGGGCAATGAGCAGTATTGCAATCGGGGTTGCGGGGCTTATAACCACCGTTATCGCAATATTCCTTTGACTTGATACAGGGACACAACGGCAGATTCCCATAGTTTCGATAGAAAGGACTCGGTTATTCACATGATTTTGAAATCCCTTGAAATGCAGGGCTTTAAATCCTTTCCGGACAAGACTGTGCTCACCTTCGGGGAGGGTCTTACGGCTGTTGTCGGGCCCAACGGCAGCGGCAAATCGAATATAAGCGACGCCATCCGCTGGGTTTTGGGCGAGCAGTCCTCAAAAAGTCTGCGGGGCTCCAAGATGGAGGACGTCATATTCAACGGTACCGAGCAGCGCAAAGGCGTGGGGTTCGCCGAGGTGTCGCTGGTCTTTGATAACACCGATCGCCGTCTTGAATTTGATTCCGACCAGGTCAAGGTGACCCGCCGCTATTACCGTTCGGGCGAGAGCGAATATCTTTTGAACAACGCCACCGTAAGGCTGAAGGATGTTCAAATGCTTTTTATGGACACCGGTCTCGGGCGCGACGGATATTCTATCATCGGGCAGGGACGTATTGCCGATATTGTGTCCTCTAAATCGCAGGAACGCCGCGAGATATTTGAGGAGGCCGCGGGTATCGCCCGCTTTCGCTACCGCAAGAACGAGGCCGAGCGCCGGCTTGCCGCGGCGGAGGAAAACCTGCTGCGCCTGAAGGATATTCTTCAGGAGTTGGAGGATAGGGTGGGGCCTCTTGCGCAGCAGGCCGAAAAGGCAAAAAAGTTTTTGGAATATGCCGGAGAAAAAAAGGAGCTTGAGATTGGGCTCTGGCTGCACACCTTAGAAAACTCGCGGGACACCCTGCGGGAGCTTAACTCCAAGCTGGAGCTCGCGCGCACGCAGTATGACGGGGTTTCGGACGAGATGGACGAGACCGAGACCGAAATCGAAAGGATTTCGCAGGAGGCGCAGCAGCTGGTTGTCCGGATGGAGGAAGTCCGCCGCGAGGCTCAGACGCTCGAGGATGATGCCGCCCGGTGCGATTCCCAAGCCGCCGTTTTGCAGAATGATATTTTACATAACAACGAGAGCATTGAAAGAATAAAAAATGAAATCGAGCAGTATCTGGCGGGCGACAAGGGTTTTGAGTCGGATATCGATAGCCGCCTGCAGGATGTGGAGATAAAGAAATCGTCGATTCAAGAGGCGCAGACCGAGCAGCAGTCAATCGAGGATGAAATTGACGGGCTGTCACGCAGCCGCGAGGAATTTACCGGAAAGATGGAGGAATTGTCGGGCAAGGCTTCCCAGCTTGCCATGAAGCTTGCCGACATCAGGGTGAAATCCGTCACCAATGAATCCTCCCTGAACGAAATCACCCTGCGGCTGTCCCAGCTGACCGCCGGGGTTGCCCTTCGCACTCAGCAGGCCGCCGCCGCAAAAGCCGAGGCCGGCGAATGCAGCGAGTCTTTTCAGGCATGCTGTCAAAAGGCCGAGGAGCTGCAAAATTCGGTAAAGGGATATGAAATGCGCTATCAATCCCGCCTTTCCCGCCTTGAAGCCGCCAAGCAGAAGGCCGATAAGCTGGCGCTTGACGCAGAGGAAAAGCGACGCCGCGTGCGTCTGCTTGAAGAAATGGAGCGCAGCATGGAGGGCTTTACCCAGAGCGTAAAGACCATCATGAAGCAGTCGGAGCGCGGTATGCTTAAAGGAATACACGGGCCGGTGTCCCGTCTTATCGAAACCGCGTCCGAGACCGCGCTCGCCATCGAAACCGCTCTGGGTGCAGCCACCCAGAACATCGTCTGCGACACCGAGGAGGATGCCAAGCGGGCAATCGCCTATCTCAAGAATAACAACGCCGGACGCGCGACCTTTCTTCCCCTGTCGTCAATTAAAGGCGGGGAGCTGAACGAGCAGGGGCTCGATAAGCAGGAGGGCTTTGTCGGCGTCGCGTCCGATCTGGTAAGGTGCGAGAGCAAATATAACGAAATCATCCGAAGCCTGCTGGGGCGCACCGTGGTTGCAAAGGATTTGGACTGTGCGGTGGCCATCGCCCGTCGGGGGAATTACAAATACCGGGTGGTTACGCTGGACGGACAGGTGATAAACGCCGGCGGCTCGATGACGGGCGGTTCAAGCGTGAAAAGCGCGGGGCTGCTGTCCCGCCGCGCCGAAATCGAGCGCATACAGGCCGACGCACAGGCGCTGGCAACACAGGCCGAGCAGGCTAAAGAGGCGTGGAAACAGGCGGCTCAGGAGGCCGCCGCCGCCGAGGCCGAGCTTACCGGAATCCGCGGCGAACTTGCAACCATTCTTGAAGACAAAATCCGGCTGGAGGGCGAGCTGCGCCGCCTTAACGAGCAGGCAGAAGCCAGCCAAAGGGCGGTCGGTGAAGCCGTCGCCGAAATCGAGCAGCTCAATAAGCGCGCCGAGGAATGCAAGCGGTTGGTGGCGGAGGCCGCCGAGGAGGCCGTCGGCATAGAGGCCGAAAAGACCGAGGTCGAGGCCGAACTTGAGCGGATATCGGGAGGACGGCACGAGCTTTCGGTCAAGCGGGAAGAGCTGTCCGCCCGTCTTGCCGAAATAAAACTGAATATTTTGGCCTATAATAAAGAAATCGAAGCCGAGTTGTCGGCGATTGACGCCCTGCGCGCCCGCCGCGAGGATGCCGCCGGACGGGTTAGCTCCCTCGAGGCGCAGATAGCCGGGCTTACGCAGGCGAGCGAGCAGATCCGCATTCAAATTGACGAACTCGGGGTGAAGGCCGCCGAGCTGCGCCAAGCCGCCGCAGAAACAGGACAGCAGGTCGAGGAGCTGATGGCCCGCCGCGCAGAGGGAGAACAAAAGCAGACCCAGCTTCGCCTTCAGATTCGCGGCAAAACCGAGGAGCGCGAACGGCTCGGGCGCGA
This sequence comes from Clostridiales bacterium, assembly GCA_012522615.1. Taxonomy (GTDB): domain Bacteria; phylum Bacillota; class Clostridia; order Oscillospirales; family Acutalibacteraceae; genus Avimonas. The sequence goes on from JAAYKB010000091.1 coordinate 8,505, forward strand.
GGTGGCAAGGCTTGAGGAAAAGACCGAGTCCGTATCCCGCGAGACAGACGAGGTTGTCCGCCGGCTGTATGAGGAATACGAGCTGACCCGGATGGAGGCCGAAGCCATCGCCAAGCCGATTGAAAATGTCTCCAAGGCAAACCGCAGGCTGAGCGAGCTCAAAAACAAGATAAGGGGGCTCGGATCCGTCAATGTTGACGCTATAGAGGAATACAGGGAGGTCAGCGAGCGGTATGAGTTTTTATCGGCTCAGGTGCGTGACGTCGAGGTGTCGCGTGACGAGCTGCACAAGCTGATAAGCGAACTGACCGCCCAGATGCGCGAGATTTTTATCGAGAAGTTCCTTCAGATAAACCGTCATTACGGCATCGTGTTCACCGAGCTGTTCGGGGGCGGCAAGGCAGAGCTGAGACTCACCGACCCGAACGATATTCTGAATTCGGGTATAGAAATGTTTGTCCAGCCGCCGGGCAAGGTTATCCTCAATATGGACGCCCTTTCGGGCGGGGAAAAGTCTTTGGTCGCAATCTCGCTGTTCTTTGCAATCCTAAAGGTCAACCCGTCGCCCTTCTGCGTGCTTGACGAGATTGAGGCCGCCCTTGACGAGGTCAATGTAGACCGCTATGCCGCCTATCTCAGGCGAATGGCGGACAACACCCAGTTTATTCTTATTACCCACCGCCGCGGCACGATGGAAGAATCCGACGTGCTTTACGGCGTGACAATGCAGGAGCGCGGGGTATCCAAGCTTCTCGAACTGCGTGCAAGCGAGGTCGAGGAAAAGCTGGGCATCAAGATGGATAAGGCATAATCGCGAATAAAAGGAGGCAACCCCGTTGGGCTTGTTTACAAAAATCGGAGCGGGGCTCAAAAAAACCCGCGATTCTCTGATGAATTCTATGAACTCGATGCTCCACTCGTTTACCAAAATAGACAACGAGCTGTTTGAAGAGCTTGAGGAAATTCTTATAATGGCCGACTCCGGCGCCGCCACCGCCGCGAAGATATGCGAGGAGCTTCGCAAAAAGGTTAAAGAGGGCGGAATTACCGATCCCTCCCAAATCAAAGGACTTCTTTCCGAAACGGTGGCCGAGCTTCTGCGAGGCGGGCAGGAAATGAAGCTCGACTCAACCCCGTCCGTAATCCTTGTGATTGGGGTCAACGGGGTGGGCAAGACCACGTCCATAGGCAAGCTGGCCGCCAGATATAAGGCGGAGGGCAAAAAGGTCATACTCGGTGCCGCCGACACCTTCCGGGCCGCCGCCATAGAGCAGCTTGACATCTGGGCACAGCGTTCGGGGGTTGAAATAATCAAGCATTCACAGGGTGCCGACCCCGCCGCGGTGGTTTTTGACACCATTGCCGCGGCAAAAGCCCGGCATGCGGATATTATTATCTGCGATACGGCGGGACGGCTGCACAATAAAAAGAACCTGATGGACGAGCTTTCAAAAATCGGCAGGGTTATCGAGCGCGAGCTGCCCGGCGCCGATAAAGAAGTTTTGCTGGTGCTCGACGCCACAACCGGACAGAACGCCGTGAATCAGGCGCGGGAGTTCAAAAACGCGGCGGGGATCACCGGTATTATACTGACAAAGCTGGACGGTACGGCCCGGGGCGGCGTGGTGCTTGCCATTCGGGAGGATCTCGATGTGCCGGTTAAGTTTGTCGGGGTCGGCGAGGGGATTGACGACCTGCAGCCGTTTGACCCCGAGGAATTTGCTAAAGGCCTGTTTGCGGAATAATCGGATATAATGCAGATACAAAACCCTTTGCCCGGAAAGGACATGGTTATCATGAAGTTTATCGTAGCGACCCGTAATTATAAAAAGCTCAAGGAGCTTTCGAGAATCCTCAAGCCTCTCGGTATCGAAGCGGTTACCGACGCCGAGCTTGGCATTAAGCTCTGCGAGGTGGAGGAAACCGGCTCAACCTTTGAGGAAAACGCCTTCCTCAAGGCCGCGGCGGCATGCCGTCAGGCGGGAATTCCCGCCATTGCCGACGATTCGGGGCTGGAGGTGGACGCGCTGGGCGGCGCACCGGGGGTTCATTCGGCGAGGTATGCGGGCGAAAATGCGTCCGACGCGGACCGCAATTTGAAGCTGCTGGCAGAAATGGCCCATCTTCCCGAGGATGAGCGCACCGCCCGCTTTGTGTCGGCCATCTGCTGCGTTTTCCCGAACGGAGATCTTGTCTCCGCAAGGGGGGAATGCCGCGGAAAGATTGGCTATGAGCCCATAGGCGATAACGGGTTCGGTTACGATCCCCTTTTCATTGTTTCTAGCGGACTCTCCTATGCACAGCTTTCGGCCGACGAAAAGGACGTCATAAGCCATCGCGGAAACGCCCTGCGGCTGTTTGCGGTAAATCTTCAGAGATACCTCGAAACCAAAAAGGATTCCACCGAGTTTTACTGATATATTTTAATACAAAAGGATGATATGCTTGTTGACAAGTAAACAGCGCGCGTTTTTGCGCGGCATGGCAAACGCCGAGGAGCCGATACTTCATATCGGCAAGGGAGAGATATCCCCCGCGATGATAAAGCAGGCCGACGACGCCCTGACGGCACGCGAGCTTTTGAAGGGAAAAACCCTCGAGAACTGCGCCATCACATCGAGGGAGGCTGCCGAGACAATAGCAAGTCAGGTAAACGCCGAAGTGGTTCAGGTAATCGGCAGGGTGTTTGTCATTTACCGCCGCAACCCGAAGGAGCCCAAAATTCGGCTGCCTAGATAGTGATATTTTAAGCAAAGCAGCGCAATACCTGCAATTTTGACAAGAAGCAAGTGAAGGGTGTGATACCATGAAGATAGCTGTGTTCGGCGGGGCATTCGACCCGATACACCTCGGGCATATCCGGCTGGCGCGCGAGTCCGCCCGGCGGCTGGATCTCGACAGGATTATGCTGATTCCGTCCTCGGTTCCGCCCCACAAGCTGCGCCGCGATATGGCGGCTGCAAACGACCGGCTTGAGATGTGCCGCATTGCGGCGGGGAATGACCCCCTCTTTATGGTATCCGATATTGAGATTAAGCGGGGCGGGGCGAGCTTCACCGCCGACACCTTAGAGGAGCTTGGCCGGCTTTATCCCGACGCCGAGCTCTATCTTATCACCGGAGCCGATATGTTTCTGACGCTCGGCACATGGAATCGCTTTGAGGAGATTGCAAAAAGGGCTGTCCTCTGCTCGGTCCCGCGCGACGGGGTGGGAGGGGATAGACTGCGTGAATATGCCGCGGTGCTTGAAAAAAGGGGGGCGCGGTGTATAATCCTCGACATAACCGAAACGGCGGTGTCCTCGACCGAAATACGAAGGCGTATCCTGGCGGGAGAGAGCCTCGACGGGCTTGTCCCCCCCGGGGTGGAGGAATATATCAATTCGCGCGGCCTGTACCGCGTGAACGGCGACAGCTCCGGCAACGGCAAAAGCGTCGGTTTTGCCGAGTCCAACAAGGCGTTTATCGAGATGATTCGCGGACGGCTGACGCCCCAAAGGTTCTGCCACTCTATGGCCGTTGCCGAGCAGGCGGCCCGTCTCGCGGAGCTCTATGGCGCCGACCCTCAAAAGGCGTATACGGCGGGTGTTTTGCATGATATCATGAAGGACGTCGGGGCCAAGGCGCAGTTGCAAATCCTGGACGACTTTGGTATAATACTCGGTAATGCTGAAAAGGCGCTGCCGGGGTGCTGGCACGCCATTTCCGGCGCTGTTTTTATCGAACAGATACTCGGCGTAAATGACCGCGACATCATTAACGCGGTTCGCTACCACACCACCGCCCGGGCGGGGATGTCCCTGCTTGAGGAAACCATTTATCTCGCGGATTTTACCTCCTCAGACCGGGACTATCCCGATGTCGACGAGATGCGCAGGCTTGCGGAATCTGACAGGCGCGAGGCAATGCTGTATGCCCTCTCGTATACCATACGCGACCTTGTCGACAGGGGTTCGGTGATACATCCCGACGCCATACATGCATATAACGAGCGGATTGCCGACAAATCCAAGACCAACATTCCTGTTTGAAAGCATATGAAAGGAATGGCTTTTATGCCCCAAAACAAAAAGAGCAGCAAACAACAGGTTAATATTGCCGATAAGGCGGCCCGAAAACCGAGAACTTCGCCCCGCGGCGGCAAAAGAACCCAATCCAAGAAAACAAGGACGGTTATCATCTCGATTTTGGTCGGCGTTATCGTCTTGATGCTGGCCTTCCTTATTGTCGGGGGCATCATGGTATATCAAGCCGCCTTTTCTCCCAAGAAAAAGGTTGCGGCTATTGATGACATGACCTCTCACATAAAGACGCCTGCCGGATATCGCGATAAGATGGCGTATTATATACTGGGGCTTCTCGGTGAAGAGCCGGACGGCCCGACCGAGATGCTGTCGATACTCTGTATTGACAAGCAGAAGAGAACCATAAATATTCTACAGGTTCCGCAGGACACCTATCTCGGGGATTCCGACAGGTGGGCGGTGCGACGCGCCGCCGACGTTTTTGGCAACCCAAAGCCGCTTGACTGGTGCATATCCTGCCGCAAGCCGGTGGAAAAAAGCGAGATTAAGGACGGCAAGCATACCGTCTGCAATGCGACAATCACCCAAAAGGAGGGTTCGTCCTCGCAGGACCTGTGCGGCGTGTTCAACCACGTCTTAGGCCTGCCCGTCGACGGGTATTTCCTCTTCCCGCAGCAGGGGCTGGTAAAGCTTGTGAACCTGCTCGGCGGAGTGGATGTCGAGCTTGAATCCGCTATAAGCGTCAACGATATTGATTACAAAAAAGGGGTACAGACCCTTGACGGCGACGCTGCCCTCTACTATGCCCTCAACCGAAAGAGCGGGATTACGGGGGACATCGACCGGATGGTAAGACAGCGCAAGGTCTTCCTTGCCTTGTTCCAGCGGCTGGCGCATCAGTCCAAGGATAACCTGACAAACAACCTGATTGTTCCGCTTATGAACGGCTCAACCCCGATACGCTCCGATTTCGACCGTTTGGAGATTGTTGAGCTGTTAACCGAAATCAAGGATATAAAACCCTCCTCCATGACGGCGTATATACTTCCTGGGCGCACGGGCAAGGCAGGCGGCAAGACCTATTATGCGGCTCACAAGACCTCGCTTTTGCAGCTTTTGAACGGGTCGTTCAACCCGTACGGCGATAAGATTACCGAGGCCGCTATGCCCGCCCTCCAAGAGCTTGGGAGCGGCGCGGCTATGGATTTGAGAAAGCAGGTGCTTTCCGAGATAAGCGTCGAGCAGGACGGGGCGGCCCCTACAACCACCCAATCGACCACGAAAAAGGCGTAGGGGACGATTCCATATCGTCCCGTTCCCCGCAGGGCGCGGCCATTTAAAAAACGGGCGGATATAGAAATCCTCGCCCACGATGCCTAATTTTTTGAATTGACAATAATAAGAAAAACACGAAAGGAAACCGGTATATATATGGAATCAAAAGAACTGGCAAAACAGGCGGTCATCTCGCTGGATAAGCACAAGGCGGAGGATATAAGGATTATCAGCATCCGCGACCTCACCGTGATTGCCGACTATTTTGTTATCGCCAATGGTACAAGCTCGACACAGGTCAAGGCGCTTGCCGATTATGTCGAGACCGAAATGGGCGAGCGGGGGGTAACCCCTCTGCGGATTGAGGGATACCCCTCGGCCAACTGGGTTTTGATTGATTACGGCAGTGTTATAGTCCACATTTTCTACAAGGAAACCCGCGCTTTTTATGACCTTGAACGTCTTTGGAAGGACGGGCAGCAGATTGAGCTTTCGACTTTCCTTGGGGCCCGGCAGTAAACTGTTTATGGACGTATAGGCGATCATAAATCAAACATAGAAAGGACATGTTCTCAGTATGAAATACAACCCGTCGGAGATTGAAAAAAAGTGGCAGAATATCTGGGAGGACGACAACACCTTTGCCGCTTCCTCCGATACAGATAAACCGAAATTTTACGCCCTGGTCGAATTCCCGTATCCCTCGGGACAGGGTCTGCATGTCGGGCACCCCCGCTCCTACACGGCGCTCGACGTTGTTGCGCGCGCCCGCCGTCTTCAGGGGTACAATGTCCTGTATCCGATGGGCTGGGACGCATTCGGGCTTCCTACCGAGAACTATGCGATAAAGAACCGTATCCACCCCGAAATAGTAACAAAGAATAATATAAAGAGATTTAAATCCCAGTTGAAAGCGCTCGGATTGTCGTTTGACTGGACGAGGGAAATCAATACAACCGACCCGTCATACTACAAATGGACCCAGTGGATATTTCTCCAGCTTTTCAATCACGGACTCGCGTATAAAAAGGAGATGGCGGTCAACTGGTGCACCTCCTGCAAATGTGTGCTCGCCAACGAGGAGGTTGTCTCGGGAGGCTGCGAGCGCTGCGGCGGCGAGGTCGTCCGCAAGGTCAAAAGCCAATGGATGCTCAAGATTACCGAGTATGCCCAGCGGCTGATTGACGACCTCGACCTCGTGGACTACCCCGAGAGGGTGCGCGCCCAGCAGATTCACTGGATTGGGCGTTCCACCGGCGCACAGGTGCGGTTTGAATCGACCGCGGGGGATCCGATTTTTGTTTATACAACCCGCCCTGACACCCTGTTCGGCGCAACCTATATGGTAGTCTCCCCCGAGCATCCTCTCCTCGAAAAATGGGCGGACATGATTGAGAACATTGACGAGGTACGGTCATATCAGGCAGATGCGGCGAAAAAATCCGATTTCGAGCGCACAGAGGTTGCCAAGGACAAGACCGGCGTAAGGATTATAGGGGTTGACGCCGTCAATCCCGTAAACCGGAACAAGATACCGATATTCATATCGGATTACGTGCTTGTTTCCTATGGAACGGGGGCTATCATGGCGGTGCCCGGGCACGATACCCGCGACTGGGAGTTTGCTAAGAAATTTAATCTGCCAATTATCGAAGTGGTCAAGGGCGGCGACGTGGAGAAGGAAGCCTTTACCGACTGCGAAACCGGCGTCATGGTCAATTCCGGTCTCCTCGACGGCATGAGCGTCGAGGATGCCAAAAAGGCTATTATCGAATGGCTGTCCGAAAAGGGGTTGGGCGAAAGCAAGGTCAACTACAAGCTGCGCGACTGGGTGTTTTCTCGCCAGCGCTACTGGGGAGAGCCCATCCCGATTATCGAATGTCCGAAGTGCGGACATGTTGCGGTTCCCGAGGAGGAGCTGCCGCTTTGCCTGCCGATGGTGGACAGCTACGAGCCGACCGAAACCGGGGAATCCCCGCTTGCAGGCATCGCCGATTGGATCAATGTGAGCTGTCCGAAGTGCGGCGGTCCCGCAAAGAGGGAAACCGACACCATGCCCCAGTGGGCGGGCTCGTCGTGGTATTTCCTGCGTTATACCGACCCCCACAACGATAAGGAGCTGGCATCGAGAAAAGCTCTTGAATACTGGACCCCGATTGACTGGTACAACGGCGGTATGGAGCATACCACACTGCACCTGCTTTACAGCCGTTTCTGGCACAAATTTCTGTTTGACATCGGGGTTGTGCCCACCCCCGAACCCTATGCCAAGCGCACCAGCCACGGCATGATTTTGGGCGAAAACGGCGAGAAGATGTCAAAGTCCAGAGGCAACGTCGTCAATCCGGATGAAATCGTTGAGGAATACGGTGCCGACACCATGCGGCTTTATGAGATGTTTATCGGAGATTTCGAGAAGGCCGCGCCCTGGTCGAGCACAAGCATAAAGGGTTGCCGCCGCTTCCTTGAAAGGGTTTGGGGGCTTCAGGAAAACATTCTTCCGGGCGACGCCATCCGCCCGCAGCTCGAGACCCCCTTCCACAAGACGATACGCAAGGTCACTGAAGATATCGACAATCTCAAGTACAACACCGCCATTGCCGCCCTTATGGCGCTGCTCAACACCATATACGAGTCCGGCGGGATAACCAGAGGCGAATACCGGGTATTTCTCATCCTGCTTAACCCGTTTGCCCCTCATATCACCGAAGAGATATGGGAGAATATGAAGCTCGGCAGGCTGATTGCCCGTTCCGAGTGGCCGGCTTATGACGCCGCCAAATGCGTCGAGCAGACCATAGAGATTGCCGTACAGATAAACGGCAAGGTCCGCACCCGCATTACCATCGCCGCGGACTCGGACAGTGCCGCCGCCGTTTCGGCAGCCAAGTCCGATGAAAAAATCGCATCCGCTCTTGAGGGGATGCAGGTGGTCAAGGAGCTTTACGTTCCCGGCAAGCTGGTAAATCTGGTTGTAAAGCCGGGAAAATAGCAGGTTGTCTCCTTTTTGTTTGGTGCAGGGGTTGTTTTGCCGACTCGGCAGAGCTCGGAAAACAACCCTTTTTGTAGTCTTTATCCTGTTTTGACGTGTCTTGCCCGCCGGAATCCGTTATATTTGTGATAATAATGAGATCCATATTCCAATCGAAGCCGGTAGAATAAATAAAACCTTCTTTAAATCGGGATTTATAAAAATTGACGAAGTTTTATCGATTGAAATAACCTTCAATTTATGGTATAATAAACTGTGATACATTGTCGTTTTTATTCTCTCCTTTTCCGTTTTCTTTATTTGGTTTAAGCTGTTATTTCCGGTTTACACCGGCTTTGCATATGTGTTAGATTTTCCCGACAATCCGGCGGGAAGGGGAGCGTAAATTCTCCCTTTTAATCTTTCTTCTTTTTTACGATTACAATACTTAAGGAGTTTTTTAAATGGAAACCGTAAAGGACGCCTGGTCCGGAATTCTGGACTATCTTCGCAATCAGGAGGATATCAGCGAAGTCGCTTTCAATGTTTGGATAAGCTGTATCGAGCCCCAGTCGATTGAAAACGGCGATGTCGTTGTGCATGTCCATACAAATTTTCAAAAAAAAATAATAAGCGAACACTACTCCTCTAAGCTTTGCGACGCCTTCAGGCACGTGCTGGGAATTCCGCTCGGTCTAAAAATCCTGTCGGAGGAGGACTCGGAACCCGAAGCGGTTTCTTTTGACGAATGCGACTCCGGAAACCTTTTCGGACAAAAGGACACCGATTACGAATATTCCTTTGAGAATTTTATTGTCGGTTCCTCAAATAAATTTGCCCATGCCGCGTCGCAGGCGGTTGCCAGCAAGCCCGCGGGCTATTACAATCCTCTGTTTATATACGGGGGCTCGGGGCTCGGCAAAACCCACCTTCTCTACGCCATATGCAACGAAATTCGTAAAAATTCCCCTTCGGTAAAGATAATATACACCAAGGGGGAATACATCGCCAACGAGCTTATCGAGGCTATCGGAACCGGAACAACCCCGGAATTTCGGGCGAAATACCGTCAGGTTGACGTTCTTCTGGTCGACGATATCCAATTTATCGCCGGTAAGGTGTCGACTCAGGAGGAGTTTTTCCATACCTTTGACGCCCTTCATCAGGCAAACAAGCAGATTGTTCTGACCTCCGATCGTCCTCCGAAAGAAATAGCCACCCTTGAGGAACGGCTTCGTACCCGCTTTGAAATGGGGCTTCTCGCCGATATCCAGCCCCCCGACATCGAAACACGAATCGCAATCGTAAAAAGAAAGGCCCAGCTTCTCGATTTTACTATAAGCGACAATGTCGCCGAATATATCGCAACCCAGCTTAAAAACAACGTCCGTCAGCTCGAAGGGGCCGTAAAGCGCATGAGGGCGCAATACCTTCTGGGCGGCGAACAGCCCTCCATGATAACGGCGCAAAACGCCATCCGAGACATCCGAAATGACAGCCAGCCGGTTCCCATAACGGTTGAAAGAATCATCAACGAGGTTTCCCGCACCCTGAACGTCTCGCCCGAGGATATCCGCTCCAACAAGCGCTCAGCCCCCATCTCGCAGGCGCGGCAGGTCGCCGTCTACATCGTCAGGGATATAACCGGGCTCCCCATGAAGGCAATCGGGGCGGAGTTCGGCACCCGGGACCATTCCACCATTGTCTATGCCATCCAAAAGGTCGAAAACCGGATGGCAAAGGATATGTCCTTTAAAGGAATGGTCATGGATATAATAAAAAACATCAGCGAAAAGTAAAATATCGATTATCAACCGTCCTTAAACAGGTAATCCACTACATAAACGACCAGTAGTCAACCTTTTCGACATAATAAATATCTATTGTTGAAAATTAATCCACCTCAATTTTTCTTTATTCCGATTGAATCCCTTTTTATTCACCGTTTTTTCACCATTCCACCGACATCTTTAAACAGCAATGTGAATATAAATTTTTCTTTTCACATTTTCAAAAAATTATATCACCGCAATTTAACACAAAATTTTTCCTGTTTTTTAAGGTACAAGCCAAAATATCCCCTTTTCCACCGTTTCAACAGTACCTACTATGTACTACTGTAAGAAAGGATTGTTATATCATGAATATCTACTGTAATAAGCAAGCTTTGATTGACGCTGTAGGAAATGTTGGACACGCCGCATCCGGAAAATCAACATTGCCGGCTCTCGAGGGAATCCTGCTGCGCGCCTCGGGAAGCTCCCTTTATCTTGCCGGATACGACCTTGATATGGGAATAACCACAACAATAGAGGCCGATGTAAGGCAGGTGGGAGAGATTGTTCTCAATGCCCGTCTTTTCGGCGATATAGTAAGACGGCTTCCGGATGAAACCGTCTTTATGAGCGTCGACGAAAAGCTCGGCACCACCATAAGAAGCGGAAAATCCGAATTTACCATCATGGGAATTTCGGCAAGCGAATATCCCGAGATACCTTCTGTCAGCGACGGTGTAGGATTTACGGTGCCGCAGAATACCATGAAAAGCATGATTCGTCAGACCTTATTTGCGGTCGCCCAGACGGACAACCGCCCGGTGCATACCGGAATTCAGTTCGAGATGGAAGACAATATGCTAAGGCTGGTATCGGTGGACGGCTCAAGACTTGCCATGAGGTGCGAGAAGATTCAAAGCGAGGAGTCCCTTAAATTTGTCGTGCCGGGAAAAACCCTCGGCGAGGTTCAAAAGCTCTTGTCGGACGAGGATACCCCGATGTCCCTTGCGGTGGGCAAGAGGCATATCGTTCTCGAAATCGACGGCTATGCCGTGATATCCCGACTGCTTGACGGGGAATTTCTTCCCTACCGCAAAGCGATTCCGCAGCTTGTTTCAACCACCGTAAAGGTGAATACGCGAGAATTTATAGGGGCGGTCGAGCGGGCTTCGCTGGTCATCAGCGACAAGATAAAATCCCCTCTGGTCTGTGAGTTCAGGGACGGTCAGATAATCCTTTCCTGCACAACCCCGCTCGGAAGCGCCTGTGACAGTATCGAAGCCGTGATCGAGGGCAACGCGGAGGAAATGGGCTTTAACAGCAGATTCCTGCTTGAGGCCCTCAAGAACACCGAGACCGACGAGGTCAAAATCGAGCTCGGAGGGCCGCTTTCCCCCATGAAGATTCTTCCGACAACCGGGGATTCCTTCCTGTTTCTCGTCCTTCCGGTGAGGCTCAAAAAATGAGCAAAGAAATTAAAATATCAACCGAATTTATACGTTTGGACGCCTTTCTCAAACTAGCCGGCGCGGTCCAGACAGGCGGACAGGCAAAGGCATGGATACAGGACGGCCGCGTCACGGTGAATGGCGAGGTTTGTACCCAGCGCGGCAAGAAACTTATCCCGGACGATACCGTCGGTATTGACGGAGACCCGGCCGAATTCACCGTTTCGTCCGATTGCGGCGGGATTTGACAGGAAGGCGGGATCTCGTTTTGATTGTATCCCAACTTGAATTTGAGGGTTTTCGCAATCTTAAGACAGGAAAGATTGAACCTGTCCCTGAGGTTAATATATTATACGGCCAAAATGCCCAGGGAAAAACCAATCTGCTCGAGGCCCTATGGTTTTTTACCGGAAGCCGCAGCTTTCGCGGGGCCAAGGATGCCGAAACGGTAGCCTTCGGGAGCGAAAAGGCCCGGCTGGGTCTTGATTTTATAGCGGAAGAGCGAAGCCAGAGGGCGGAGATCCTGATTGAAAAAAGACGCTCGGCCACCCTCGGCGGCATACCCCTGAGGTCGGCGTCGAGACTGGCGGGCCGATTTTGCGCCATTGTTTTTTCCCCGGCGCACCTCTCTCTTGTCAAGGAGGGGCCCGAGGGGAGAAGAAGGTTTCTTGACGCCGCCTATTGTCAGGTAAGACCCGGATATCTTAAAATTCTTGCCGATTACCAGCGCGTCCTTACCCAGAGAAACGCCCTTCTGAAAGATATAAGGAACGGGGGAGCGAAAGAGGGTCTTGATATTTGGGACGAAAGGCTTTCCCTGACGGGTTCCCGGGTTTTTGCCGCCCGCGCGGCATATATAAGAAGGCTGGCGCCGATAGCCGAGAAGATATACGCCGGAATTTCGGGCGGGGGCGAGAGCTTTTGTATCGGCTACAGCTCGAAGGCAGGGGATGAAAGGACCAATCCCGAGGAGGTTTACGGCAGGCTGCTGACCCTGCTTCGACAGGAAAGGGAGGCCGATATTGCCGCCGGATTTTCAACCGTCGGGCCCCACCGTGACGATATAAGGATTGAGATTGCGGAAAGGTCGGCCCGTGTTTACGCCTCGCAGGGTCAGCAGCGCTCGGCGGTGCTTGCCCTCAAGCTCGCCGAAGCCTCGGTGCTCCGGGAGGAGACGGGAGAACAGCCGGTAGCCCTTCTCGACGACGTTATGAGCGAGCTTGACACCACGCGGCAGGATTATGTGCTTAACCATATACACGGATGGCAGGTGTTCCTGACCTGCTGTGACCCCTCGCCGGTCCTCAGGCTTACCGGCGGCAGGATTTTTCATGTCGAGGGCGGCCGCATAATCCGCGACGCCCTATGAAAGGATGCGGCGTATGTATCTTCATCTCGGACAGGAAACGGTAGTCAGACTTGACGATGTTGTAGGCATCTTTGATATGGACACCTCCACAATATCCAAGTTTTCACGCCAATTTCTCGCAGACGCCCAAAAGGGCGGCCGCGTTTTTAATGTTTCGGACGAACTTCCCAAGACCTATGTTGTCTGTGTGGACAGGGAGGGGACCGAAACTGTATACATCTCCCAGATTTCATCGTCAACCCTGCGCCGCCGCGCCGGGTTCGTAGAGGGGTTATCCGCGACCCTCAATGACGCGGA
>JAAYKB010000092.1 GCA_012522615.1 Clostridiales bacterium
CTCGTATGCTCTGTTCGGCGAGGCCAGCGGGAGCGCACGCGGGGGGGACGGGCTTCGCAGCGATTTTGCCCTGCCCGATACCGAAACCTATGCCGAGCTTATATTCGAGCATCGCGGTCAGGTGTACCGCGTACACCGCCGCCCGGAATATTCCCGTCCCAAGATTCGCGGCGAGGGCTTTGTAAGGCAACCCGTGCAGGCCGAGCTTTATTATCCCGACGGGCGGACCGTGACAAAGGTGGGCGAGGTCACAAAGGCGGTTGAAGAGCTGCTTCGCATCAACCACCAGCAGTTCAAGCAAATCTGCATGCTTGCGCAGGGCGAGTTTTTGAAGCTGCTGCACTCAAGCAGCGGCGACCGCGCCGAGATTTTCAGACGTATTTTTGATACCGGCATCTTCCGCCGGATTCAGCAGGAGCTGTATGCCCGTTATCGCGAGCAAAACGAGGTGCTTTCGGCGGCCTATACACATATTGTCGACAACTGCAACCGTATCGTTGTTGACGACAGCGCGGACCATTCCGACCCGCTTGTGCAGGCGTTGGATACATTACAGGACAACGGAGTGCATGCCGCCCCGCTGATATGCGAAAGGCTTGAACAACAGATTGGCAGGGACGCCGAGACATGGGACGAGGTCAATGCCGAACATGAAAAGCTGGATATCCAAAGCCGCAAGCTGGCGGTTGAGCTTGCCGCCGCCAAAGAAATTGAGCAAAAGCTTGCAAGCCTTAAGGAGCAGCGGGAGCGTGCGCCCGAAATCGAGCAAATCCGAACGGAGGCCGAGCGGCTGCGCGCCGAGATTTCCCTTGCCGAGCGCGCCCTTGAGATTTCCGCCGACCATGCCGTTTTGTCAGACCTGCGGAAGCAGGCCGAGCGGTCGCGAAATGAGATTGCAAGACTTGAAGAGCAGCATTCCGCTTATGAAAAGGAGGTTTCGGAAGCAAAAGTCAGGTTTGAGGAGCAACAAAAGCTCCTGCCGGACAGGCGCGAGCTTGAACAGCGGCGAGTCCGGCTTGCGCAGCTTCTGCCCCAATACCGGCTTTTGAACCAATCCAGAGAAAGGCTGGCTTGGCTTCAAAATGAACTGGCGCAGGCCGAGGCCGCAATACGCGAGGATGAAAGCAGGCTTAACGACCTGACCGCCAAAGCCGACGAAACGGAGCGGGAATTCGGCCGTCTTGACGGCATTGACGGCGAGCTTGAGCGGCTTGACGCATATCGGCGCGAGCTGGAGGCGCGGGTCCGCGAGATTTCCGAGCTGCTGGAGCTTTTTGATTCGCATAAGCGGCAGCGGCTTGGGATTGAGGAAAAGCAGAAGGATTATGAAAGGGTTTCGGCCGAATATGCGGCGGCCAAGGCGGAATATGACAAGGCGGAATCGGCGTTTCTGGACGCGCAGGCGGGCATACTGGCAGGCCGGCTTGCGCCCGACCAGCCCTGCCCCGTCTGCGGCTCAAAGGTTCACCCCTCCCCCGCCCCGCTGCCCGAACACGCCCCGACACATGCCCGGTTAGATGAGCTGAAATCATTCCGTGACCAAAAGAGCAATATATGCTCTCAAGCCGCGCGGGGACTTGAAAAGCAGATAAGCGCGGCCGACTCCCTCAAGGACGAATTGACAAGAAGATGCTCGGCAATCGGTCTGCCCGCCGAGGCGGCCGAGCTTGAAAAGGCGCTTGAAGAAGCGAGGGGTAAACAGGAGCAAAACGCGCGGGAGGCCGCTGCAGTATCCGTCAGGGCCGAGCGGCGCAGGCAGATACCCGCAGTCCTGTCCGATATACGTCTTCAGCTTGAAAATACGAGAAAATCTCTGGCGGACAAGCAAAAACGGCAGTCCGAGCTGGTTTCAGAAATCAGCGCCGAAAGGACGACCGAGCAGACCGCCGCCGCTTCCATACCGTCCGAGCTGCCCAACCTTGAGGCGGCGGAAAGGGAGGTTGCCGCCCTTGCCCAACGGATTGAAGGGCTTGAGAGGGCGTTTGAGGAGGCCCGCGACAAAAGCGAGCAGGCCGAGCGCAGGCTTGAATCCTGCGCCGGGCTTTTGAAAAGCTCGCGGCAGGCCGAGAAGGATATCCGCACCCGTATCGAGTCGCTCGAGCAAGAATTTTCCGAAAGCCTCAAGCAGCGCGGGTTTGTGGACGAATCCAGCTATACCGCCGCAATCCGGCAGTCACAGCAACTGGCCGACCTGCGGCAAAGGGCGGACGCCCTCGACGAGCTCTGCCGCATATGGCTGGAAACCGTCGAGCGGCTTGAAGCCGAAACCAAGGGCAAGGAGGCCGAATCCCGACCTATCGCCGAAAAACTTGAAGAGATCGGTGCCCTCGCCGCCCGGCTTCGCGAACGCGCCGCCCAGCTTCGCGCGCGGGTCGGTTTAAACTCGCGCATACTCGAAGAGCTGCGCGCCAGGCTTTCCGGCCTTAAAAGGCTTGAGCGGGAGCTGGTCTGCATACGTACCCTGTCCGAAACCGCCAACGGTACGCTGAAGGGCAGGAAAAAGCTGCAGCTTGAAATGTATGTGCAGGCGGCCTATTTCGACAGCATACTTGCCGAGGCAAACAGGCGGTTTGCCCGCATGACCGACGGGAGGTATGAGCTTCTCCGCAGAGACGCCGAGGCCCTGAGCGACAAGGGGCTGGAGCTTGACGTGTTTGACCACTACACCGGCAAGCCGAGGTCGATAAAGTCGCTTTCGGGCGGAGAGAGCTTCAAGGCTTCGCTTGCTCTGGCTCTCGGTCTTTCGGATGTCGTTCAGCGGAGGGCGGGCGGGGTATCCGTCGATACCATGTTTGTCGACGAGGGGTTTGGTTCGCTTGACGCCCAGAGTCTTGACGCCGCCGTCAACACCCTAGCCGAGCTGACCGGCTCCGACAGGCTGGTGGGTATAATCTCCCATGTCGCCGAGCTGCGCGACAGGATTGACAAACAGATTATCGTGCAGAAAACCCCGCGCGGGAGCAGATTACAGGTTACGGCAAACTGAGATTAAGGTTAATCGGCAATAATAGTGTGATAATATATAGATTTTTTCCCGTATTAGCGTTATAATAGAATATAATAAGACGATTTGGGTCAAACCGAGCATATATATAACGAAAGGAGCAGCATTATGGCGACCAACCGGATTAAACTGACGATATGCGATACCGAATATATCATCACATCCGACGAGTCCGAAAGCTATGTGAGAGAGCTGGGAGAAGAGCTTGACAGTTCCATGCGTGCGCTTATGGAGGGGGATTCCCGGGTTTCGACCACCATGGCGGCCATCCTGACCGCCCTCAATTTTGCCGACGAGGCGCGCAAGGCGTCCGAGTCCGCGGATAATCTGCGCGTACAGATAAAAGAATACCTCAACGACAACGCCCGCATACGCGCCGAGCTTGACGAGGCCAGAAGGGAAGCTGACCGGCTGCGCCGTGAGCTTGACGAAATTTTGAGATGAACCTTCCCGAGATTCTTGCGCCCGCCGGCTCCCCCGAAGCCCTTACGGCAGCGATACGCGGAGGGGCCGACGCGGTTTATCTCGGCGCCGTAAGCTTTAACGCGCGCCGAAACGCACACAATTTTGACGCCGCGGCTTTGTGCGAAGCAGCGGCGCTTTGTCATTCACGCGGCGTTAAGCTTTACCTTACCCTTAACACCCTGATACGTCAGGACGAGATTCCGGACGCTGTCCGGCTTGCCGAACAGGCCTGTCAACTCGGGCTGGATGCCTTGATTATACAGGATGTAGGGCTTGCGGCCAGGATACGCGCGGCCGCGCCGGAGATGCCTCTGCACGCGTCCACCCAGCTTTCATGTCACACCCCCGCGGGCGTGCGCGAACTGCGCGATATGGGGTTTTCGCGCGTGGTGCTTGCGCGGGAAATGTCGCGCGACGAGATTGCCGCCTGCGCCGGGCAGGGCGTCGAGCTTGAGGTTTTTGTGCACGGTGCGCTTTGCATGAGCGTGTCGGGGCAGTGCTATCTTTCGGCCGTGCTGGGCGGGCGGAGCGGCAACCGCGGGCTTTGCGCCCAGCCCTGCCGTCTGCCTTTTACGGCGGTGAGGTCAAAGGCGGATTCCGACGAGAGGGCACTCAGTCTTCGTGACCTTTCGCTGTATGAATTTGTCGGCGACATGGCGGAAATCGGGGTGTCGTCGCTTAAGATTGAGGGGCGTATGAAGCGCCCCGAATATGTTGCCGCCGCCTCCAGATGCTTCTCAATGGCGAGAGACGCCCTGTTTAGCCCCGGGCAAAAGGGGGCGGATTCCGAGCTGCTCTCCGACCTGCAATCGGTGTTTTCCCGCTCGGGTTTCACAAACGGTTATTACACGGCGCGGCGCGATTCTTCCATGTTCGGCGCGCGCACGTATGAGGATGTCACCGCCGCCGCGCCCGTGCTAAAACGGCTGGCGCGGCTTTATGATAAAGAGGTCCCGCGCGTGCCTGTGAGCCTTACCTTTACAATGAAAACCGGCGAGCCGGCTTCCCTGACCGCACGGGATCGGGAGGGCAACGCCGTCACGGTTACGGGAGATATGCCCGAAAGGGCTGTCAGGCTGCCGCTTGACGGCAGCCGCGCCAAAGCGCAGCTTGAAAAAACCGGAGGCACCCCCTTTATCGCGTCCGCAGTCTGCGATATAGAGGATGGGCTGACCCTGCCGCTGTCGGCCGTAAATGCCCTCAGGCGGCAGACACTGGACAGAATGGAAGATCTGCGCGGCAGGGCCGTCGCTGTTCCGTTCGAACCGGGTAACAGCCTGCCGGAACCGGATGTTGAAGGTCTGCATGTGCTGAAAAATCGGGGAAAAATGCGGATTGCGGCGAGATTCTCGGACGTCCGTCAGATTCCGCAAGATTCTATAATCGACGGGGTTGACCTTATTATCGTGCCGCTTGATACTCCGGCCGAGCTGCTTTATGAATTGTCAAAAAGGCATGAGCTTTGTGTGGAAATACCGCGCGGGCTTTTCGGGGCGGAGCGGCGCACGGCCCGCCTGCTGTCCCGCGCCGCCGGTGCGGGAATCGGGGCGGCCTTGTGCGGCAATATTGGCGCAATCCCGCTTGCGAGGGAGGCGGGGCTTTCGTCGGTTGCGGGGTTCGGCATGAATATTACAAACCGCCACGCCCTCGACGCCCTTGCTTTGCGCGGGGTGTCCGCCGCCGTGTTGTCACAGGAGCTCAGCCTTTCCCAAACGAGATTTGCAAAAGGCAGTCCCCTCCCCTGCGGTATCATTGCCTACGGTCGTCAGCCGCTTATGCTCATGCGGAACTGTCCCGGAAGTAATGCGTATGGAGCGAAGTCCTGCCGCGAACACGGGGGCTGCGGGCTTACCGACAGGCGGGGAGTGCGCTTTCCCCTTGTCTGTGCGGGAGGCTGTTTCGATCTTCTTAATTCGGTGCCGTTATGGCTGGCGGACAGGCTTGACGAGCTGCCGCCGCTTGACTTCCTGCTTTTACATTTTACCGACGAAACGCCCGAGCAGGCGGCCCGGATTATATCGGCCTACCGAAACGGGGGCGAACCGCCCGAAGAATTTACCCGCGGTCTTTATAAACGGGGCGTCGAGTGATTGTGGCAGCCGTCCCCGTCAAATATAAATATAAATACAAGGAGAAACAATTTATGCAGCTTTTTGTCAAACGCCTTGACCCGCGCGCCAAGCTTCCCGCGCGCGCGACCGACGGCAGCGCGGGAATGGACCTTCGCGCACTTCTCGACCGACCCGTCGCCGTGCCCGCCGGAGACCGCGTCATGATCCCGACCGGTATCGCAATCGGACTGCCCGACAATACTGTGGTAGGGCTGGTTTACGCCCGAAGCGGTCTTGCAATAAAGCACGGGCTCGCCCTGTCAAACGGGGTGGGGGTAATCGACAGCGATTATACCGGAGAGATCCGGGTCGGTCTTGTCAATCTGTCCGACACGGAATACATAATCCAGCCCGATGAACGGATTGCCCAGCTTGTCATTTCGCCTGTTTTTCCGGTTGAGACGGTCGAGGTGGAGGAACTGGACGACACCGCCCGCGGTTCGGGCGGCTTTGGCTCTACCGGCAGGCTGTGATACAGCGTGCATCTAGCATTAAGATTAAAATTCGGGGAATGATTTGAATGAAAACGAAAAACACCCTTATTCTTATTTTTCTTGTGCTTTCGGCCCTTGTTCTGTCCGCCCTTATCGGAACAATCACCGAGAATATCGGATTTCTCAAGTGGCTTACCTGGGGCGACAGCATCGGGTTTGACACCGTTAACCTTGACCTTTCAATCATCAATCTGAGCTTCTCGTTTTATATGCAGATAAACGTGCTGCAGGTGGTCTTTATCGCCGCCGCCCTTCTGCTTTTCAAAAAAATCCGCTAGTCCGAAAGGAAACCGTTTCCGATGGAAGAGATTATCCTTGCGTCCGCGTCGCCACGCCGCCGCGAAATATTAGAGCTCCTCGGAATACCCTTTAAGGTCATGCCCGCCAAAAACGAAACCGGCATAGACCCTGCCCTGCCTCTATCTCAGGCCGTGCTTGACGTTGCCCGCATGAAGGCCGAGGAGATTGCGGCATTATGCCCCGACCGCATTGTGCTCGGCGCGGACACGGTTGTTTCTCTTGACGGGCATGTGCTGGGCAAGCCCGAAAACGATCGGCAGGCCTTTCGTATGCTTGAGATGCTGAGCGGACGGGTTCACGAGGTTTATACCGCCGTCTGGGTGTTCGATCCCGCCCTCCCCAATACCGGAAGCGGATTTACCGACATCGCAAAGGTGGAGTTTTACCCCTTGTCAAAGGCCGAGATCGAGGAGTATATCGCCACCGGCGAGCCGATGGACAAGGCCGGAGGTTACGGAATACAGGGCAGGGGGCTTCGCCTGGTTCGTTCAATCAGCGGGGATTTTTATACCGTAATGGGACTGCCCGGCGCGCGGTTATGGCGGTTTTTGAATGCTCGGGAAGTTTAGGGCCGATTTTTATCTTTTTCTGCGCCTGTTTAAAATTAATACTTTTTTAGAAAAGAATTCAATTTTTATTATTGTGTAATTGCGGACAACAGTATATAATATAGAATTAGCAATTCAACTTCGGCTAATCCGGTATATGCGGATTAGCTCTGATATTGGTTTTGATATTATTTCAAGGAGATTTCCGTAAATCAGGAAAGGAAGATAAAAGCATGTTTTTTAACCGCGACATTGGTATTGACCTCGGCACGGCCAATACACTTGTTTATGTAAAAGGAAAAGGCATCGTCATCCGCGAGCCCTCGGTGGTGGCGGTCGACGTCAAAACCGACACGGTGCTTGCCGTCGGTACCGAGGCCAAGGAGATGATCGGACGCACGCCCGGCTCCATATCGGCAGTCCGCCCGCTTAAGGACGGGGTTATCGCCGATTTTGACGTGACCTCGGATATGCTCAAGCATTTTATACACAAGGCAATGCATTCCACCTTCCTGAACAGACCTCGCGTTATCGTATGTATCCCCTCGGGCGTTACCGAGGTTGAGCGCCGCGCCGTCGACGAGGCTGTCCGCAGCGCCGGAGCAAAGGACGTCAGTCTGATAGCCGAACCTATGGCCGCAGCAATCGGCGCCGGGCTCCGGGTTAACGAGGCCGCCGGCTGCATGATTGTCGATATCGGCGGCGGCACCTCCGAGGTTGCCGTCATATCTCTCGGAGATATTGTGACGTCCTGCTCTGTCCGTACGGCGGGAGACGATTTCGACGAGGCGATAATCTCCTATATTAAAAAGAAATACAACCTACTGGTCGGCGAGCGTACCGCCGAGGATATTAAAATTAAATTGGGTTCGGCCTTCCCCGGCATCGAGGAGTCCTCAATGGAGGTCAAGGGGCGCAACCAGCTTGACGGGCTGCCCAAGAATATAACCGTTACGTCCGAAGAGATTCGCGAGGCGCTTTCCGATCCCGTCGGCGCGATTGTCGACGCTATACGCTATACCCTCGAAAACACCCCGCCCGAGCTTGCCGCCGATATTATTGACAATGGAATTATGCTGACGGGCGGCGGCGCTCTTCTGCGTTCTCTCGACCAGTTGATAAGCCGGGAAACCGGAATACCCGTCCATATTGCCGAAGACCCGCTCGACTGTGTCGTAAACGGAACGGGCAAATGCCTTGACTCCGGCATCGTCAGCCACTTCAGAACGCGCCGCCGCTGACAGCAGCCTGCTTGCCGCAGTGGGATAAGTCTGATGAGCCCTTTTGTGCAAGGGGGCTTGTTTCATACATCCGTGCGCCCCACTTCCGCAAGCCGCGGTGCGGGGCGCATACCATATATTCAATACCCAGAGCCATCTACCGCCATTATATATTAACGATAGGCAGGAGGACGCCGTGAAGAATTTTATAAAGAGCGCCGCATTCAAGGCGTTGGCTGCTGTTGCGCTTTTTCTGGTCGGCATAATGATTTACGCCGCGTCAACCGGAGGGGTTGCGACAATCCCCGCTACGATAACCGGCGCTATCGTTACTCCGCTCCAGTCGCTGGGCGCAGGTATTTCGGACGGATTTTATAAGTTCATCGGCATCTTTACCGATTCAAGCTCCCTCAAAAAGGAAAACCAGAAGCTTCAAAATGAGGTTAACGAGCTAAGGAAAAAACAGGTCGAGCTTGATGAGCTTCGCCGCATGAACGAATACTATCACAAATACCTCGAGATTAAAGAGCAAAACCCAGACTATAAGTTTGCCGATTGCAGAATTATCGCGGTTGACACCAATAACAAGTACGGAAACTTCACCGTTAACGTCGGATTGCTGAGCGGGGTCGAGGTAAACCAGCCGGTGATATCCCCCGAGGGTCTTGTCGGCGTGGTCTATGAGGTGGGGATGAACTACGCCAAGGTGAAGACAATACTCGATCCGTCGGTTCATGTCCCGGCATATGTCAGCCGCGCGGCCGAGGGCGGCACGACCGGAGGCTCGCTTTCCCTTGCAAAGGAGGGCAAGCTGAGGCTGAACTACCTCCAGAGGAACAACGGCATCGCCGCCGGCGATTATGTCGTCACCTCGGGAAAGGGAGAATTCTATCCGAGCAATCTTTTAATCGGCACCATCAATGAGGTTCTTCAGGAATCCGACGGCGTAACCATGTACGCCATTGTCGAGCCGTTTGCCGACATACGGAATCTCACCAATGTTTTTGTTATTACAGACTTTGAGGAAAAGGTCGATAAATAAAGACTTTTTCCTGCATCGGGGGGTGTTTTGACGGATGAATAAGGATAGGCTGGGCGCCGGCAATCTTATTAAGCACCTTAGCAGCCGGTATCTAAAATGGACGGCCTACGGGCTTGTCATCCTGCTGACCGTCATATTGCAGTCCCTCCCCCATTTTCCGCCCGAGATAGGGAACGCAAGGCCCTCGATGATTATACCGGTAGTTGTATGTATCGCAATGTTCGAGGGGCCGGTGGGAGGCGCGTCCGCCGGTGTGGCGGGCGGTATACTTTGGGATTTGTTTTCCAACCGGCTTTTTGGATTCAACGCCCTTCTTCTGCTGATTGTTTGCTGTGCCTGCGGGCTGATGTCGCAGCTTCTCATCAGAAACAACCTCATCTCATCCGCCCTGATGACAACCGCCGCATTGTTTATTCACGGGATGATAGAATGGCTTGTGTATGACTTAGGGTTTGAGGGCGAGCAAGCCTTTAATGCCCTCCTTTGGTTTAGAATTCCCGGTTTCTTTTACTCGTTGTTGCTTACACCGGCTCTTTATTTTGCGGTCTATTCTGTGGCAAAGCTGCTTCGCAACCGCGAATGAGCGGTATGTAATACTTATGTTTTTAACATATATCTTTAACATAAACCCGTACGGTGTGAAAGGACGGTCATCGCCATGCAACGCAATAATTTCCGACTGACCAAACGCCGCACCTTTGCATTGATGCTGATAATCGTGCTTATATTCGGCGGATACTCGATACGCCTTTTTCAGGTACAGATTGTAAGCGGCGAAAACTACGCCCAGATTAAAAGCAAAAGCGCCCGAATAGAAGTGCCGATACAGGCGTCCCGCGGCGAGATTGTCGACCGCTATCTTACGCCCCTTGCCGTCAACCGCACCAGCTTTTCGGTTGTGTTTGACTATGCCTTTTTTCCGGTTGGGAAGAGTCCGGAGCAGGTAAAGCTCAGAAACGACATCATACTGTCACTTACCGATTTGTTATCGGACCACGAGTGTACCTGGAACGACACCCTGCCGATCTCAAATACAAAGCCCTATGAATTTTTACCCGAACAGGAAAAAAACGTCGCCAGCCTTAAATCCAGAATCAATATTTCTGACTACGCCACGGCGGAACAGTGCATGAAGGACCTTGTAAACAGATATTCTTTGGACAATTACAGAAGCGACCAGCAGAGAATTATCGCCGGCGTTTTATACGAGATGGATTTACGCCAGTTTGCGCTCCGCAATCCCTTTACCTTTTCGAGCGACGTCACTGAGGACGCTTACAACCTGATACTTGAAAGCAGCGCAAAATATCCGGGCGTGAACGTGCAGGCAAATCCCGTCCGCGAATATGTAAGCAAGCGGGTAGGCGCGCACCTGCTCGGAACCGTCGGGTATATCTATGCCGACGAGTATGCGGTCCTCAAGGAAAAGGGCTATCAGATGAACGATATAGTCGGCAAAAGCGGCATTGAAGCCGCGCTTGAAAGCGAGCTCCGCGGCATCAACGGTATCAGCACCATCACCAAGGATTCGAGCGGCACAATAATCGATAAGAGCGAAACCACCTCCCCCGTTCCGGGCAACACGGTGGTTTTGACCATGGATTACAACCTTCAGAAAAAGGTGCAGGACGCGCTCAACAAAACCATTATGGGGCTTCGCAGCCGTCCGAAAGTCATCGGCAACGGGCACGATGTGCAAAGCGGCTCGGTTGTCATGCTTGACGTCAAAACCGGAGGGGTTCTCGTCGCGGCAAGCTGGCCCGATTTTGACCTTTCCACCTATAACAAGAACTACAGCAAGCTGGTCAAGGATGAATACAAGCCTCTTTTCAACCGCGCCCTTTTCGGCACCTTTCCCTGCGGCTCGACATTTAAGCCGGGCGTTGCCCTGACCGCCCTCACCGAAGGGCTGATTACCAGAAACTCGACACCGGTCTCATGCCGCAACAAATATACCTTTTATGAAAACCTGCCGCTATACTGTATGGGATACCACGGGAATATCAATGTGGTCGACGCGCTGCGGGTATCCTGCAACATCTTCTTCTATGACCTCGGCCGACGCCTCGGCATAGAAAAGATGAACGAGTATTCGGTGCAGTTCGGCTTCGGTCAAAAAACCGGAATCGAAATCGGCGAGGCGGAGGGCGTGCTTGCGGGCCCGGCATACAGCAAATCGGTGGGCAGGACATGGTATCCCGCCAATACAAGTACCGCCGCCATAGGTCAGTCCGATAACCTTTTCACCCCGATTCAACTCGCCGCGTATACAATGACGCTTGCCAATGACGGGGTTCGCTATAAAACCCATCTTGTAAAGAGCATCCGAAGCTATGACGGGGTCGAAACCGTGGTTGAGCCCGAGATTGCCGCCAAGGTAAAGCTTTCAAAAGAGGCCATCGACGCCGTCCGCGAGGGTATGGTAAAGGCCTCGTCGTCCACCGGTACGGCAAGGCAGTTCGTCAACGCCAAATATTCGGTTGCCACCAAGACCGGAACGGCCCAGCTGGTTCAATCCCGCTCGGATCACGGTGTTTTTATCGCCTATGCTCCGGTGGAAAAGCCCGAGGTCGCGATAGCCGTCCTTCTTGAGCACGGATCGCCGAGGCCGGCGGTCGATCTCACCAAAGAAATCCTCGATTTTTATTTTGAGTCCAAAAGCGAGGGTCAGGCCCCGACGCCCGAGGGCGTGCTGCTGCCGTAGAATATACGCTTTACAGATTCCCCGGAGACCGCGACAGTCTCCGGGGTTTTTTGTTTGGTTTTGGATACTTATACTTTATAAAGATATACTAATATCAAGACCGGTATAACAATACAGATACGGGGGGACTTAAAATACTTAATTATCCGTCAAAGGAAGCAAGCGAAAAGCTGAACCGGCAAAATCAGGGTATCCTTACATCCGATTTCGACCAGAATATCGGTTTGATCTGCGGTTTGTTTAAAGACGACGATACATTCATAACAAGGAAGTTTAATAATAAAGCGGATTCGGGCATAAGATTCTGCATTTTTTATGAGGACGGCATGGTAAATCAAGACGTAATAAATGATCATATCATAAAACCTTTGATGCTTACCAGAATTGTATTCGGAGATGAAAGCCGTCTTGATACCCTCAGCCGAGAGATTATTTTGGTAAACGAGGTTACAAAAAGCGGGAATATCAACCGAATCATAGAATCCGTAACCTACGGGGATACCATCCTGCTTGTGGAGGGCGAGCCGCAGGCGCTGATTCTTAACAGTAAATCCTTTCAGCTGAGAAACATTACCGAGCCCGCGAGCGAACAGATACTGAGCGGTCCCCGTGAGGGCTTCAATGAATCTATTTTGGTCAATCTTTCCCAGATTCATCGGAGGATAAGATCAAACGATTTAAAAATTAAATATTACACCTTCGGACGCCGCACAAACACAAAAGCCTGTATCTGCTATATCGACAGCCTTGTAAACAAGGAGATTCTCGATGAGCTTTACAGAAGGCTGGATAAAATTGATATTGACGGCGTGCTGGACAGCAATTATATAGTAGAGATCATTAAGGACGCAAAATGGTCTCCCTTTCGGACGGTAGGAATGACCGAGCGTCCCGACAATGTTGTGGGCAACCTTCTGGAGGGTAAAGTCGCCCTATTGGTCGACGGATCTCCGGTTGCAATAACAGTGCCGTTCTTATTCATAGAGAATTTTCAAAGCAAGGAGATAAATATAAGAACAAAGCGGCAGAGGTATCCTGCCGCTTTTTTAAGTTGGGTGGAATATAAATCCCGCAATTCCTTGAAACTTCTGATATTTTGTACTATACTGGCTATGCATAATATGTATACAAGGCGCTCTGCTTCGATTATCTTTGTAGAGCGCTGTTTGATATCTCAACTACTATCGTCCGAATGGCGGTGGTAGTTGATACTAATATCCGACTAAAGCCTTAACATCTTTCCGGCCTTTTTTGCACCGGGCTTCGTTCTCCTCCTTGCCGGGCGCCAGCCCGCCTGCGTCGTCGGCCTTGCCCGA
>JAAYKB010000093.1 GCA_012522615.1 Clostridiales bacterium
ACAGCCAAAATAGCGCAGAGAATTAAAAAACAGTTGCATTATTTGGCTTTTCGTGATAATATAACTTTTGCACTATAAGAAATCCGGTCCAGCAAGGGAGGTGTGACCATGCCCAATATTAAATCAGCCAAAAAACGTGTCAAGGTTATTGCTACAAAATCCGCTATCAATCAGGCCAACCGCTCTGCCCTGAAGACGCAGATTAAAAAGGCCAATATCGCAGTTGAAACCAACGCGGAAGATATGCAAGCAGAGGTTCAAAAAGCGGTTAAGAAGATTGACCAGGCTGTTGCCAAGGGACTCCTGCACAAGAATACCGCTGCTAGGAGAAAGTCCGCCCTTGCAAGGAAGATTAATATCGTCGGCGCATAATCTGCCCGCGAAACAGAATTATCTTGAAAGCAATATGGCTTAAAGTCCTGCCTTTTGGCACGATGTTTTATTAAAAATATCTCTCCAGAAAAAACACCATGCAGAAGCTTACATTCGAGCGCTGCATGGTGTTTTTATGACTTCTTAATCCTTATCGATAAAAGCCTTTCCGCGTTTCGATTTGATAAGATAACGCGGACGCGCCTTGACCTCGTCGTATATCTTGGATATATACAGCCCGATTATGCTGAGACTTATCATAATCGCGCTTCCGATAAAGAGCTGCAGAAGAATAACGGTAGAAAATCCGGGGTCTGCCTGATTGGAGAAGAAATTATACAGCGTTTGGATTGTCATGATGACGGCGCCGATACCCATAATCACCCCGAGCCAAAAAACAATGAACAGTGGGGCGGCGGTATACGCCGTAATGGAATTGACGGCCAGCCTCATAAGGGAACGCAAGGTCCATTTGGTATTGCCGCCTGCTCTTGGAGCGACTTCAAACGGCATGGCATAACGCTTATAGCCCACCCATGCCGAAAGCCCGCGGAAGAAGGTGTTCTTTTCGGGTAGTTTTTTCCACGCCTCAACCACGCTTCTATCCAACAGCTTGAAGTCCGAGGCAATGCCGATATCAATACCGGTTGTACGCTGGAATGTGCGGTAGAACAGCAGGGCGGCAAGCTTTGAACCGAAGGATTCACGTCCCCGGTCGGCCTTGATGCCCTCAACAACGTCATAACCCTCTTCACGCCACAAACGCACCATTTCCGGAATACGTTCGGGTGGGTGCTGCAAATCCGAATCCATGACAATTACTGCATCTCCCGAGGCGCTTTCAAGTCCGGCACAAAGCGCGGCCTCCTTTCCGAAATTGCGGGAAAGCCGGATAATCGAGACGTTTTGACGGTCGTTCGCAAGCCTGCAAAGCTCCGCCCAGCTTTTGTCGCGTGAGCCGTCGTCAACAAGCAGAAACTGGTGCTCGATTCCTTCCTTTTCAAGCAGTTGGTCTACAATTATTACATTGTTATAAATATAATCTCCTTCGTTGTAAACCGGCATCAGGATGGTAACCAACGGCTACGCCTCCCCGTCTTTATTATAATCATGCGATGCAAATCCGTCTTCTGAGGGCACCTCCGGCTGCTCAATATCGGCAGCGGACGGTTCCGAAATTTCCGACGTTTCGGCAAAAACCGATCTCGACTGGGGGGTCAACAGTCTTAAAAAGGCGGCAAATTCATTGTCTGACGGGTCTTGCGGATCCACCTTTTTCCGGCTGAATACCAGCAGACCGATAAGAAGCGCGAGAGAAGCAAGGCTTATTAGAATTCCCGACATCAAGCCTTTTGGGAGGAAATTAAACTCAACCTTATGGACGCCTGCGCCGATATCAAAGGCAAGCATGGCGTCACATGCGGCAAAGGTCTCGACCTTTTTGCCGTCCACCTTGACCGCCCATCCCTCGTCAAAGGGAATCGAAGTGAATACCACGCCGCTTTTTTTAGCGTCAATACTGCCCGAAATATGGGTATCCGAGAAGGAACTGACCTTAAGGGGGCTTGATGAAAGGGTTCCCAGAATCTGCTCATATAAGTCCTGATCGAGAGTCCCGACATAAATGTTGCCCGAACAGGTATCCTTCACATTGATTGTCACCGTAACCGTGTCGCCCGGAGCCAATGTTCCTGTATTTATGATATAGGGCTCGTGAGCGGGGACGCTCCAGGAAGAGCCGCCTGCAGAAACACTGATGCTCTCTGCGGCGCGGCAGTCGATATAGGTGTAGGTTTGGCCGGGCTTCGACACGGTCGCCGTAAGCCTTGCGCTATTGCTTCTGTCTGGCGAGTTGATAGTAAATGCAGTACTGCCGTTAATACTTGCGATACTCTCACTGCCCGATTCAACATCAACCGATGCCATAGTAAAGAGACTGATATTCTGATTTGTCAGCGCGCTATAAAGGGAGTTGATGGATTCAAACTGATCGTATTTTGACGGCCTCCAGTTGTCCCGGATAGAGCTGTCAACGAGATAACCCAAGGGCAGAGCCGTTTTATTTTCATAAATGGTATAGGAGACACCCTCGACCTTTATCTCTTCAATATTTCTAAGATATGGGTCATTTGAGAGCCCGAATGAGGTGGATTTGTCCATAATCACGTATTTGATTCCGAGCAGAGAATCCACTATGGGAACAAAGCTTTTATAAAGATGGCTGTTGACTCCGTTGACCGCATATCCGATATATCCCATAAACTTTGTGAGATTTTGCGGACTGCTTGATGCGAATACCGTAATGCCGCGATAGTCATACAAAGCGGTATCTACCGTGGTGCGCCTTGGCAAGAACTCAAGACGGTAGAAATCGCCGTTTGCGGCGGCGTCCCCGATTTCCTCGGTACGATTTACCGCCTTGCGTATGGCTTTTGTAGTATCATTCGCCACATAATCGTCGCGTGCGGTAAAGTATTCCTTGGCCTGCATGGTTTTGAACGACGATCCGCCGTTAAACACCATTTCGATTGTGACTACCAGCAGGAGAAGGATATATGCGGGGCGCACGCCTATTTTGCGGCGCGACGCAAGTCCGATAATCAACATATACACAAAAACAAGCAGCAGACTGACATATATGGTAACGAAATCGTAATCGTCCCCGCCGAAATGCTCCTGAAGCATGATTAGACCTATGATACCGGCAAGGGAACCGCATATCTGCTTTAAATTAATCTTGCGAATATGCACAAGGGTTTCATACGCGATAAGCACCAGCACAAAACAATATAAAAATGAGAAGCGGTAGGGGAGATCGTTCGGCGCGTGAAGCCCGTGCCAGACAAGGTCAAACTGATTGATAACAAAGCTTATCGCGATGGTACCGAGCAATCCGAGATAGGCGATGCGCCGGCGCAGCCGTATGGATTTCATGGTTGCAAATATGGGCAGCAAAATCACGGACAGCAATCCGCAGTATATATTCGGAAGATTGCCCGACCGGATGGTCGGAGTGGTGGCATATAAATGCCGCCCGAAAAGGGCCAGCATCTCAAAATTGTTTTTCATATCGGGCAGGGTACTCCCTGCAGCCGAGGTGTGGGCGAGGGAAATATAAACCGGAACAATCAAAAACATGGCCAGACCGCCGCCCAGCGCCGAACCTATCGAAAAGCGGGCAAAATTGCGCCCGAACGAATTCAGGGTATGCTCCTGCCGGATACACGAAAAGATAAAATACAAAACCATAAACAGGCAGAGCATAAACGCGATATAGTAATTGCTGTATAAGGCGTAGGCGAGCGATAATACATAAGGCAGATATCTGCCGGTCCGTATAAGCTTTTCAAAGCTCATCACGACAAGCGGCAGGAACATAACGCAGTCCAGCCACATGATATTCCACGAATATGCCAGCAGATACATCATCATTGAATAGAGGATGGCAACAATCATCACCGAAATATCGCGCTTGCGGAATATATATTGTACGCAGAGCGCAAACAAACCGGCGGTCAGCATATTTTTCAAAAGAGTGATTACAAGAATACCCTCGTTGAGCATTGATTCGGGGAAGAGGGTCAAAAGCAGGTTAAAGGGGCTGGCGAGATAATAGCCGAACAAAGGTAAAAAGCTGGTGCCGAGTCCCACCTCAAACGAATAAAGCGGACTACCTCCGTTTATTATCATATCGCGAAACTGTGCAAGCAGGGGAGCGTACTGATGGTGCATGTCGACAATCATGACGCTTCGTTCACCAAGCGGCCACACCCCGAGATATGTGTATGCCAGCGACATACAGCAAAAGCCCAACAACGCCGACATCAGCGGATAAAACCACCACTTTTTCGGCGCGGGCGGAGCATCCTCAACATGGACGGTCAGTAGCAGGGTGGCAAGCCCCGCGAGCAGAGCCCCAAGCCCCAGTGAAAAAACACGGTTTTGGTTGATGTGAATCAACTGCTCGTCCTGCTTGAAACCAAAATAAAGCAGGCATGTGAGTGACAAAAACACAATGGCAAGAATAATCGTTTTGAGTATCTTGGTCTGATTGGCAGACGGATTATTCACTGGCGTCATCCCTTGTCATGTAGATTTTGAAAAAATGAAAAACTTATGCAATACTGCTCCAAAGAATTTCATTAGAAATCAGTATAACATAAGTTTAACAATGGGGCAATATTGCCCGATATAATTTTATTGAATTTAAAAGACTAGCGATGCTTGCCAATAAAGAATATGGCAAGGGTTCCGGGACCGGAATGAGATCCGATTACAGCGCCGACGTTTGAAATAATGATTTGCTTGATCCCGACGGTCTTTCTAAGCTTATCGGCAAGCATCTCGGCGTCTTCAAGACAATCTCCGTGACTTATGAATACCATCTGTTCAGCAATATCATCTTTTGCGGTTTCCTTTAACTTGTTTACAAGCGCGTCGATAGCTGCGCCCCTTCCGCGCGCCTTTGCCTTTAGGATAAGATGCCCCTCGTTGTCAACATGCAGAATCGGCTTGATACCGAGGATAGAGCCCATAATGGCAGAGGCTTTTGAAACCCGACCGCCTCGGTGCAGATGCATCAAATCGTTGACGGTGAACCAGTGGCACAGATACAGCTTATTGTCTTCAATCCACGCAGCGTTTTCCTCGATAGACATGCCATTTTTGCGGTTTTCATCCGCATACCAGACCAGCAATCCCTCCCCCATGGAAGCGGACAGGCTGTCAATAATAATCAGCTTGCGGTCGGGATATTTCTCAAGAAGCTCCTCCGCCCCGCGCTTGCAGGACTCGTAGGTTCCGCTTAACCCACTTGAAAACGAGATATGGAGAACATCCTCGCCCGCAGCAAGGAACGGCTCGGCAAACTCTGTGAACTCATATGTGTTGACCTGCATGGTCGTAGATGTTTTGCCTGCCCTAAGCTGATTATAAAATTCTTCTGTCGATATAGCGCTATCGGAACCTTCCTTATATTCCTGCCCGTCAATCAGGAACGAAAGACCGATTATTTTAATGTCACGCTCAATGCAAAACTGTCTTGGCAGATCACAGGTTGAATCCGTTGTAATGCGATAGCTCATATTTATATACCCTTTCTCTACTCGGGACAAACCCGATTAATTATAATGAATATAATATATTATACCCGAGTTTCGGGGGAAAAATATCCATCTGGTTTTGAATACTATGTTACAGCATTTTGAACTGCATGTCAAGTGGAATTTGCCATAATATTTTATAAATTTTTTTAAAAGAGAACCATCTAAAATATCACAAAAATACCGGCTTCACTTTTTTGTGAAACCGGCGGATTTTTGGATGTCATTTAGTGTTGTTTATGGTCGGATAGGTCAACCTCTCGCCCTTTCCGGTAATGGATTTATTTGTGATAATATCAAATAGCGCGGTTGTCTGTTTCTTAAGATAAATACGGGCGGCGGCGTCCGATATCGAGATAACCGTAAGGAAGATTCCGACAAGCTTTGGAGTCATCAAAGGAAAATCGAATAGGCTGTTCGTGAGAAATCCGAGGGAAAAGGCCATCAGCATAACGCCTATCATCCTCCCGCTCGAATTACGGATAAGCATCAAAACGCCGGAACTGAGATATTTCCAGCATATGACGGCAAAGATTGCAATTGCGATTATCCCGCCCTCGACAGCCAGCTGCATTACCAGATTATGCATATGAGGAGCATTGATGCCCCTTGATAGAAGAAGGCTCCATGTGTTGCTGATGCCGGCTCCAACCCCGAAAATCGGATTGGTTTTCATAAAGGATACGCAGGAATGCCAGATGTTAAGTCTCTCGTTGATGGACCCGTCGGTTTCGGTAATCGTGAACAGCCTTGCCATAACCGAATCGGGAACAAGCAAAAGTCCCGAAATCAATGTTACAACCATGAGCACTATTTTTTTGATATTTGCGGCACAGAACACAAGAGCCGCCGCAATAAGCGCAAGATAGCTGCCTCTTGAGTATGAGAAGGCGATTCCTCCGGCGGCCGTCATCAGGCAGAAACGGCAGATAAGCTGATGCTTTTCACGCCTTCCGTAGAAAGAGTAATAACCGATTATCGGGATCAGCATTATCATAGCCTCGGAAAAGATGTTTGCATTATTAAATGTCGATGAAACCCTTAGAACAAAGGGGGTTTCCTTAATTTCTATCGGCATGATATCAAGAATGATGTTGTCGATAAAGTTCCAGAATTCGAGAGGTATCCTCAACCCGACTGCAGCCCGCAGCAGATACTGTACGCAGCCGATGAAACCGACCGCTCCGGCAACAAGGCTTATTACAAGCAAGGCCGAATCAAGACGGCGGCGGGTATTCAATACGGTGGTCATTGCAAGATAGACCATAAACATGGCAATCCACATGCCGAGCGTAGCCAGGGTCGACAAAAAGTTGGGCGAATATAACAAGCCGAACGCCATATAAGCGATATAGACAAGCATAATCTTGCCGATAGTTCCGACCTGAAAGCCGGTTCCGGTATTTCTGATTTCGCTGCCGGCCGCCATAAGTGCTCCGGCGGCAAAAATGGGCGCAAAATATTCCGGGAAAAAGGGGATAAAGGCGACAAATAATACAGATATAACCCAAGGCTGTTTCAGCTTATGCGCATACTCCGCGCAGATGCCGAGCATCTTCCTTTTCAAAGCCTTCAACCCTCCGTTTCCGCATTATTATTGTAAACTTATCGAGCTAAATATCCCGCAGTTTGCCGCGGCTTTGCTCCTGTACCCGCACTATAGCATATATTTCCGAAGGTTACAATTATTATTACAAACCTGTTATCATTTTTTAATAATGTATAGTGTATAGTACACAAAACGTCTTTTTGAATCTGTAAAAATCTCCGATAGATTTATTATAGAACAAATGTTTGACAAATACGAAAATTTGTTCTATAATAAACATCATAATTATTATGTATCGTTTATGCTGGGATGATGATATGGATTTAATGGATAAGCTGAGCATCCTGACAGATTCCGCAAAATACGATGTCGCATGCACTTCAAGCGGTTCTAACCGCTCCGGTGTCAAGGGCGCGATAGGAAGCACATGTCTTCCGGGTGTTTGCCACAGCTTTGCGGCTGACGGGAGATGCATCTCTCTGCTCAAGGTTTTGATGACCAACATCTGTGTTTACGACTGCCAGTACTGCGTAAACCGCCGCTCAAACGATGTGCCGCGGGCGGCATTTACGCCCGAAGAGCTGGCGCTGCTTACAATGGAATTTTACCAGCGCAACTATATCGAAGGGCTGTTTTTAAGCTCGGGCGTGATGCAAAGTCCGGATGCGTCAATGGAGCGGATGTGCCGTGTAATCGAGCTGCTCAGAACATCATATCGCTTTAACGGATATATTCATGCAAAGGCAATCCCGGGAAGTTCGCCCGAGCTTGTGAGAAAGCTGGGGCTGCTCTGCGACCGTATCAGCGTGAATATCGAGCTTCCGAGCGAGCAGAGTCTGCGTGCGCTTGCGCCGGACAAACCAAAGGAGAATATCCTTAGACCCATGACGGAAATCCGGGATGCGCTTACCCAGAATAAGCAGGAGCTTGCGGTTTATCGCCACGCCCCCGCCTTTGCGCCCGCCGGGCAGAGCACCCAGATGATTATAGGCGCCACACCCGATACCGACTGGCAGATCTTACGGCTTAGCGAGAGCCTTTATAAAAAGTATTCCTTAAAACGCGTTTTTTACTCGGCATATATTCCGGTCGGCAACCATGCCCTGCTGCCGCATGACCAGCCTCCTCCGCTCTTGCGGGAACATAGGCTTTATCAGGCCGACTGGCTGCTTAGGTTTTACGGCTTTAAGGCAAGCGAGCTGCTTGATGACAAACGGCCGTCGCTCGATCCCCTGCTTGACCCCAAATGCAATTGGGCGCTGGGGCATCTCGACATCTTTCCGGTCGAGGTCAACCTCGCGGATAAAGAGATGCTACTGCGGGTTCCCGGAATCGGACCCATGTCTGCCATGCGTATTCTGAAGGCGCGCAGAGCGGGAGCATTATCCTTCGACGATCTCAAAAAGATTGGTGTGGTGATGAAACGTGCGATGTACTTTATCACCTGCAAGGGGAAGATGTACCCGGGCGTCCGTCTGACACACTCGTTTATATATGAGAATCTTACCGCAGATGCCCGCCGCAACCCAAAAGGGCTGCCGTTTGCGCCCGAATCGGAACAGCTTTCCCTGTTCCCGGCACCTGCCGTCCCGCAGCTGTCCGCAGCCGATAAGGGAGGTGAAGCCGTATGGCAGAAATCCTTAATGTGACGACCCCTCCTGACGATTATGCGATTTTACATTATGATGACAGCTTTGAGGGGATGCTCACCGCCGTATTTGAATCGTATACCCGCAAGCCCGTGCCGATAAGTATTGTCGGACAGCAGCATCAAAAACGACTGGACGTCCAGTATATCACAATAGAAACGGATTTTCGCAAATCGGAGAGGGTTATCGACGGTATCAACCGGATTATGGGAGGAGACGCATATGAAAGGGTGTGGACCGGCTTTCTCTCCTGCAATCCCGACAAGGAGGACATCATTTACAAGTATATAAGGTTTGGTATGAAGGTGGGACACAAGGTGCATTTTCACCTGACCGATCGGCGGGTGATGAATATGGATAAGCTTGTGAAGCTGGTCGGAAGGGAATCGAGTCTGCAGATTGAGTTTGTTCGCTTTTCACGTATGGAGGGCGGGGTGTTTTACGGCAGGATTGAGCCTGATAACGATGTGCTCCCGCTGATGATGCCGTTTTTCGCCGACCGGTTTAACACACAGCCGTTTATCATCCATGACACCCGCCGCCAGACCGCCGGATTATATGACACGCAGGAGTGGTACATCCGCTCCGCCGAAGGTATTACAATGCCGGAGTATTCGGATGACGAGATGAAGTACCGCGCTCTTTGGAAGCGGTTTTACAATACCATTGCCATCAAAGAGAGAATAAACCCCAACCTGCGCCGCCAGCATATGCCAAAGAAATTCTGGAAAAATATTATCGAGATGAGTATGGTAGACGGCGCAAAGCCTACCGCCCTGCCGTCCGATATCAGCAGGTCAAAAGATGCCGAACGGTTTTTAAATCCCTCGCCGCTGCCCCAGGACAAGATTGGCACGTCCGCGGAAAGTCAGGAACTGCGCCTGCCTGCCGATACTGGAAGTCAAGCTGCAAAAAAATAACCGCCAACCGCTTACAATCGCAGGC
The DNA here is from genome assembly GCA_012522615.1 of Clostridiales bacterium. Lineage (GTDB taxonomy): Bacteria > Bacillota > Clostridia > Oscillospirales > Acutalibacteraceae > Avimonas. The sequence continues at coordinate 9,618 of JAAYKB010000093.1, forward strand.
TGACGGTTAATCCGAATATTTTTATTTTAAACCAAGATATTCGCGAAGCTTAGCGGTTTTATCGGTTTTTTCCCATGCAACGTCCAAATCCTCGCGCCCGATATGCCCGTATGCCGAAAGCTGCCGGTAGATTGGGCGTCTTAGGTCAAGCTGCTCGATTATGGCCGCCGGACGGAAATCAAACACAGCCGATACAGCTTTTGCAAGCTCATCATCCGGCACGATTCCGGTTCCCTCGGTATCTACCACAACCGATACGGGACGGGCAACACCTATGGCATAAGCAAGCTGGAGCTCACAGCGTTTCGCAAGTCCGGCTGCGACAACATTTTTGGCGGCATAACGCGCCATATAACTTGCCGAACGGTCAACCTTGGTCGGGTCCTTGCCCGAAAAAGCGCCGCCGCCGTGCCGCGCATACCCTCCGTAGGTATCAACAATAATCTTGCGTCCGGTAAGCCCGCTGTCGCCCTGCGGTCCCCCGATGACAAACCGACCGGTCGGATTGACAAAAACCTTGGTTGCATCGTCGTACAGTTGCTTTGGGATAATCGGCAGAATAACATGCTCGATGATGTCCTTGCGGATGGTATCGAGCGAGATATTGTCGCTGTGCTGTGTTGAGACCACTACGGTATCTATACGAACCGGTCTGTTACCGTCATATTCCACCGTGACCTGAGTTTTACCGTCTGGACGAAGATACGGAAGCTCCCCGTTTTTACGCAAATCCGCGAGCCTTTTCGCAAGCTTATGTGCAAGAGAGATAGGCAGAGGCATAAGCTCGGGCGTTTCATCACAGGCATAGCCGAACATCAGTCCCTGATCTCCCGCGCCGATGCGGTCATACTCAGAACCGTCCGGTGAATTGCCGCGTATCTCAAGCGCCTCGTTTACCCCCATGGCTATATCGGGCGACTGCTCGTCGATTGCGGTCAAAACCGCGCAGGTGTCGCCGTCAAACTTCTGTGCGGCGTTGTCGTAGCCTATATCCCGTATAACCTGCCGCGCAATCTTGGGTATATCGACATAACAGCAGGTCGAAATCTCACCGACAACAAGAACAAGACCGGTTGTGGCAATACATTCGCACGCGACATGAGCCGCCGGGTCCTGTTCGAGTATCGCATCGAGCACCGCATCGGAAATCTGGTCGCAGACCTTGTCGGGATGCCCTTCTGTGACCGATTCGGAGGTAAAAAAGCGCTTTTCCATAAAAGTTTCATTCCTTTCGCGGGTCAATGTGCTTTAAGCCCGGCTCTATTGTTTATAAATCTCTATTTTACTATTCTGCCCGATATAACACAATTTTCATGGTGTAAAAAGTTTAACATAATCCTGTGTTTTGTCAATAAAAAATAATTTGCACCCTTTAACATGAAGAAATCCGCAATATATTTTTTCCGATTAACGGGGTGAGCAGGCGGTAGACGATAAGTGTTATGACGCAATTCAGCGCCCCTTTAAGCAGATTAAACGGGATGATTGCAGGCAGAAGAAGCGCTATGACCGCGTCGCGCGGAACGCCCATAAACAGCGGTGTTAGGATAAGGTTCATGGGAATCATGACGGCCGTCATAGCCAGAGTGCCTGTTATAAGACCGAGCGCGGTTTTCCACCATTTCGGGTTGCAGGTATGGAAAATACCTACAAAAACCACCATCATTCCCGATGAAATAAAATGCATGACAAAACCGACCCAGCCGTCGCCGCCCATAGCGAACGCCTGTATCAAGGCGGTGACAAGCAGCACCAGCAGCCCGGGTATAATACCGCCCAGCATGGTACCGATAAGTACCGGAATACCTGCCATATCATAGATTAAAAACGGGGTGGCGGGGATGAGCGGGATTCGCACAAGTATCATCAATACGACAGCTATTGCAGACAGCATAGCCATAAATACAAGCTGAAACGTGCGACTTTTTTTCATAATACATTACTCCTTTTTTGCTGCCCTGCGGTTATGTTGCAACCCGTGTTTGCCTGTAAATATCTTAATTACAGATAAAAAGCCCCGCGAAAGACCGCGGGGCATCAAAAACACAGCGTTATCTGCATCTTCTTTCATCCGGACTATACCGTCGGCTTTGGGATCCAACCAAAATCGGCTTTCGCTCGCGGGCTCGTCGGCAAAACGCCGCATTACCGCCGGTGGGGAATCACACCCCGCCCCGAAGACAGCTATATAATTTTTCGGCCGACTTAAAATCGCCGTAGATTATATTAACGCATATATATTGTAATGTCAAGACCGTTTATTGCCTGCGTTTGACCTGTATTGCCTGCGTTTGACCTGTATCGCCAGAACCGTAATGTCGTCCTCATGCTCTTCCTGCATCCGTCGTGCGGTGAGAGAGATATCCTCGACAAGGGTTCTGAGCGAATCCGATTTTGCGTTAAACGAACGCAGCCTTTCCTCCACCCATTCAACACCTCCGCTAAACACGCCGTCGCTGCACATCAACAGTATATCGTCGTCAACCAGGGTATCCTCGCTTCTTTCGGCGCGGATATCACGAAGTATGCCGACGGGCAGAGACGACTTCTCGATACGCGAAACCCTGCCCATGCTGCACAAGAGCGAGGGGGATGCTCCGGCCTTGCGAAACTCTATCTTCCCGCTGAATAGGTCGAGCGAGAGAATATCAAGGGTAGCCAGGCTTTCATCTCCCGACTTGACCATCAATGCCGAGTTGACCATGCGGATTACGCTGTCCGGACCGAATCCGGCCTGAATCAAACGTGAGGTCAGACCCGATGCCATAGCTCCGTCAACTGCCGCCCGCCCGCCGCTGCCCATCCCGTCGCTTAATACGGCATACCACCGCCCCGAACCGTCGGTAAATGTTTCATAGGCATCTCCGCAAAGCCTTTCTCCGGTACATTGGAGCTGGGCGCTGCCGGATGTGACGGTGAACATAGGCTTTTCGGTCATGGCAATTTTTATAAAATCGCCCAGCCTTGTAACCACAGGATGGTCAAGCTCCCGTCCGCAGGCGTCGCCTATTTCACGCTGCCATTTTTCACGGTTCAGCCTTATTCCGGTATCACAAGCCAGTATTTCAACCGTCATACGTCCGCCACGGCCCAGCATACAGACCGCATCCTGAACGGTCAGCCCGTTTTCTTCGCATACGGCGACAACACGTGTGGCGGCGTCGGAATCGACCCGCTCGGTTTTTGAAAAATCCTGTGATAGCTCGTCCAGCATATCCGACATACCGGCAAACTGGTCGGTAACCACGCCGCGGATTTCGGAAAGCCTGCGCCATGCTCCTTCCCGCACGGCATATTCGAGATAACCAGTGTTGATTTTGCGGAGGACCTCATCCATGCGTTTACAGCGATGCGCAAGGGCTTTGGGGACATCCTCCCGAACCGCAGCCCCCTTTTCACGCAATACCGGCGTCAACTCGTTAAAGGCCTGCATGGTATTGTTGAACTGGTTATCCCAGCACTGCATCCTAAGACCGCATACCCGGCATACGTCATCGGAAACGCTTCTGTAAACCGTACCGAGATCCGGCGCGCTCAGCCCCGCAAGCTTGCTTGAAACTGCGTCAACCGTCTGAGCTACCTCTTTCATGGCCTTTGAGGCGTAATCAAGGCGCATGACAACCGAGCGGCGCAACCCCTCCACCGCCGGGAGGTCTCGCGAGTGGACAAAAAACCTGTTTATCAGACGGTCGACAGATGCCGGCATCACAAGAAAGATAAGACAGGACGCCATCATCTCGTATGCTCCGATAATGACGGCGGTATCCTTGCCCGTGGTTATGACGGATATCAGATTGGCGGCCATGAAGGCACCCGCCGAGGCAAACCGCCCGTAACGTGCGAAGATTCCCGCGACCAGCCCGCCGAACGAGAACGCGGCCGCCAGATATAAATACTCTGTTCCCGTCATCGCCATGGCAAGTCCCAGCACAATACCCGCGATGCTTCCGCCCTGCTCCTTGCTGCACCGTGCCAGAAGCAGAATTATAACCCCCGCGGCAATCCTGCCCGGGGCAATCCCGCTGAACGAAAAGGCGGTTGCCGCCATCAGCACAATGGCGCCTGTCATTACTATACTTGCCTGCTGCTGGGCTGTAAGCATGCCGTGCGGCTCGTCGCTTGCAATCAGGGTAAGGGCGCTGCGGAAGAAATAGGCCGAGCCTCCCGCAAGCAATCCTTCGGCGGTTGTAAGAAAGATACTGTATGCATTAAGTCCGTTGACGGCGGACATTGCAAGTCCGGTAGCTTCAATTGACAAAAATGCGATTATCGGTGAGAACAGGGGATGTCTGGCGGCCGATTTTATGCCGCTCAACGACCACTTTATTCCCGCGACGGCGGCCAATGCCGCGGCATATCGCAGAGGAACAACCGCCCCTCCGGGCAGCAGATACCCCGCCATTGTAAATATGTACACCAAAGCGGCTCCCGCGCCCGGCACGGCGGCGGCAAAGCTGACCCCAAACGGCGCCATGCCCCCGTAAACGCTCGCCCTCGGCATAAAAAGGCCCACCAACGCCCACACAAGCATAAATACAAGCTGCTTTGCAATACTGTTTTCACTGTGATGCGCTTCCCGCGAGGCTATCTCCCTATCATGGGAATGCCCCTCCGCGCCTGCCAAAACCTTTTGCTTCAACATCCTCACCATCCTAAAAATTAGACGTTCCGTTCCGTATGTATGGCGCGAATTATGGTTTACGGCGGTTACCAACCGTTGAAAACCAAAAATTATTGCATAAACTATACAGCCGGTAGATACCATTATATGGCACCTATCGGCTGTAATTGTGTCGCATCAGGGCTTTATAAAATGTTTTTTTAAGGCGAAAGTTATATAACAAGTGAAGATTACTTGGGAAAATGACTGCCGTCGCTCAAATAATGTTCGGTTTTTTGTGCAGTCGATATATTAACAGTCGGTAGAATTCCGATTCCATAGCGGAGGGCCTGACGGAGAATTACCTTATGCCGTTTGTCTCCCGCAGGGTTTTAAGCATCGAAAGCTCATCACATATCTGCCTGAAGGTGGTAGCCGGCATTCCGCCCGAGCCTTCGTAATCCTCCGCCAGTACAACAATAACATACTCGGGCTTTTCTGCCGGATAAAAGCCCGCATACCATCCCTGAACAACGGCTTCACCGTCTACAACCCACCCGGTTTGAGCGGTGCCGGTTTTACCCCCCGCTCCTCCGATTGACGGAGCGCCGTGGGTTCCCGTCCCGTTTTCAACCGCATAAATCATCATCTGCCGGAGCTTGTCGGCGGTGGCTTCCGAAAAGACGGTCTGGACGGGTGCCGGAGCCTGCTCGGTCAAAACGCCCCTTGAATCCACCGTACCTCTAAGCAGGGTCGGACGTATTATATTGCCCCGGTTGACAACCGATGATACAAGTTGGGCGATATGGACCGGGGATGCCATGAGAGAGCCCTGGCCGAAGGCAAGGTTGCCGACTGCGGCGGGAGATGCCAGCTCGGTATCCGACGGCAGCACCGCCCGCGCGGTTTTCCATCCCTCGGCAAGGATTATCGGCCTGTCAAAACCCAGCGCGGTCGACATGTCGTAAAGCTGCTGGCCCCCCGCTTGAAGGGCGAGCCGGATGAAATACGGATTGCAGGACTGGGCGAAGGCGTCGAGCATTCCAAGTGTGCCGTGTCCCAGACGGTTGTGGCAGTGGAATTTGACGTCGCCGATACTGTGACTGCCGGTGCATTCAAATCTTGTGGTTATCGGTATCCCCTTTTCAAGGGCGGCCGCAGCAGTGACAATCTTGAAGACCGACCCGCAGTTGTAGTTGCTCAGGGCACGGTTAATCAGGGGGGAATCCTTGCTTTCCAAAGCTTGGTGAAGGCTGGCGGGCTGGAAATCCGGCAGACTGACAAGGGCAAGAATCCGTCCGGTGTCAGGTTCCATAATCACCACTGCGCCTTTTTTGAGGTTTTCTTTGGCCACCGATTCGGCAATAATCTGTATATCCTTATCGATGGTAAGCGCGACTCCGGCCTTGGCGTTATCAAGGGTGTTTGTCACAACCGGCTCGATTCCCTGTAAAGGCTTTCCCACAGCGTCCACCGCAAAGTTTACGGAAAGCTTGCCGGAGCATCCGGCAAGCAGTTCATCAAAAACCAACTCTGCTCCGGTTGCCCCCTTAATCCCATCGCCGTCCATATATCCGACCACATGCGGGGCAATCAGGTCGCCGGTATACCTTGACGGGATTTCATATACCGACAGCTCGGGTGTGGGGGAGGGTAGGGCATTAATAACCGACACAACCGGCCGGCCCGCCTGCAGGCGGGATGTCAGTTCCTTTAAGCTTTCCTTGTCAAGACATTCGGAAAGGGCGGCAATCGCCTGCGGACTTGGGGTTGCAACGGCACGAAACTCTGTACCGGAGTTGACGAGCGGGCGAAGATGGCAGTCGTAAATGGTTCCCCGAATGTTGGCAACCGTAACCGTCAGCCCCGCCTGTCGCTCGGCTGCTTGGCTAAACTGCTGCCCCGAAAGGTAGTATATACGAAGCATAAGCCCGCCCAGCAGACCAAGAATTATAAGAAAGGATATTACAGACCGCTTATGCATATATTATCCCCCTTTTTATTAAATTCCCGAGGATACCAACGGCTCGATTACCTTTAAGTTTGCCCGTTTTATGTATGATTTAACCATTCCACCCCCACATCGGTATTAATTCTTGCTTTTTTTATTATATAAGGATATAATGCATTCATAAAATTTACCTCAATAAAGGCATACTCCTATCGTCATGCGGGAATAATTGGAATCAAGCCAACTAACCGCAGTATTAAAATCGGCGACCGGAAAGGAATTGAAAGCCATGTCGGACATAACCGAAAGCACAAAAAAAGCAGAGAAAACCGGGGAGAGGAAGCCTCGATTTACCACTGAAAACTGCTTGAACGGGATGCTTGCCGCCTCGGTGTTGCAGATTGTGCTCGCCCTGCTGCTCTATCTGCTGGCGTCGGTCAAGATGGAATTGCTCCTTATTGAAACGGCGGTTGGGGTTGCACTTACCCTGTCTGCATATTTTAAAGCTGACGAGCGTGTGCCATGTATCCTGCTTCGAGTAATTAATATATTTTTGCTATGCGGAGTTCTGGCGTTCGGCATCGGGATTATTGTTGCATCCTACTTTATGCTTGCGTCATCCGGCGAACCCAATCTGCAAATCGAGTATTCACAGATTATTTGGATAATCCTGCCGTTTATCGTGCTGCCGCCGCTGCTTTTTCTGCAGACCGTGTTTGCAATTACGGCAAGATACCGCAGAAGGTTTGACCTTGTGCTGGCGAGGATTAATGGGATCCTGGTTTTGGCTCTGTCGCTGATTCTCTGCTTTATTTCGCTGGAATATCGTCAGGGAGGCGAAAGGCTGATCCTTACCTCCTTTACCACGCCAAAGGTTTTTGGATATGATTTTACCATTGCTATTGATAATATCATTACACGCGCTGTTTTTTGTGTTTGCAGTATCGCATATGTGGTGTTTGCATTTAAGCTGCGCTCAATGCCTGACAAATCAAAAAAGTAAAAAGAAAAAACCGTATAAAAAAATCGCCCGAAAATTTATCGGGCGAATTTTTGCGTTTTATTTCAGTTGGGCTTTTCGGTCAGCCTTGTTTCGGCGGTTTTTAAAAGATTTAGCAGGGAGGACGCGAAAAGCGGGTAATCCTTCTCAATGCGGTCGGACGATAATATCGGCGCGTCGTCCAGTCCCTGCTCCCCGTTAATGCACCCTCCGGATGCCAGATGCCCGAGCGCAGCCGCTGTTCGGGCAAGCTCACCAGTGACCGCCGGCTGATAGAGATATTCGGGAAGTGAAAACAAAGCCTCGGGGTTTTTGGAGTTGGCTGAGTAAATCTGGCGGAACACCGAATAAACGGTCAACATGATTGCCGCAGAAGCCTCTGCTGTCAGGGCTTTGTTATTGCACCGCTGAAGCAGATCAAACAGAATATGTAGAGAATTTATGATAAGCTTTTTATTAAGGGTGGGAAGCACGCTGCCTCGGAACTGGTTTTCCTTTACCGAAGGATCATTTTCCGGTATCTCATCCACAGCTATCATGGCTCCGGATTTATCAGGAGTCCGTCCAAGCAGGTAATCACACGAAACGTGATAATAATTTGCCACCCTGACCACAAACTCCAGTCCGCATTCTCTGATTCCCTTTTCGTAATGGGAGAGCAGAGCCTGAGATATATGAAGTTCCTGGGAGGCCTTTTTCTGGCTGATACCACGCTCCTTGCGTAAAAGCGTAAGTATTCTCGGGAAAGCGGTATTCATACTGCGAGCACCTCAAAACACATAATATTAGGACAAAAACGCCTTATTTCCCGCTTATGGGAAATAAGGTCCTAGGTCTGGGCTTAAGTGGGGGTGTCGGACTATTCTATACGGTTCCAAGTAAAACTCTAAGGATAGTCTATAAACAGATAAAATATACCGACTGTTTATCATTATAACCTATCTACTGTTTGTTTGTAAATCGTCAATTTGCGATTTTTTTGGGGAAATTTTGATGAAAACATACAAAAATCATACCATCCGGCGTGGATTGATAGAAAAAATGAGGTTATTCGAAAACCACAAAGCAATCCGGGGCGTAATCTACGCCCCGGATATGTCGACTATTTGTCGCCCTGAACAATGTTTTCGGCGTACATCCGCATATCATGCTCGGAACGGATGTTGCTTCCGCGCGCCCTTATCATTTCCTGAACATAGGAGGGAAGCGTATCGAAGAATTTGCCGGCGTGCGCGTTTTTGCTTAACAAATCGTCAAGGTTGTTGTAGGTATCCTTATGCATTAACAGTATTCCTTTCAAAAATTTTATGAGCCTGAAACGCCCACAAATATGTTATGCTTATTTTATATATCTATATACATAAATATATCAGGATATCAGGAATACATCGGGAAGGGCGTTTTTGTTGGGCGGTTATTGACAGGGATACCTACTATTTGGACTATGCAATCGGGTATTGCTTGCCTTTGATAATCTCGAGGGAAAACCTCTCGTATTGGTTAAGCCAGTCTTTCCCGAGTTTAGACTGTATGACCGATTTCACCGCCTTTAAATCGTCGGGTTGTCTTGTTCCGACATTGTGGCAGTCGCTCCCGAACACAACGGTATGCCCGTCCTTAATCCATTTTATCACGGCTTTTCTAAGCTTGCTTTCAAATAATGCCCGATAATTAACCTGTATAACAGCGTCGTCAAAATCAATTATTTCGTTGATTGCGTCTTGATTATATATGGTGATATAGCGGTCAAGATGGGCAAATATCGGGGTGAGAGACTGGTTGATGCAAAGGTTATAAACCTCATCAATAAACCAGCTTTCGTATGCCGAATAAGGCAGCTCCACCAGAAGATAGTCGGTACCTTCAAAACATAGAGGACGAAGGTTAAGATTCTGCACGTCATGCTCTATATATACCTCGGCTGCCGGAATAATAACCGGCATCCCTTCCCGCCTGCTGCCGTTTAATAAATCGAGCGAGTTTTGTCTTATCCTGAGAAAGTCGTCAAGTCCCTGCTTGTGGGGATAAAAATGAGGAGTAGCGACCAGAATGCCCACACCCTGCTTTTCGAGCATGGACATCATCTCGAGCGACATTTCCAAATCCCTTGCGCCGTCGTCAATGCCGGGAAGGATGTGCGAATGAAAATCTACAAACAAATGGAAGTCCTCCTTTTCTGATCCGCTGCAAAGGGAGAAGAGGAACAGAACGGGAAATCAAAAAAGTCTTTATACCGAAAAAACACATCTACATGCCATTCGGTATGAAAGACTTTTCGGCGAAACAATATGACTATACGGCTTTTTACTATACTGAATCTTTGGAGTATTTATAGTGCCCGTATCCGTAAAAATTAGTATTTACTGTTCTGGAATCATTGAAGATGACTCCAAGTATGTTTACTTCCGCAAATTCACAGCTTTCAATGGCCTTTTTAAGCTGGTCGTGGCGAGAACTCCCATGTCTTATGACAAGCAGGACTCCCGCGGTCTGTTTTGCAACAATGATTGCGTCGGATACAATATTTAACGGGGATGCGTCAAGAACAACATAATCATATGCTTTTTGAACGATTGCCAGCAGGTCGGACATACGGGTGGAACCGAGCAACTCCGAGGGGTTGGGAGACAGAGGACCTGCCGTAATAACATCAAGATTGGGGGCAACATTTTCATGCAGCGCGTCTTCAATCTTATCAATACCGCAGAGTATGCTTGTAAGACCTTTATTGGTCGGCAGCTTAAAGAACTGATGCACCGAAGGCTTGCGAAGGTCGCAATCCATCAGCAGAACCTGTGCGCCGGTCTGTGCCAACACCATAGCAAGATTGACAGATGTTGTCGATTTGCCTTCGTTGGGCATGGCGCTTGCAACGACCACGGTCTTGCTGGTCTTGGTTGCAAGGGTGAATAAAAGATTGGTTCTTATAGTTTTAAATGCCTCTCGCACATGAAAGGGGGCCGATTCGTTTAACAGAATGCCGTCCGCAGGCTTTCTTCTTTTTGTGGAAGTAAAATCAACGACATTCTTTGCAGGCTTGGTTATGCTCATGACCTAGTATCCTCCTTTTGTCTGAGAGTTCAATACCGGTATCGAACCAAGTACCGGTATGTTATACAACTTTTTTATCTCATCTTCACCCTTTACACGCAAATCAAGCATGTCCCTAAGCACAATATACAATACCGATACGAAAAGCCCCAACATAATTCCGAATATACAATTCAGACTTAAATTCGGCGAAGAAGGTCTAGTAATAGGTTTGGCATAATCAATGACCTTGATAATACCGGTTTCTGTGAAGTCTTTAATAATATCGGGGGCGGTTCTTGCAATCGCGTTGACGATTTCCATGGATTTTTTCGGACTGTCGGAAGTAATCGAAATATTCATAATCTGCGTTTCCTGAGCAGTTGAGACTGACATCATTCTTCTAATCTGATTAGAGGTGTAGGGGAGATTATGATTAAGAACTACCTCATCGAGAACCCTGTCGCTCTTGATTAAACTTGTATATGTATTGACGACCTTCTGTGCGGTTATCACATCGTAATAGTCGCTGCTGCTGCTCGAGGATTTTTGAGAGCCCGAAACATACAGTTGGACAGTCGAAGTGTACATAGGCTTTAATAACAGCTTGGTAATACCGAATGCGCCTAAAAGACCGATAAGACATGCAAGCAGAATCACCCAGATGTTTTTAAAAAGTAATCGGAAAAGCGCCAGTAAATCAAGAGAACCATGCACAGTGTTGCCTCCTTGCTTTTTGAATCATAAATGATACAAATATTACCGAACTCTATAAAAGTCGGCGGCTTAACGCCATCTTGTCCCATTATAGCATAGAAGATTGTCAAATTAAATAGAACTTTAGAAAAAAATTTTTAACATTTACTTTATTGAATTTTTTAGAAATTTTCCGGATTAAACACCCGCAGTCTGTAACAGGTAAAGTTGTTGGGTATAATCCGGTCTAAAGCACAAAATATTTATGATTTTAATTTTTGCATGCCTTTTGCATGTGTTATCATGTATTATAGCAATAAAAGTGCCAATAATCGTATATAATATACGTATAAATGGATACAGATAAAATAAAATTATAATATATTAGCTAAAAGTTATATGTCAAAATTTACAAAAAATTGCGATTAAAATAGAAAATAATTTAACATTTGGCAGTTGCCATTTTTTATATTATGATGTATAATACCGGTATGAGATGATTGTGACTGGTATTGCGCATGGATTATCACGGAAAAGGAGTTTTATTATGAAAAAGGTTTTCGCAACGATTATATGCTTTATCATTGCTACAGCGGTAGCGATAAGCGCGTCTGCTGCCGGACTTGATGCAAACAAACAGAAGGTCCTGGATGCCCTTAAAGAAAAGGTAACGGCAAACGGAAAAACCTACTCTGTGCCTGCCGATCTTATTACACAGGCCGAAAATTATCTGAAGAGGGATGATGTTACCATCACCGCCGATCAGGCAGACGCTATTGTAGAGCAGATTGAGGCTGCGGCCGAGATTGTCAAGAAAGCCGGGGTTTCCACCGCTGCCGAGCTGAGCGCAGCAGAAAAGACCGCTTTGCTTGAAAAAATCAATGCTGCCGCAGAGGTTGTTAACCTGACCGTTTCGGTAGATTCGGCCAAAGGGAAAATCACGGTTTTGTCCGGAAATGAGCTGGTTGCTTCCGACGAGGGTGCCATCAAATTTACAGGCGTTGATGTCTCATATCTTGTGGTTCTGGCAGCTTCGGTAGTTGCGCTTCTTACCGGATGCTATGTTGCCGCCCGTAGGATGAGGCTGTTTTCCAGATGATTCGACGCAATTTTATAAAAAAGGGAGCAATGGTATATTTATATTTGCCATTGCTCCTTTGCACGATTGGATATATTATCATGTATATTGTGCTCTATCCCATTGTTCGACCCGTCCTATCATCCATGAACCTGATAATTTCCGAAAACAAACCCGATTACTCATCAAAGATTACTTCTATATTTAAGGATGAAGATGCGGGTTTTCTGGATTCGGAAACAGTGAATGAGAAGGACGTGGTTATGCCAACCTACGGCACCCATTATGCCCGCCTTGAAATCAGCTCGGTGTCGATTAAAACCGATCTGTATTTTGGGGACAGTACCGCCGTGCTTAAAAAGGGGGTAGGGCAATATATTGGGAGCTCTATACCGGGTTATGGAAAACCGTTGCTTATAGGCGGACATAACATCAGCGCCTTCCGGGCGCTTCAGCATGTTAAAAAGGGAGATACTGTGGTAATAACGACAAACTACGGAGTATATAAATACGAGATTACCGGCACAAAGGTCGCTGATCATCGGGACAAAAAGGCATATGACCTTTCTCAGGAAAAGGAGCAGTTAATCCTTTATACATGCTATCCTTTCAACAAGCTCGGACTTACCTCCAAGCGTTATTTTGTCTATGCCGATAAGGTTTCCGGGCCGAGAATAGTATCCGCTCCGGCAGTATAAAAGGAAAGGTCATAGATTTCATGAATAAGTTCCTTGTTTCACAGGTCATCAGTGCTATACTGTCATTTTTAATGATGATTTGTATAACAGTGTTGGCAACCTCTATTTGTTTGTCACTGACATTTTTTCGCCCAGGTTTTATTACCGAACGGATGAATGACAAATACTACAATTTGGCGCTGGACTCTCTCAGACAAACCCTGAAAGATGAGATTGCGCCCCCCAGCCATATGCCGGAAGAGGTGTTCGGCGAGTTGTTTAACGTTTACCTTATTGAAGAGGACTCTCAGGAAAGTGTTCGGGCAATACTTGAAGGCATTGATTATTTTCATGATTCCTCGCAGGTTCGTAAGATGGTTATGGACAGGTTTATTAAATATGCCGAGGAAAACAATATTGACCATGCCGAAACAAATCTCGAAGCACTTGCCGATATCTGCATCGAGGAATATAAACGTCAGATCAGCGTACCCTATTTAAAGAGCTTCGCGCCTATCAGGCATATGTTCCAGGAGGCATTCACATATATGATTTTGATTCTTTCTTTTCTTTTGATTCTGTTGCTCTTCTTTTTGTTCGGAATCCACAGATTCAAGCACCGCGCGTTAAGATACTGTATTTACAGTCTTTTTGCATCGGCTTTGCTGATGATTCCTATTCCGCTCTTCTTATTAATCCAGGGCGCCTATAATAAAATCAACTTATCACCGGAGCATGTCAAGATGCTGTTCACATCAATGATAAGTTCAACATTACTGTCTTTAGTACTCTGCGGTGCTTTGATTGCCGCTGTCGGCGGAGGCTTGATTCTTGTGGTGCGGAGTATGAGATACAAGGCTATCAGAGGCGGGAAAAAGTATTAAGCCTCTCTGAGACTAGGCTTGCGAATCCGATTATCAACCATCCAAGATACAATAACATAATGATGTAAAAAAGCCTGATGTTCAGCAAAAAGCTGTCGTCAGGCTTTTATCTGTCTGTTTATCAATAAGATTAGTCGTCCAAATCGGCTATATCGTGCTTGGGCGGATTACGCAAAAGCTGGCGTGCCTGCCGAATCTCGGCAAGACGCTGTGCGATGGTCTCCTCGGTACGGCGCAGCAGATCCTCGGAAAAATCGCTGGCGCCCTTTCGCATTTCCCGGGATTTCATCTGTGCCTGGGTCAAAATTTCGTTTGCCTTTTGCTGTGCCTGCTTCACAATCTCTTCCTGAGATACAAGACGGCGAGCGCGTTCCTCCGCATTGCGTATGATACCCTCGGCTTCCCGCTTGGCGGTCTCTACAATATCGCCACGGTCGGCAACGATTGCTTTGGCCTGGCGCACCTCGCTGGGCATATTCCCGCGGATATCATCCACAATATTGCGGAGCTGTTCGGCGTCAACAACACGCTTGCTTGACAGAGGAAGACTCCACGCTTTATCAAGCATATCATCAATCTGTTCCAACAGTTCTTCAACCGTCATTTTCCAAGACCATCCTTTCTTTTTAAAAGCTGATACTACATTTTCCCGCTTGCTGCCTTATCAGCATTTGTATGTTTAACCTTTTTTGTAATATCATCGATAATACATTCGGGAACAAAATCCGAAACATCCCCTCCGAGCCGTGCCACCTGCTTGACAAGGCTTGAAGAGAGATACATATACTCCGCCGTGGTGGTTAAAAAAACCGTCTCAACCTTTGGATTAATTTTGCGGTTGGTGAGGGCCATCTGAAACTCGTACTCAAAGTCGGACAGGGCGCGAAGCCCTTTAACGATAACCGAAGCACCCTTGAGCTTTGTATAATCCGCAAGCAGACCATCGTAGTATTCAACCTTGACATTGCCCAACCCTGCCGTCGCACGCTTAAGAAACTCAACGCGTTCCTCTTTTGTAAACATAGCCTGCTTTGCCGTATTGGTCATTACAACAACAATTACGTTATCAAATAGTGAAGACGCCCGGCGGATTATATCCATATGTCCCTGCGTTACGGGATCAAAGCTGCCTGGGCAGACTGCTGTTTTTGCCATATATATTCATATCCTTTCAGGCATCGACGTTAACTAAGCCCTGCCTTATTCCTAGACATTTTCCCAACGGTAAAGCCGGATTCGCACCCTTCCGTAACTGTAAATACGGGAAAGGGTATATAAGCCCGCATGCTCGGGCATATAGGTGTCACTGTCGGATTCGCAGACAATAACACCACCCGGATTCATGTGGGGGTGAACCGCCTGTAACGCCGGTATAAGCAGTCCGGAGGAATAGGGAGGATCCAAAAATGCAATGTCATATTTATCACTTGACCGGGCAAGGTACGACAAGCCGTCTGTGTTGAGAACCTGCGCCCTTTTTGGAATGTCGGGGTCCCTGCGAGCCATTCCGTTCAAATTTCTTCGGATAACGGCAACCGCGTCGGGGCTTTTATCAATAAAAACACATCCGGCAGCACCCCGGCTGAGGGCTTCCAGTCCCATCTGACCCGAACCGGCGAACATATCAAGAACCTGACGACCCTCTATCTCAAACTGAAGCGCACTGAAAATACCCTCCTTGACCCTTTCGGCAGTGGGACGAGTATCATCGCCCGCAAGGGTTTCAAGACGAAAGCCGCGTGCGCTTCCGGTAATAATTCGCAAACCGTTCCGCTCCTTTTTAACATAGGCGGGATTTTTAAAGCTTTTTGTCTTTTTCAAAGCTCGCGCTTACGGCGGATATCACGGCGTCCTCAAAACCGTGCTCCTGGAGCGCGCAGACTCCCTCGATTGTTGTACCTCCCGGAGAGCAAACCTGATCGGCAAGATTGCGCGGGTGCTCGCCCGTTTCCTGCATAAGACGGGTGGTGCCTAGCACCGATTGGGCGGCAATTTTCAGGGCGGCCGATTTCGGGATACCGTACCTCACACCGGCCTGCGCCAAGGAGTCGATATACATAAGTGTAAAGGCGGGCGAACAACCCGCAATGGAGGTAAAGGCGGGAAAAAGATGCTCGTCCAGTTCAATTATCTGACCGACCGCCTCAAATATCATCCGCACGGTTTTTTTATGCGTATCGGTGACATGGCCATTGGCACAGAATGCCGCCATACCCTCCCCGACCCGGGCGGCTATGTTGGGCATGACGCGAACTAAAGGAACTCCGCCGCCGAGCAGTTCTTCAATCCACGAGATGGATTTACCGGCCGCAATGGAGATGACAAGGGGAGTACGGCGGGCAAGAATGGGCGAAAGGGCAGGAAGAACCGAGGGCAGAATCTGGGGCTTAACCGCAAGTATCACGGTATCGGCCTGTTTTGCAACCTCCTCGGCCGAAGACGAAATAACAATTCCGCAGTCCTCAAAAAGCTGCATAAGTCTGGCCGAATCCCGGTCATAAACCAGAATATCCCCGCCGCGAAAACCTCCGGACACCAATCCGCGCAGGATGGCGCCCCCCATATTTCCCGCGCCGATAAAACCAATCTTCATACCAATCCATGTCCTTTCAACACGATACCCAAAACCGTTTAGTTTATTCTACATTTTTACATGATATATGTCAATAACGCTATAACAAGCCGACAAAATTAACATGCAGTCTGACCATGCCCGACTTTATTGCCGCTGCCTGCATTTTTTACTGCGCGAGAAATTTGCGGCGGCTCCCGAGCATCGGGCAGGAAGACGCAAAAATCTTTCAAACCATCGCTGCCGCAGGCGGTTGGACGCGTGGAAATAAAGGTTCACAACCCCCTCAAGGCCGGCGTCTTCAATCGAAGAAAAGCCGTAGCCTGCCGTATCATCCAGCAGCAAGATTTTTTTTAAGAGTTCAAAGCCCTCGTCGGGATGCTTCCGCGCCTTTAAAAAGGCCGAGGAAAGCTCGCGGATGGTTGAGTTCTCCCGCATAACCGAACGCCATCTGATGGCATGCCCGGGACAGCTTAGTCTTCCCGGAGGAAAGAGCCGCGTCTTTGGCGGTGTACAGAAGACGTCCTTTAAAACCCCGTCGCTGTAAAGCCGGAGGGAGAACCCGTTGCGGCATCCGACTACCCCGATAGCACGGGTGCACAGCTTTAAGGTCAGACAGCGCGAAAGGTCGTAAAAAGCCTTCAGCTCATTACGGTCTGCACAATCGTCAAATAATGCCCAGCCGTTGCCTGTTCGGACAAAAGCAACCGTGTGCTCCGCGCTTTCCTTGCGGCAAGGCACATATCCCTGTGCGTCCATATATGCGGTAACGAGATATATGATACGCTCCTGCGCCGCTTCAAAGCCTTGGTCAAGCAGGAGCTGCAGGCTGGCATATTCCTTCATGGGGAGGTCATTCCTTTCCGCCGTACAGGCAAATACGTCAAATTAATTATATTAAACCCGTCGCTGTCAACGGTTATTGCCCAACAGTTTTATGATTCCCTTGGCAATCTCCATTATAATCAGAGGGGCTATCGACAGGATTGCGACAATCCCCCACTGCGTTCCCGTCATGCCGATAACCTCAAAGACGCCCTGCAGGAAAGGCAGAACCAAGACAGCCAGCATCAAAATACAGGATGCCAAAAATGCGCCCAGCATATATCTGTTGGTGTGGAAGCCCACCCTGAACAAAGAATGGCTGGAACGGATATTAAATGCATGCACAAGCTGTGACAGTGCAAGGGTTGCAAACGCCATGCTCTCGCCAAGCGGGATGTTGGGATCGATACTGTTAAAGGCAAAGACGCGCGAGCCGATATAGTAGGCTGAAAGGGTGAGAATCCCAATCATAACGCCTTGGAAAACCGACATGATTCCGACCCCGTGGGAAAAGATGCTTTCATTCTTCTCGCGGGGAGGACGTTTCATAACATCATGCTCAACCGGCTCCATACCGAGAGCAATCGCGGGCAGACTGTCGGTCACTAGGTTAATCCACAAAAGCTGAATCGGAAGTAAAGGGGATTCCTTCCATATCATGAGGGAGAGGAAGATTGTAACAATCTCGCCGAGATTGCAGGAAAGCAGGAACTGGATAGATTTTCTTATGTTATCGTAAATTCCGCGCCCCTCCCTGACGGCGGTGACGATGGTGGCGAAATTGTCGTCGGTCAGGGTCATATCGGCCGCCCCCTTGGCGACATCCGTGCCTGTAATACCCATGGCGCAGCCGATGTCGGCAGCCTTGAGAGCGGGGGCGTCGTTGACGCCGTCGCCGGTCATGGCGACAATCTGATCCGCCTTCTGCCATGCCTTGACTATGCGTATCTTGTCGGACGGGGTAACCCGCGCATATACCCGGTAATGCCGGATTCTTTCAAAAAGCTCCTCATCGCTCAATTTTTCAAGCTCGGTTCCGGTGATGGCCTGACTCTCATCCTGCAATATGCCGAGTTCACGGGCGATTGCCGAAGCGGTCACCACATGATCGCCGGTTATCATTACGGTAAGTATGCCGGCGGTATTGCATTCTTCAATGGCCTTCATCGCCTCGGGACGGGGCGGGTCGATCATGCCGACAAGCCCGCCGAAGGCAAGACCGTTTTCAAGCTCCTCGGGATCCATCTCGGCGGGCACCTGCTCAATGGTTTTATAGCCCACGGCAAGTACCCTCAGGGCGTCACGCGCCATCTCCTCATTTGCGGCTTCGGCCGCCTTGCGGTTCTCTTCGTCATTCCAGATACACCGGCCGAACAGTATGTCGGGCGCCCCCTTGACAATAACCACCTTTTGGTCCTCAATCATATTGATGGTTGTCATCAGCTTACGGTCGGAATCAAAGGGGATTTCGCCTATACGCGGATGCTCGGCGTTCAAATCCTCCTTAACAAGACCGTATTTCAATGCGGCTGCGACAATGGCGGTTTCGGTCGGGTCGCCGATATACCTTTCGGCGCCGTCCTCGATACGCACCGTTCCGTCGGTACACAGGGTCGCAAGACGGATAAGGGCAAGCCCGCTTTGGGGTATATTTTCCTCGAGAGGTATTATGGATTTTCCGTTATAGACGCGCATGAGAGTCATGCGGTTCTGGGTGAGTGTGCCGGTCTTGTCCGAGCATATCACCGAAGCGCATCCGAGAGTTTCGACGGCGGGAAGACGGCGTATAATCGCATTCTTGGCGACAAGCCGCTGAACCCCGAGCGCCAGCACGATGGTAACGATAGCCGGAAGCCCTTCGGGAACGGCGGCAACCGCAAGGGATATCGCGGTCATAAATATGTCGAGAGGATTCATGCCGTTTATGAGTCCTACCACAAGGATGACCGCGCAGATGCCGAAGGCCAGCAGACCGAGGGCCTTACCAAGCTGGGCAAGCCTTTGCTGAAGCGGCGTCGCCCCCTCGGTTTCGTTGGCAAGCATGGCGGCGATTTTTCCCATTTCTGTGGTCATGCCCGTCTCGACCACAACCGCCTTTGCACGGCCGTAGGATACGGCGCATCCGGCGTATGCCATATTGACCCGGTCACCAAGCGTGGCGAGGTCGTCGACGTCCGCCGCCGCATCCTTTTCGACGGGAACCGATTCGCCGGTAAGCGCGGCTTCATCGCAGCGCAGGCTGGCGGATTGTATAAGCCGGCAGTCGGCGGGAACCATATCGCCCGCCTCTATCTCTATTATATCACCCGGAACCAACTCGGTTGATTTTACTGTTTTAAGGCTTCCGTCACGGTAAACCCGCGCGGAGGGGGCCGACAGATTTTTAAGTGCCTCAAGCGCTGCTTCGGCTTTGCTCTCCTGAACCACACCCAGGATTCCGTTTAATATGACAATCAGCAAAATGACAATCGGTTCAACCCATTCGGCGGGCTGTCCGACGGCGACGTGATAGACGCTTATCCCCAGATATATAGCCGCGGCGATCATTAGAATAATCACCATAACATCCTTTAGCTGTTCCAGAAATCTCTGTAAAAAGGTGCGCGGAGGCTTTTCATTAAGCTTGTTTGCCCCATAGATTTCTATTCTTTCGGCGGCGTCATCTTCACTCAGTCCTGTCTCAAGATCGGTGTTCAATTCCTTTACTATCTGCTCGGATGAACTGCTGTACCAAATCAACATAGGTACCCCTAGTATTTTATATACCGCAGCATTTGGCTGCACGTTGTTATTATAATGTATTTATACTTAATATGGAAGAAAAAACGCAAAATTAATATTTAATTCATTTTACGACCGATAAAAGCGCCGACATACTCTTTCTTGTATTCGTGTATACTGTGCGGTATAATCGGAATTACAATAGACAGTCCGTCGGAAAGGGGCGACCACCTTGGCGGAAAACAGATATGACATTGTTATAATCGGCGGAGGAGCCGCAGGGCTTGCCGCATCCATATTTGCCGCCCGCGGCGCAAAAGGGAGCTGTTCGGTTGCGATAGTTGAAAAGCAGCAGCGTGTGGGGCGCAAACTGCTGGCAACCGGAAACGGCACATGCAACCTCAGCAACAGCGGCGCGGATTTGAGCCGTTATCACGGGAACGACAGGGGCTTTGCCAGTGGGGTGCTGGAGGGATTCCCGGTTGAGAAGACGTGTGAGTTTTTTGCCTCAATCGGGGTTGAATGTACAGAGCGCGAAGACGGGCGTATATATCCCTTGTGCCTTCAGGCCGGAGCCGTGCTCGACTGTATGCGCCTTGAAGCCCGGTCGCTGGGGGTTGCCGAGCTTGTCAATATGCAGGTTACCGGCATTGTATGCAATGACGGTTTCATCCTCGATACAACCGGCGGCAGGCTGTATGCGAAAAGGGTGCTCGTATGTACCGGCGGCGCCGCCTCTCCGTCGCTCGGCGGGTCGGCGGAGTCCTATTCGCTCCTGACCTCGCTTGGGCATACCCGCACCCCGCTTTTTCCCTCAATCGTGCAGGTTCGCACCGACACCCAATATATAAAATCGGTCAAGGGTATACGTGTGGACGCGGTTATCTCGTTTGAGCTCGACGGGCGCACTCTGGCGTCCGAAAAGGGAGAGGTCCTGTTTACCGATTACGGACTGTCCGGACCCGCCGTGATGCAGATTTCCCGTTTCGTATCCGACTGGGAGAGGCGCAGACAGGGCAGGATGACGGCCGTTCTCAATCTCCTTCCCGATATGGGGCAAGAACAGATAATGGAATCGCTGAGACGCAGGATAGGGATGCAGGGGCGTACCATGGGAGATATGCTTACCGGACTGTTGCAAAACCGTCTGGGACAGACGGTTTTGCGCTCTGCGGGCTACCGGGATTTCAGCCGTCCGGCAGTTTCCCTTGATGAAGATGATTTGGAACGCATAGCCAAGGCCATAACAAGGTGGGAAACAGAGGTAACCGGAACTCAGGGCATGGGCGGCGCCCAGACTACTGCCGGCGGGATTGCCACCGGGGAGTTCGACCCGAACACAATGGAATCGCGGATTGTGCCCGGACTGTATGCTGCCGGCGAGCTTCTGGATATCGATGGAGACTGCGGCGGGTTTAATCTTCAATGGGCATGGGCGTCGGCCTATGCCGCTTCAAGGGCGATAATAGACTCGCTTGACAGGTGATATAAGATTCGGAAGGGAAATGGGAGCTTTATGAAGATAAAAAAGCTGTGGCTTGCTGCGGGCGGATTCGGGCTTGCCGCGGGATTTTATATCCTTCTTACGGTCTTCGGAATAGGATGTCCGATTCGCGCCGTTACGGGCATACCCTGCCCGGGCTGCGGGATGACAAGGGCATATCTGTCGCTGCTCAAGCTTGATATTGCGTCTGCCTTCAGGTATCACCCGCTTTTCTGGATGCCGCCGCTTTTAATTCTATCCCTGTTTATCAAAAAAGAGCAGCTTGCCCGACCGATAAGAATAACCGTCCTGACTACTTTTGCCGTTTTGGCAGTAGGGGTATATCTTGTCCGGCTGCTTTTATATAAGGACTTTCCCGTCTGATTCCAAGCCCCTTAAACTAAAAATATCAACGAAAGTGGCAGAGGGGGTCAGCCCTCTGCCACGATGTCTTCCAGAACCTTGATAAGATCGTTTAGATTGTTTAACCTGACGTTCCGTTCAAGTATGGCGTTTTTTAAATCCACCGACAGGGTTTCAAATTTATCTCTTATACTGGGATCGACGTATGACATAGGTTTTATTCCTTTCTTTTCCGACTTAACAGGATAAAAATTTATTTATTTAAATCTATCTATAATTTCAAATTCCCCGTTTTATAATACTTTATTAATACGAAATAATGGAAAATCTATAATATATTTAACACAGACTCAAAACAGTACTTGTTTACCTAAAATGACGGAAAGTTTATTATATTTAATAAAAAACATAAAACAATATTGATTTATTAATCAAATAAGTATAATATGGATATATAGTATTTATCTAACACAACATCCCGAACTACTCATTTTAGAAATGTGAATGTATAAATTTTGCAGGAGGAGCAGGCTTGGAAAATTTAACATTTTCGGCTTATCAACCAATCCGGCAATATCACCTTATAATAATCATCATTGTACTTGTATTATTAGTCTTAGTATTAGGTTTAATATTCTTTGTGTTGCGCCGTAGATTCCGTCGTCTCAAATCAGAACATGATGATATTCATAAACTCTTTGCTTTATATAAGACATTTATTGATGCCGAGGATAATCTGGTCTACCTGAAGGACAGCGATCTTAAGTATGTCTTTGTAAACAAGGCGTTTACATATTTCTTTGAACTGAATGAAGACGAGGTAGCCGGACTTGACGACTATGATTTTATGGATGCCGAGATTGCGGAAAAAAACCGGGAAACCGATAGAAAGGTTTTCGAACACAGAGCGGTAATCGTCGATGACTTTAAAATGAACAATCGCAACTACAGGGTAACAAAATTTCCGGTAACCCTGCTTAACGGCAGCATAGGAGTCGGCGCACATATCAAGGATGTCACCGACGAACAGAGAAACATAAAGCAGCGGGAGATTTATTTCAAGACCCTGCTTTCAATCGGCGACGGCGTCATGGTTGTTGACCGAAACGGCATGGTGGAAATGATAAATAAGGAAGCCGAGAGGCTTACGGGCTGGAGCAACTCCGAGGCTGTGGGCAAACCATACCGAGAGGTTTTCCCGCTGGAATGCGGCGGGAACGATGCGCTTAATGACTCTGTTAAATGCGTTCTGGAAAAGGGATGTGTCAACGAGTTTAAAATAAATGCACGGCTTACCGCAAGGAACGACAAGGAATATTATATCGAGTACTGCGCCGCGCCGATAAAGGACGATATGGACAACGCAATCGGTGTTGTTGTGGTTTTCAGGGACGTGACCGAAAGAAAGCTGCAAAATGACAAAATCGAATATCTGAGCTACCATGATTCCCTCACCGGTCTTTATAACAGGCGGTTTTTCGAGGAGGAACTGCGCAGGCTGGATACAGAGTCCAATCTTCCGATATCAATTGTTATGGGGGATATGAACGGCTTAAAGCTGACCAATGATATTTTCGGACATGTATTTGGCGACGCCCTGCTTGTCAAGATGGCAGAGGTGCTCAAAAGGGTGTGCAGGGAGCAGGATGTAATAGCCCGCTGGGGCGGTGACGAGTTTGTGATTCTTCTCCCGAAAACGTCATGCGACCAGGCCACGGATATTATTAAGATAATAAAACATGAGTTTGCCGAAGAGAACATCAAGGCTATCAAGGGAAGCATCTCGATGGGCTGTGCCACCAAACAGAAGCCATCCGATAATATAAAGCAGGTTCTCGAATACGCCGAGGATATGATGTATTCCGTCAAGACGCTCGAGAGGGACGATATACGCAATTCGGCGATAGATTACATAATAACCTCTCTGCACGAAAACAGCGCCCGCGAGAGGGAGCATTCTATTCGTGTAAGCGAGCTGTGCTGCAAGATGGGCAAGGCGCTGGAGCTGTCCGAGGTCGAGGTCCGCAAGCTCAAGGAGGCGGGATACCTTCACGATATCGGCAAGATTGTGCTTGAACCCGGACTGATGAACAAAAACCATCTTCTGACCAACCGGGAATGGAACGAGGTAAAAAGACACTCGGTCATAGGTTATCGAATCCTGAATTCCTTTGATAATACCCTTGATTTAGCCGAATCGGTTCTTGCCCACCACGAACGTTGGAACGGGTCGGGTTACCCGAAAGGGCTGAAGGGGGACGAGATACCGCTGATTGCCCGAATTATTGCCATTGTCGAAGGCTATGACAGAATGACCCATGATTCTGACAATATTAAGGCAATGAGCAAGGAGGAAGCGATAGGGGTGCTCAAAGAGAATGCCGGCGTGCTGTTCGACCCCGGGCTGGTGGATGTTTTCATAAAAACAATCCAGAACGAAGAAGATTAACAAAAAATGCTTACCGATACAATAGTCGGTAAGCATTTTTTACAGGCTTTAGCCTGTTTTGACGTGTCTTGTCCGCGTCAAAACCAGATAAAAGCTATGCCGGGGGAGGGAGCAGCTTTAACTTCAAGTTTTCTTTACGCTCATGCCGCGGGGCACCCCATGTTCTACTCAGTCTTGCTAAAGCAAGCCCGGGCAGAAAGATGGCAAAGACCGCCGGGGAGGGTTTCGATTCCCTCCCCGGATTCCTCCGCAAACGACCAAAGGCTGCCGCCTTTGGAATCCGCAGATTGTGATAAAGAGTAAGTGATACTCTTTTAAGAGTGGTAGGGCAAGAGGTGCAAAGTGGTGCAGTAGAAAGAATTTTCACTGCATCTTGAGATGCTTGCCAGTAATATGTCCTTTTAGGGTCTATGCAAGCTGCCGGCTAAGCCGCTGGCTTTGACTAAACCCTGTTTTTGTCATGCCTGTATTACGGACGCAAGCAAAAGAAGCGGGAGGTTGTCGGCATAGATTGTATCAAACTGCGATATCGGCAGGGGATTTGTGCCGCGCCCCACCTCCACGGTATATCCGGGACGGCGGAAATCCTGAATAAACCAGTCCTTGTACCCAGCATAGGATGCAATCCCGACCGCCTCGTCAAGCGTATACCCGCTTACATTAGCCAAAGCCCTGCCGATTGCAAGGGCTTCGGGCGGGGCGAGATTTTGAAAATTCCAGTATATGACCTCGCCCTGACTGTGGTACGCAAGGACAAGCCGAAAATCATGACCTCTCGTAAAAGCCACCATCGCCTGAACCTCGGGCTCTGATTCCGGATAGGGACCGGAATACCGCGTCGGACCGGGACCGGTAATCCCCGCGGCAGCCTCTGCCGCCTTGGATTCCTGCCACCCCGCGTTATAGTTATGATTGAGATCCACCCCGCGGTTGTTTGCCTGCCAGTTGTCTGAAAAGTCGGTGCTGCCGTTGTTCCACTGTATAAGCTGGCTGTAATTGGGATTATCGGGCGACAGACCGTTTAAAACAAGCTCAATCCCGTCGGGATTCACCATGGGCACAATATATATGCTGCTGGCGTCCCAAACCTCGGAGATATCGTAGCCGCCGAGCGACCTGTTCTGAGCATACGCCGCCGAGACGTCCTCGATAAATTTCATAAGCAGGGGGGAGGTGATCCATTCCAGCGAATGGTGTGCCCCGTTGTAAAACACCTGATTCGGTCCTCTGCCAAGCCGGATGTAATAAAGGTTCCTGCCAAGAGAGCTCTGTCCGGCGGAGCCTGTCTCAAGAAAGGGGTATCTTGCCCTAAGTCCGGCTATATCCCGTTCCATTATCTCATATGTATAGTCGATGTTGGTGTCAACCACCGGAAAGCCATAGGGCACGACAATCCGCTGACCGACGCGCAGAAAGTCGGCCGACAGCCCCGGATTTGCGGCAAGTATAAGGGCGGGGGATGTGCCGTATCTGCCGGCAATCTCGTAAAGGGTGTCCGAACGCCTTATGGTGTAATTGTCATATCCCAGCAGATAGCGCTCCATGCTGCTGTATGTTTCCGTCCCGATAACGCCGTCGGGAGTCAGCCCGTACCTTGTCTGGAACTCTATCACCGCCTGCCGGGTTTGGGGACCGAATATTCCGTCCAACGCCCCGCTGTAAAAACCGAGCTTGCTCAGGGTCGCCTGTATTTCCATAACGTCCGTGCCGGACATGCCTAAACCGAGCGTTCTCATTCAATCGCTCCCTTCTTTAATATCTTTAGTCATTATATTCAAAACAATTCCTCATTGTTCCGCCTTTGAGAACCATAATAAGCTAAAATCAATAATTGAAATGACCGAAAATGAATGGTATAATGCTTTAGTGTTATGGAAAATAACAAATTAACGCATAACTTTCAAAGACTGTTTACAATTTAGGACGCTCCATATAATACAATAAAAAGAGCGGTTTCTGAATAAAATTCAGGAGGGAAGGCAAAACCATGATTGAAGTGCAAAACCTGTCGAAACGATATGGCAGTCATCAGGCTGTGAAGAATATCAGTTTCAGGGTAGAGGAAGGCGAAATCCTAGGTTTTCTCGGGCCGAACGGCGCGGGAAAAACCACCACGATGAACATTTTGACCGGCTATCTATCGGCCAGCAGCGGGGTCGCGAAAATCAAAGATTTTGACGTTCTGGAACAGCCGAATCAGGCAAAAATGAATATCGGCTATCTTCCGGAGCAGCCGCCATTGTATCTGGATATGACGGTGCGGGAATACCTTGATTTTATGTATGACCTGAAAAAATGCAAGCTGCCAAGAAAGCAGCATATTGCCGAGATATGCAGGCTGGTTAAGATTGAAGGGGTTTACGGACGCCTTATCAAGAACCTGTCAAAGGGATATCGGCAGCGTGTCGGCTTTGCGCAGGCGCTTATCGGCAATCCGCCAGTTCTGATTCTCGACGAGCCGACCGTAGGCCTTGACCCGAAGCAGATTCTCGAAATACGCAGCCTTATAAAAAGCCTAGGCAAGCATCATACGGTCATACTGTCGTCCCATATTCTGCAGGAGATTGAGGCGGTCTGCGACAGGATTATAATAATAAACAACGGCGAGCTGGTGGCAGACGATACCGCCGCTAACCTTGCAAAGAAATACTCGAACGACCGCAGGCTGCTGGTTCGCGTCGCCGGCAGCCAGGAGGATGTACTGAACACCCTCAGCCGTGTGCCCGGGGTCGAAAGGATTGTCTCGCAGGGCGAGAAAGAGCCCGGCGTATTCGAGTTTTCGATTGAGCCCGAGGAGGGAGCCGATGTCCGCCGTGAGATTTCAGAGCGTATCGCGGCGCGTAACTGGGCAATCATGGGCATGCAGTCTAAGGAAATGACGCTCGAGGAAGTCTTTATTGCACTGACGCGCGAGCAGCTTGGCACTACAAAGAAAGGGGGCCGTTCAAAATGAGCGCTGTGTTCAAACGTGAATTCCGGTCGTTTTTCTCCTCTCCCGTCGGTTATATTGTAGTTGCAGCCATTGCGTTTTTTTCGGGTCTGTTCTTTTATTTCATTAATATACTCGGATTCAACCCCGATTTGTCATATGTGTTCGGCAGTCTGTTCCCCTTTGTCCTGATAATCCTTCCGCTGGTTACCATGCGTCTGTTCAGCGACGAAAAGCGGCAGAAAACCGATCAGGCGCTGCTGACCTCTCCTGTCAGCATAACTGGGATTGTGATGGGCAAGTTCTTTGCAGCAATGCTGGTTTATGTAATATCGCTTATGCTGATGATTGTCTTTGCCATGATAATCGCCTTTCAGGTAACGCCTGACTGGACAATCATTATCGGCAATTATATCGGCATTATCCTGCTCGGCGGTCTTATCATATCTATCGGTCTTTTAATATCAAGCCTTACGGAAAGCCAGCTTATCGCCGCCATAGGCACATTGGGAATATCCTTTTTGCTTATCCTTATGGACTCGTTTGCGGCACAGTTTTCAAACCTTACAATCCTGACCACCGTTGTGAACTTCCTGTCGGTTTCCCAGCGTTACGGTTCGTTTACAAGCGGAATCATTGCTTACGACGATATAATCTTCTTCCTGAGCATGCAGGCGCTGTTCCTGTTCCTGACCGTCCGTGTGCTCGACCGAAAGAGATGGAGCTGAGTCCTGAATAATTCAGGCTAAAGCATTAGGAAAGGAGCAAGAACATGAAAAAGAATGAAAATCCGCAGAGTCAAGAGCTGCGTGAAGATATCGAGCAGGAAACCATAACCTCCGATACCCAAGAGCCCCGGTCTGATGAGACCTTGGCGGAAAATAACGAGAACGCGGAGGTTAACTCCGCGGAACAAGCGGACGCAAGCTCCGCGGACCCTGCGGACGATAACTCCACGGAACAAGCGGACGATAATTCCGTGGAACCTGCGGACGATAACTCCGTGGAACCTGCGGACGCTAATTCCGTGGAA
>JAAYKB010000094.1 GCA_012522615.1 Clostridiales bacterium
TCGGGTATAAGGCCGATCTTTTCGGCCGATTCCACATTGATATGACTGCCGAACCCTCCGGCAATCACAAGCTGTTCAATCTCGTCGGGGCGGTATCCCGAGACCTTAATCAGCGTCCGCATGCCCGCGCATATGGCGGATTTCGCAAGCTGGACGGCGCGGACGTCCTTTTGGGTTATCAGCACATCGGTTCCGGGAAGCCGGAAGGCGGGCATACCATCCGATTCGACAATATATTCGGTGTAGTCGTGCCCGCTGTCGTTAATCAGCCCGGTTTCGTCGAGTATCCCTGTCCGGCACATTGCCGCCACCGCGTCGACAAGTCCCGAGCCGCATATGCCCTCCGCCTGTCCTCCCAGCACCGAGGATATTATCTCACCGTTTATAACCTCCACCTTATAAATCGCCCCTGTTTTGGCGGGCATTCCGTACCGGATTCCCGCCCCCTCAAAGGCCGGGCCCGCCGCCGTCGAGCAGCATAACAGCCTGCCGTTGGCGACAAGCGCCATCTCGCCGTTTGTACCTATATCGACAAGCAGGCGGGGGGCGCCGTCCACGACCTTTCCCCCGCGTACGAATTCGGCGCTCAGCAGGGCGGTGGTGATATCGGCGCCCACATAGGCCGATATGCAGCGCGGAAGATAGACCTCCGCCTTAAAGGGAAGGTCAAGCTCGCCCGCATTGAGCGACATGCCGAAATAGCAGTCCTGCTCAAAGGGGGCCGCCGTGATGGATTCGGGATTTCTTCCGGTCAGAAGATAGAGCATGGCGGTGTTCCCGGTCATAACAATGCTTCCGACCGCCTCGGTCGGGATGTCATATTGACGGCATATCTCATTTATCATATCCGACAGGCAGCCGCGAATGGACGCCGCCAGCTCGGCCGACCTGCCCTTAAGCGATTTTTCAAGCCGCGAGATTACATCGGCGCCGAACACCGCCTGGGGATTGTTCTGCGCCAGGGTGTTGCAGAGCTGTCCGTCCGAAAGCCTGTAGAGATAGGCGGCGACTGTGGTCGTTCCTATATCGACGGCAATCCCGTATCTGCC
This sequence comes from Clostridiales bacterium, assembly GCA_012522615.1. Classification (GTDB taxonomy): domain Bacteria; phylum Bacillota; class Clostridia; order Oscillospirales; family Acutalibacteraceae; genus Avimonas. The sequence continues at coordinate 1,050 of JAAYKB010000094.1, forward strand.
CCCGTTCGACGTATTCCACGGGGAGAGGGTAAAGTCGGGCAGGTTCATATCGGTCATAATGCTGGACTGCCTGTTTTTGCGGTCAACCAGCTCGACCTGCGCGTCTCCGGTCAGCTCGGTCATGCAGGCATAGCGTATGTTGTTTTTGATTTCGTCCGGAGTAAGCAGGGAGCGCTCCCCGCCCCCCATAGGCCCGAGATCTCCGGTTGCCCTCACCTTGCATTTAAGGCATCTTCGCCTGCCGCCGCAGGGCGCGTCAATCTCAACCCCGTTATCCGACAAGAGGTCATACAGTCTTTTTGGAGGGTCAAATTCTATCCGGAGCTGTCCGGACGCCGAGAGAACGCTGAGTACGGATTTCATATTATCATGTCGCCTTTCGGTTGGTATTTTTATTGTTTGTATGCTACAATAATACAACAAACCAAGTAATTTCACTAGAAGGATTTTAAGAATTTTGGTATTATGTATATAGGTAAAGGCCGGACACAACAAAACAGGCTTTAAAATTGGAGGTTTGGGTTTTGCGGATTCATATCATCGCCTGCCGCGTATTTACAAGGGAGCTGTGCTTTTACGCCTCCCGCAGTCCCCATATAGTAGACATAACATGGCTGCCGCAGGGGCTGCATGATACCCCCGTGCAGCTGCAGAAAATGATTTCCGACAGTCTGGACCAGCTGTACATACAGATGGAAAAGAAGATGGTAAAGCATAAACCCGACGTCATCGTTTTGGGTTACGGGCTTTGCTCCAACGGCATAGTAGGCATAACAAGCCGCGACATACCCATTGTCGTTCCGCGCACCGACGACTGTATCGCCCTGTTTCTGGGTTCGCAGAAGCGGTATCTCGAGCTGTTCAAAGACTGCGGCGGGACATACTGGCTGAATAACGGCTGGATTGAAACGGCATTTATCCCGTCGCGGGAGATGCTAAATTCGCGGTATGAGGAATATATTGAACTGTACGGCGAGGAAAACGCCGAATTTCTGGCCGAGCAGGACCAATGCTGGATCCGCAATTATAACGCCTGCGGATATATCAGCTCTCCGGCGTACCATTGCCCGGAATATCCCGAGCTGGCAAGGCGGGTGGCGGACGAGAACGGCTGGAACTACCGCGAATTCGAGGGCGACAACCGCATGCTCCGGATGATGGTTTCGGGACTCTGGAATGACGAGGAGTTTTGTATATGTCCGCCGTTTCACAGGATTGAGGCCACCTGTGACGACAAAAAAATCCGCGCGGTTCCGTGCGAGTGATTGACGGGAGGGGTATTGATGCAGGAAGAGCTTTCGAAGCGCTGTACCGAATATGCCGAGCATATCTCAAAGGCTTGCGGCATACCCAGCTATGTCATGTGCACCTTTCAGAAGGCCTTTATATATTCGAGTGAAACGCCCCGGTTTTGCGAGGGCTGCACCAGTACCAAGTGCGTCGAAATCAACACCCATCTTTACGGCTGCAACGAGGCATACAGGTGGAACGGGCAGTATATATACTACTGCCCGCTGGGGCTGGTGTTCGCCGCCGCCTCGGTTTCGGACGAGACGGGGAACCTGCCGGGCGGAATCATAATGGGGCCCCTGCTGATGGGCGACGCGCAGGACATTCTCGCGGAGCTGCCGAAAAGCATGAGAGGCCGGGCAAAAGCCCTGCCGGCGGTCGAGCCGTCGATGGTGTCCCACCTGTCCGCCCTGCTCTCGGCTGTCGCCGCTTATGTCTGCGGGCTTCCGCTCAGCAGGGCCGGAGGGTTCGTCTACGAGCAGGAAAAAATACTGAACGCCATCTATTCCGCCCACGAGCATATGCTCGGCGAGGAAGAGCAGGTCACCTATCCTATCGAAACCGAAAAGCAGCTCCACAGGCTGATATGCAGCGGCGATAAAAGCGGGGCGCATGAGCTTTTGAACCAGCTTCTCGGACATATCTATTTCGCCAGCAATTTTGATCTGAAGTCCATCAAGACCCGGGTGGTCGAGCTTATTGTCATACTGTCAAGGGCAACCATCGACGCGGGCGCCGATATCCGCGAGGTATTTCTTTTCAACACCAACTACATACAGGAAATCGACAGGTTCGATTCCATCGAGGAACTCAGCGTCTGGCTGACGGGCATTATGAACAGGTTTATCAGCTATTCGTTCGATTTCAATCAGGTAAAGCATTCCAACGTGGTCTACAAGGTGATGGAGTACGTCAAGGCGAATTATTCAAAAAAGTTGACGCTCGACGATATCGCGCGGCATGTCTATCTCAGCAGGTCGTATCTGAGCAGTATTTTTAAAGAGGAAACCGGACAAAGCCTCTTTTCATATGTCAACAGCGTGAGGGTCGAGAAAAGCCGGATGTTTCTTCTGGATAACTCAATCAGTCTTGTCGATATTTCGGAGATGTGCGGGTTCGAGGACCAGAGCTATTTTACCAAGGTGTTCAAAAAAGCCATGGGGGTCTCCCCGAAAAAGTACAGAGACAGCCGCGGAGTCCTCCCGAATACAAATAATGTCCAAAAATGAAAAATATATTTCTATAATTATTCTTTCCGGTCTACTAAAATAGTGATAACAGCTTACAGAATAAAGAAGCGGAGGAGTTACAAATGGGTATACTTGAAGAAATAAGCAGCCTGATGCAGCAAGGTCGCGCACCAAAGGTCAAGGAGCTTGTACAGCAGGCGATAGACGAAGGGGTCAGCCCCAAGGAAATCCTTGAAAAGGGTCTGCTTGGCGCCATGAGCATTATAGGCGACAAGTTCAAGAAGAATGAAATCTTCGTGCCCGAGGTTCTTATCGCGGCACGTGCCATGAACGCCGGCGTCAGCATATTGAAGCCGTATCTCGTCGAGGCGGGCGTCGAGTCCAAGGGGACCGCCGTTATCGGTACGGTCAAGGGCGACCTGCATGATATAGGCAAGAATCTCGTCAAGATGATGCTCGAGGGCAAGGGTCTCAACGTGATTGACCTCGGGGTGGACGTTCCCGCCGAGGATTTTGTCAAGGCGGCTCAGGAGAATAACGCGGATATTATATGCTGCTCCGCCCTGCTTACCACAACCATGGGCGAGATGAAGAATGTTGTGGCCGCAGCCGCAGCCGCGGGCATAAGGGATAAGGTCAAGATTATGGTCGGCGGCGCTCCGATTACCCAGAGCTTCTGCGATTCTATCGGCGCCGACTGCTACTCCCCCGACGCTGCTTCTGCCGCCGACGCGGCGCTTGCTCTTTGCAGCTAGGCGGAATTATATAATTAATAATAAAAGGTACAGGGATGAAGCGGTTTTCGCTTCATCCCTGTTTTGACGCGCCCTGTTCGAGGGAGCAGCTTTAGCTTCAAAATTTCCTTTCGCTCATGCCGCGGGGCACATACTTTCTGACGTCAGAAAGTATGCAAAGACCGCCGGGGAGGGTTTCGATTCCCTCCCCGGACCCCTCCGCAAACGACTAAAAGGCTCCGCCTTTGGAATCCGCAGATGTGTGATAAATTATGGGATTATATCGAAGCGGATAGAGAAAATAATACTCTTTTAAAAGGGGCAGGGCAGGTGATTCGGTAAAAAATTCCAGCACGTCTTGAGATGCTCAATACGGCAGCTCTCTTTTGCCCTTCATAAAGTCCAGCACCCTGCTTTTATGGGTTTTATTCTCGATGGGATAAGGCTGCCAGTTGTTGGTTTTGCCGCCGTAGACATAACACGGTATGATATCGGTTGAAAGCTTGATCTCCCCGTCAATCTTTTCAAAGAAGGCCTGAAAGATTATTGTCCGGTTTTCGGGCATCGTGTTCCCGCCGTATACAAAATTGCCCAGAGAATATACAATCGGAACCCCCTTGTAAATCTCCATGGGCTGCAGGACGTGCGGATGTCCTCCCACCACAAGGTCTGCGCCGGCGTCGACCAGCTCGCGCGCGCCCGACACCTTCCATTCCTCCGGTTGGTGAATCTTTTCGGTGCCGCCGTGGAAGAAGATTATCTGTATGTCGGTATCCTCTTCAATCCGCTTCATCTCATTGACAATCCCGCGGTGCTGGTTGTAGTCCCAAAACCCGCAGCAAACTATGCCAATTCTTATCCCGTTCTTTTCGACCACCACCGGCTTGCCGCCGTATCCCGTCAATATACCCGTGCTTTTTACGGCGTTTTCGGTGTCGTCAAACCCCTGTGCGCCGTAATCGTCGGTATGGTTGTTGGCCAGCGAGACTATATCGACATTGCCGCTTTTAAGTATGGCGGCGTTTTTTGTAGCGCTTTTGAACCAAAAGGCGGGCTGCTGCTTTTTCTTTACCGGAGGCAGGTCGGAGTCGGTGAATACGTTTTCACAGTTTGCTATGGTGAAATCGTCGTTTGCGAATATGCCGGCCACCTTTTCAAAGAAATAAGAGGGGGGCTGACGGTCTGCCGTCCAGTTCAAGGAACCCGGGCGGTGGGTGGTTCCGTCCGCCGTCGCAATCAGACAGTCGCCGACAAAGGAGAGGGTGACCTTTTGCAAGGACTCTTTTGGGGTGGTGGTTCCGCCTTCTCCGGACGGCGGACGAGTCGCGCCTGACTGTCCGGTTCGGGAGGTTTGGTAGGATGTCGAGGGGTCTGTCCGAACCGGCGGGTTGACGGAATCCGAACATGACGCCGCCACGGAGCAGCAGAATACAGAAAGGACGCAAATCATCATTTTTGAAAGCCTTATGGGAAACACCTTCTTTATCTTAGCTTCCGTTATTATACAATAAGTTTTTAATCCTGGCAATCTTTCTTGTTTTTGTATGCTGATTATAGTATTATTATGTAGAAATATGGAGTCATGAAACGGAAGTGTAAAAATGCGGGCCTATCTCAAAAAGGATTTTATCAACCTGCTGGGCACAATGACCGAGGGCATTCAGTATATGTACGACAACGCCGATTCAAAGCCTGATTTTATGCTGGATGATTGCTCGAATGCGGCTGTGTCGATTCGGGATAATATACGGGAGCTTGAGGGGGAGCATAACCAGGCCGACCCCATGCTTGCCGGACTTGTCGAAGGTCTGAGTTCCGCAAGGCGGGAGATAGAGCGGCCCGAGCTTTTTAAATCCCGGTGTCTCGGGCTTATCAAGCAGGTGCGGGCCGTCGGGGAATGCATAAAAAAGAGGCTGCCAACGCAGCTTGAGATTGCCTTTTTCCCGTACAAGGCGTCCATGTGGGACTGCCTGGAGAGCGTCTGGCGGGAGGCGCGGCAGGATGAATGTTGCAGCTGCTCGGTGGTGCCGATTCCGTATTATGAGATTAACGGCAACGGGGTTGAACCGAGATTCTGTTATGAGGGCGGCGATTTCCCGAAGGACGTTCCGATAATCCATTATTCGGAGTATGACCTTGAAAAGCAGCATCCCGACATAATCTATTTTCACAATCCCTACGACCAGCACAACCTTGTCACCCGTGTCGACGAGAGGTATTATTCCGTTAACCTAAAAAAGCACACCGATATGCTGGTCTATATATCTTATTTTGTCCACGGCGCCTATCTCGACCCGGATACCGCCAAGAGAATGCTGCTCAAGATAGGCGAGGTCAACGCCGACAGGGTCGTGGTGCAGTCGGAGTACCACAAGCAGATGATGATAAGCTACGGCATGAAGCCCGAAAAATTAATCGCGGCGGGCTCGCCGAAGTTTGACGCCCTGATAAGGGCGAAGGAGAGGTATACCGAGGTTCCCGAGGAATGGCAAGCCGCCCTCAAGGGCAGGCGGGTATTCCTGTGGAACACCACCCTCAAATCCATACTCGAGGACGAGGAATGGTTCAAAAAGACCTCGGCGCTGGTCAAAGCCCTGACCGAAAATCCCGACTGCGCCCTTATCTGGAGACCGCATCCCCTGCTCGAGGCCACCATCCATTCGATAAGGCCCCAATTCCGGGACGAATATCTCGAGCTGAAAAACAGCGTCCTTTCAATGCCCAACGCCATACTCGACCAAAGCGGGGACGCCAATCTTGCAATCATTCTGTCGGGCGCGCTAATCAGCGATTACAGCTCTATCATGCTGCAGTATTGCGCGACCGGAAAGCCTATTTTAACCCTGAACGGCAAAAGCTCGGACAGGAAAGGCAGTATCTGCATATTCGATTACTTTTCAAATTATTTTCTCGAGGACGGCATGACGGTCGAAGCTTTCCGCGATATGATTTTAAGAGGCGAAGACCCCAAGAAGAACCAACGTCTCAAAGCCATGAGGCAATCCACCCTCAACACGGACGGAAGCTGCGGGCGGTTTATACATAAAAAGATAAAAAGTCAGCTGCTCTAACCCCTCCCGGCGCTTAAAGGGCGGGGTTGGCCGCCGGATTGAAAAGAGCGAATTATATCATAAATCGCAAGCGATACGAAAATTTATACCGCCAAAAAATAAAACAGAAAAAGGCCTTGACATCTAGATTTATGCAATATATAGTAACTTTAATGTAAAAATTTTGGTATTATTTAAGCATGGCAGACCAAGCCAAAGAACCTTCCCCTCGGCAAACTTCGGGATATTCAAAAAAGGAGAGCTGAAAATTGTTCCATCCATTCAATGTCACGACCTTTTATGTGTCGCAAGAAACGGGAAACGACTGCTGGACCGGTTTTTATCCGTCCCCCCGCGAAGGGATGTCCGGACCGCTTAAAACCATCGAAAAGGCCCTGGAGAAGGTCTCCGATATGCGCCGGGCGGGCGCGCTCCAGCCCGTTTCAATCAAGATTGTTGACGAGGAGTATTTTATCAAAAAGCCCGTTGTCATCGGCAGGAACATATCCTCCGTCACCATTGAATCGCTCACCAAAGCCCGGATTAGCGGGGGTATCAGGATTTCAAACTTCAGGGAGGATACCTTTAACGGGGTAAAATGCCTTTCTGCATACATTCCCGAGGTTAAGGAATCCGGCATGAATTTTACCGATCTCTATGTCGACGGCAGGCCTGCCCGGCTTACCAAATATCCCGAAACCGGATTCCTAACACCCGAAAGTGTGGAAAATCCGTCCGAAGAGCTGTTCGCACATTCCAAATGGTTTATCGCCAGAAAAAGCGATATCGAGGCCTTCAAGAAGTTCAGCAATTTTAAGGACTGCATGATAAGCTATACACATTACTGGGTGGACGAGCATACCCCGATTGAAAGCTACGATTTTGACACCGGCAAGATTGTTTTTGCCTACAAATCCCTTTACAGCATCGCCACAACAATGCAAAAAAGCGTGATGGAATATAAAATCGTAAATGTCCCCGAGGCCTTTAAAAACCCGAACGAATGGTATCTCGACAGGGAAAGCGGCACGGTATATTACATCCCGAGGGATGACAGCCAGACCGCCGACTCGATTCGGGCTTATGCCCCGGTTGCCGAAAAATTTTTTGAGATTAAGGGCGAGTATGACGATAGGGTGCGGTATATCCACCTCAAAAACCTGTCCTTTGCGTATACCAAAGGGGATTATAAATATGTGCTTGGCGGCGAGGAGTACGCCTGCGGAGGTCAAGGTCTGTATTCGGCCCACGGAAGCATAGAGTTCGAGTTTGCCCGCGGCTGCTCGGTCGAAAACTGCAGTCTTTCCTGTTTCGGGGTTCACGGCATCCTGATAGGCGACGGGTGCAACTCGATAAGGGTTAAGGGAAACACCATGCGCAACGGAGGAGCCGGAGGAATCAAGGTCGACGGCGCGGATTACGGCCGGGAGCCCGACCGCAATACATACGGAATCGAGCTTTCATATAACCTCATTACCGAGTGCGGTATGCGGTATGCCGCCGCATGCGGGATGCTGGTCAAAAACGCCTTTGACACCGTGATCGCCCACAACGAAATCAGCCATATGAACTACACCGGCATATCCTGCGGCTGGACATGGGGGTACAGCGATTGCATCGCGTGCAATATTCTTATTGAGAAGAACTATATCCACCATCTCGGGGGCGGGGTCCTGTCCGATATGGGGGGGATATACCTGCTCGGCAAGCACCACGGAACGATTGTCCGCAATAATCTGATACACGACGTGGAGTCGCGGCATTACGGCGGGTGGGGATTATATGCCGACGAGGGCAGCAGCTACATCTTGTTTGAAA
>JAAYKB010000095.1 GCA_012522615.1 Clostridiales bacterium
GGGCTGGCTTATTAATACAGGCGTGGAAAGGCAGACTGCCGAACATATATCATATTTTGTATTCGCTGTTTTTGTTTTAATCCTGTGTGCCGCCGCAAACTTTATTACAAAAAAGATAGTAATAACCCTTGTGTCAAAGCATATCCGCAAAAACAGGATAGATTGGGATGACCTGCTTCTGGAAGCGGGTGTGCTGCGCAGGCTTGCTCATATTGTGCCGGTTGCGATAATCCGGATGTTTGTGGAGAACTTCGGGCCGTATTCGGGTTTTGTCCGCAAGGGCGTGAGCATCTATCTTACGGTTGTCGCGGTTATGGTTATCGACGCCGTCATTAATGCGGTTGACGCGATTTACCGCAGGCGCGAGGTGTCAAAAACCCGACCGATAAAAGGGCTTCTTCAGGTTTTGAAGATTGCGGTCTATATCGTTGCCGTGATAGTGGCGCTGACCGATTTGATGGGTCAAAACCCGCTTGTAATGCTGGGCGGTCTCGGAGCAATGACGGCCGTTTTTTCGCTGGTGTTCAAGGATTCGATTCTCGGACTGGTGGCGGGAATACAGCTTGCCGCCAATGATATGGTGCGTATCGGTGATTGGATTGAAATGCCGAAATACGAGGCCGATGGGGTTGTCATTGACATATCCCTGAATACCGTCAAGGTGCGCAACTTTGACAATACCATAACATCCATACCCGCCTATACCCTGGTTTCGGACGCTTTCAAAAACTGGAGGGGCATGAAGTCCTCGGGCGCACGTCGGATTATGCGCTCTGTCAATATTGATGTCAGCAGTATTTCGTTTTGCTCAAAGGAACTGCTTGAAAGGCTGAAAAAGAGCGAGCTGCTAAGAGAGTATATTGAGAATAAGCAAAAGGAAATCGATGAATATAACCGCAGCCGGTCGCTTGACCCGAACGCTGTAATAAACGCCCGCAGGCTTACCAATATCGGGGTGTTTCGCGTATATATCCAGAATTACCTCAAAAATCATCCGGGTATCCAACAAGATATGATTCAGCTTGTAAGGCAGCTCCCGCCCGCCGAATACGGACTGCCGATACAGGTTTATGTTTTCTCGAACCAGACCGATTGGACGGTGTATGAAAATATTCAGTCCGATATCTTTGACCATATCCTATCTGTCGTTGGACAGTTTGAACTTCGGGTCTTCCAAAGCCCTACCGGATATGATTTTAACAGGGCGGATATGTGGGGCGCCAAGCCTTAATCTCCTCTTGATTTTCCGAATACCGTGTAAAGCGATTAGGATAGTTTTATGAATAACAAAGATAATAAAAACGAGGTTTATATGACAGACCAATTCTCACGGACAAGAATTTTAGTGGGTGCGGACGCGGTCGATAAAATCAAGAAGGCTTCGGTTGCGATATTCGGAATCGGCGGTGTCGGTTCGTTTGCGGCCGAAGCCCTTGCTCGTTGCGGCATCGGACGGTTTCTTCTGGTCGATAAGGACAGGGTGGATATAACGAACATCAATCGCCAGCTTATCGCTACCCACAAAACCGTTGGGTGTTTGAAGACCGACATCATGCGGGAGCGTATCCTTGACATTAATCCCGAGGCCGAGGTTGAAACCCGCCCGGTATTTTTTACAGATGAGAATGCGGGTGATTTTGACCTGTCGGGCTATTCATATGTGGTGGATGCAATCGATACCGTGTCGTCCAAGCTAATTCTGATTGAACGCGCCAAGGCTGCCGGGGTTCCGGTAATCAGCAGCATGGGAGCCGGTAACAAGCTTGATCCCAAGCGGTTTGAGGTGTCCGACATATATAAAACCGCGGTTTGCCCTCTGGCAAGGGTTATGAGGCATGAGCTTCGTCGAAGGGGGATTAAAGAGCTGAAGGTGGTTTACTCAAAAGAGCCCCCGCTCAAGCCCGAGGAAACGGCGGATATGCCGGAAGGAAAAAGGCAGGTTCCCGGCAGCATAGCCTTTGTCCCGTCTGCCGCCGGCTTAATATTGGCGGGAGAGGTAATCCGGGATATTGCGGGGCTTACCGAATAATCCGCGCTGCGGCTTGCGCTTCACAAAAGTTTATAAAACAGCATAAAATATATGATTGTTATTCGATTTGTGAATTTGTTATAATTAAAACCAGAAAATAATTTATTATGAGGATTATTTTTGAAAGGAAGGGTTTTTGAATATGAGCAAACTGAAGATAGCCATAATCGGCTGCGGCGGCATTGCCAACGGAAAGCACATGCCCGCATTGAAGGTCCAGTCCGATCGGGTTGAAATGGTTGCTTTTTGTGACTTGGTAATCGAACGCGCGCAGGAGGCCGCAAAGAATTTCGGAACAAGCGACGCAAAGGTATACACCGATTACCGCGAGCTGTTGGAGGATAAGAGTATTGATGTCGTACATGTCTGCACGCCCAACCGCAGTCATTGTGAAATCACGGTTGCCGCTCTCGAGGCCGGAAAGCATGTCATGTGCGAAAAGCCGATGGCAAAAACGGCCGCCGACGCCCAGAAGATGCTTGACGCTGCCAAGAAGACGGGCAAGAAGCTGACAATCGGATATCAAAACCGTTATCGCCCCGACAGCATGCTTTTGAAAAAGTATATTGAACGCGGAGATCTCGGCGAGATTTATTACGGCAAGGCGCATGCCCTTCGCCGCCGCGCCGTCCCGACATGGGGAGTTTTTCTCAACGAATATGAGCAGGGCGGTGGTCCCCTTATCGACATCGGTACCCACGCGCTGGATCTTACATTATGGATGATGAACAACTACAAGCCCAAGGCCGTTTTGGGGCAGACCTTCAAAAAGCTCGGTGACCAGACCCAGACCGCAAACGCATGGGGTGACTGGGATCCCGCCGAGTACACCGTGGAGGATTCGGCGTTCGGTTTTGTTGTAATGCAGAGCGGCGCGGCTATTTCTCTCGAATCGAGCTGGGCGCTGAATACCCTTGACGCCGACGAGGCCAAAACCTCGCTGTGCGGTACGAAGGGCGGGGCGGACATGAAGGACGGTCTGAGAATCAATACGGTTGATTTGAACACCCAGACAACCATTCTACCTGACCTCAATGCCGGCGGGGTCGCCTTTTATGAAGGGAAAAAGAACCTGAACGCATCCGAATTGGAAGCCGCATTGTGGATAGATTGTATCGAAAAGGATACACAGCCTCTGGTTTTGCCCGAGCAGGCCCTTGTGGTTACCCAGATTCTCGAAGCCATATATACCTCGTCCAAAACCGGCGAGGCAGTCTACTTTTAAATATTTTACATAAAAAATCGGAGATTACCGCTTGGTTCGGTAATCTCCGATTTTTTATGTAGGGGCTATCTGTCCTTTTTGTCCTGGTCCGAAGGCTTTTCATCCGGTTTGATTTTACGGAGAACAAGATCGCTCAGCAAGGCGGCGACAATACCTCCCGCCAGTATTACAGGCGCGATCTCAAGCGCCGCCTGATAGTAGCTGACGCTTTTGATGTAATCGGGAGTAGAGGGGGCAACCATATAAATTATGCCTGCAAAGGCATAGAGGACTGCCGTGAACTGAAACGACCCGTGAATAATATCCCGCGAAAATTTATGTAGGCGGCGCAACTGTTTAAGGGTCGCAAGTATGCTTTTGATATACTTTATCATGGCCATAATATCCTTTCCCGGTGCTTTGGCGTTCGTCCTGTTTGTGCTATAATAGGGGTGGTATATGTCGGCACGGCAGCCTTGCTCGATTATCGGTCGCTGGTGCCTTTTAGTATAGCACGCCGGGCAGATACATAACAATGCAAAAAAATTGGTATATTGCAAGAAAGGGATTGAGCTTTTTATGACCATAGGGGCCTCAACATCAAATCTTTATCCGATGAAAACCGAGGATGCTCTGGACATGCTTTTGGAGGCGGGATTCCGCACCATTGAGGTTTTCATCAACACCGAATCGGAAGCTACGATAGGATTTGCCCGCAAGCTTAAAAAAAGGGCGGACAGATACGGGGCAAACATCGTTTCCCTGCACTCCCACAACTCGGTAAGCGAGTCGTATCTGTATTTTACCGATTACCCGAGAAGGTATGAGGACGGACTAAAAAAACTGGAGCTTGTGTTTAAGTCGGCAAAAGAGATGGGAGCCCCGTATGTAATCATACACGGTGACAAACCGACCGGCTCGCTGCCCGACACCCAATCGGTTTTAAGATACGGCGAGCTTTTTGAGCTCGGAAGGAAAAACGGGGTGACGCTGCTTCAGGAGAATGTCGCCAACTACCGTTCCGCCGACTTGGCTTATCTCAGGGAAATGAAATCCAGGCTTAAAGACAAGGCGCAGTTTGTCTTTGATATAAAGCAAAGCAGGCGGTGCGGGCTTGAGCCCCTGCAGGTGATATCGGTAATGGGCGAAGGGATAAGACACGTTCACATCAGCGATAACGACGATTGCCGCGACTGTATCCTGCCGGGACGGGGCAAAACCGATTTTACCCGGATTTTTGAAAGCCTGGCTGCCTACGGGTTTAACGGCGATATAATTATAGAATTATACAGAAAGGGCTTTAAAGATGTTTCCGAGCTGATCAAAGCATGCGGATATTTGATGGATTTAATAAAAATGTAAAATTCTTCATATTGCTAAAAAATTATACTCCAAATTTGTTATCGGCATAAATATAGAAAAAATTAAGTCCAAATTATCTATATATAGAAATTTATTTATCCAAAACTCAAAAACTCTCGAATAAAAATTGGGAAAAATAAAGAAAAATGTTGATAAAGTTGACAAATCATTTTTATAAACATACACAATATTATTGACACTTTCTTATTATATGTTATAATACAGCATATTTTGTTATTATTACACACAAAATTTAATAATAAGAAAGAGGGCGAGAATATGAACCATATTATGGTAAAAACAAGGGAGCAGGTATCGGTTTGTGTCATTGATTGCGAGGTTATAACTTCAATGGCATGGGACGAGGAAAATAACCGAGGGGCTGCGGTATGGGGGATCAGGGTTGAATTCAGCGACGGAGAGGTAGTGGACTTGCCGGATTTATGCACCAGACAATCTGAGGTTGAGGCTCTTAAAACCAAGCTGGAGGGGGCCGTTCTGAGTCCCGACTTTCTCGGGGATGTTGTTGACGATTATCTCGGCTACATATACGGGCTTCCGTTTTGTCAATAAAAAACGGCATGTGTGCGGGTGTTGATAAAAGCGGCTTGTAATAATTTGATTATGGACATATAATAAAGGGGCTATCTCAAGATAAGGACCGCCGATAGCGGGGACCTTGCTTTGAGAAAGCCCCTTTATGAATCTTGAGGATGAGGAGCGGTTTTGCTATGTCCAAAATACTGGTGGCGATGAGCGGAGGAGTAGACAGCTCGGTCGCGGCCGCTCTGCTGAAGCAAGAAGGACATGAGCTTTGCGGCGTTACGCTAAAGCTTTATGAAAATGAAGATATCGGGGTGTGCTCCCAGAGGACCTGCTGTTCCCTTGCCGATGTCGAGGATGCCCGAAGGGTGGCTTCCAGGCTGGGATTCCGCCACGTGGTGTTTTCCTATTCCGATGAGTTTCGGAACGACGTGATGGCGCGGTTCGCTTCCGAGTACGCCGCCGGACGGACCCCCAACCCGTGTATAGACTGCAACCGGTTTATAAAGTTTCCCCGGCTGCTTTACCGCGCGCGGCTTCTAGGTATGGACGGAATCGCAACGGGGCATTATGCGCGCATAGAGTATAACGGGGAAACCGGCAGGTGGCTTTTGAAAAAAGCAAGAGATGCTTCAAAGGACCAGACATATGTATTATACGCGCTGACCCAGGACGAGCTTGCGCATACCCTGTTCCCGCTCGGAAATCTGTTGAAAACAGAGGTGCGCAGACTGGCTGAGGAACATGGTCTTGTCAATGCAAGAAAGCCGGACAGTCAGGATATCTGCTTTGTTCCGGACGGCGACTATGCCGATTTTCTGGAGCGGGTTATGGGAATAACCGTGCCCGAGGGAGATTATATAGACACAAAAGGCAGGGTGTTGGGCAGGCACAAAGGGCATCACAGATATACCGTCGGTCAGCGCAAGGGGCTTGGCGTGGGGTTCGGCGAACCGCGATATGTACTCCGCAAGGATGCGCGGAATAATACCGTGACGCTCGGCACAAAGGAAGAGCTGATGTCGTCGTCTCTGATTGTGAAGGATGTCAACTGGATTTCGATTGACGAGTTGCGCAGGCCCGTCGCTGTGACGGTGAAAACACGGTATCACCAGCCCGAGACGGCTGCCGTGCTGCATCCTCACAAGGATGGCGCAAGGGTTGTGTTCGACAGCCCCCAAGCGGCTGCCGCCCCCGGACAGGCGGCGGTATTCTACAGCGGCGACACGGTTGTGGGCGGCGGCATTATAATGGAAGTACAATAAACCGAAAGGACAGGGTTCAATGAGGATAAGAGATATGCAGGATGAAATCCTGCGCCTGAAAAAGGAAAACGACGTTTGCATATTGGCGCACAGCTATCAGGCAAGAGAGATTGTAGAGATTGCCGATTTCAGCGGGGACTCCTATCAGCTCAGCGTTATGGCGCAGAAGGCCCCTCAGAAAACCGTACTTATGTGCGGCGTGCGGTTTATGGCGGAAACGGTAAAGATACTGTCCGAGGACAAGCGCGTATTTCTTGTCAATCCGCTGGCGGGCTGTCCTATGGCAGAGCAGATGGAACCCGAAATGATAGAGTATTTCAAAAAGAAAAACCCCGGATATACCGTGGTGGCATATATCAACACCACAGCCGAGCTTAAAACGGTTTGCGATGTCTGCGTTACCTCGTCAACCGCGGTCAAGATTGTGAAAAACATCCCTAATGATAAAATACTGTTTATACCCGACTGCAACCTCGGCGATTTTGTCCAAAAACAGGTTCCCAAAAAAGAGATACGTCTGCTGCAGGGCGGCTGCCCCATCCACGCCGCCATAAGCGTCAGGGATGTTGAGGAAGCCCGCCGGCGTTATCCCGAAGCCCTGCTTCTCGTCCACCCCGAATGTGTGCCGGCGGTGGTCGAAAGGGCGGATTATGTCGGCTCCACCTCGGGAATCATGGAGTTTGCAAAAAAATCCGACAAGCGCGAGTTTATTATCGGCACCGAAAGCAGCATTGCCGAGCATCTGCAGTATACCTGCCCGGACAAAAGGTTCTATCCCCTTTCAAAAAAGCTCATCTGCCCCAATATGAAGGCGACAACCCTTGTGGACGTTCTGAACGTGCTTAACGGCCGGGGAGGCGAGGAGATAATACTGTCCGCCGAAACATTGGCTAAGGCGCGGAAATGTATTGATGAAATGATTCGGCTGGGCGGATAATCCCGAATTGAAAATAAACCGCGGCAAAACGAGCTGCTTGATTAGACAAAACAGCAAGGAGAAGTTAATTAACCTCCTTGCTGTTTGCGTGTTGTTTGAATCTTACAGTATGGGTGTTTTCAGCCCGACATATCCGTTAAACAGTGCTAACGCAGCAATCATGATTCCAATTATGACAAAAGCCCCGATTATTCTACCGCCTTTCAGAACGTCAACCTCCCTCAGAAAAATCACATACAGGATTACTTTCCATATCAGCAGGCCGACAAATACAATGCTTAGCAGCATGCCCCAGATGCTGTTGTTCCAAAAAACAGTGAAAAAGGTTTCGCTGAAAGCGACTGCAAACGAACACAGCAGGGTGGGGAAGAAGGTCAGCCCCCATTTTTGAATGTAAGTGATAAGCTCTGTTCTGCTGCCGAGGCATTTGCAAACGACCCAGAATACAGCACATACCGCGAGATAGCTGACGCAGCCCCATAAAGTGGTACGCAGTATCATATAAATATCGGGAGTCGGGTTCTGAGAACCGGCCAACCAAGCCAGAAGCGGCTCAAAGACCGTGTTAATCAATATGGTAAATGCAACGAGGAACCATGTAACCGCTTTATTTTTATTCCGAAATGATTCTATCGGATGGTTTAACACCTCAAAAAATGAATTCATTTTTTTAACCTCCGAAAACTTTGAATACCATGTTGGTGTATGCTGTTCCCCAGATTATGGTGCATAACACCGCCTGTACCGCGGAAAGTCCGAAGGCAAAGCGCCATGGGTATACGGTAATCAGCCTGAATATTCTCTCGGCAGGTGAAGCTTCATATTTGCGATACTCAAGCAAAATATGATTAAGCATTTTTCCCTTTTGCTGGTTTGTCGGAAGCGCAGCGTTTTCCAATATAGAATAAGTCTTTTTAATTTTTTTCACAGATTAAATTCCTCCCTCTTTTGAGCTAATCGGTATTCTTTGATGAAAGCGTTTTTTGATCTTTTCAGCAAGCTTTCTATGGCTTTTGGCGACTTATCGGTAAGCTCCGCAATCTGTTTAATACTTTTTCCGTCGACATATTTCAGCATCAGAGTGATTCTGTAATGTCCGGGGATTCTGTTTAAGCAGTCGCAGACCATTTCACTTTCAAGAGCCGACTCCATAAGCTTTTCGGCATCCTGTTCAGGATCGCTCAGGCCCTCGATGAGCGGATCATTGATGTCAACAAGCTCTATCTTTTGTCGGTAATGCTTTCGATAAAAGTCAAAGAGCTTGTTTCTGGCAATTCTGAATACCCATGTTCTGTTCGAACACAGCCCTTTGAACTCGCCCATGCCTTTAAACACGTCAAGGAATATATCCTGAGTCATATCTTCCGCCAGTGCGGCATCCAATCCCGTTCTCAGGAAAACATACTGGTAGATTTCATTAACAAAAGCCCGATACAGCGATATAAACTTTTCTTCATTCCGGTTTTCCGCAATATTCATTAGGCCATCCTCATTCCTCGGCTATAACAAGCTCCTTTGAAGCCAATATATCGCCGTCATAACTGATTTCAAATCTCAGTGTGCCGGCTATAACCTTATTTCCTTCCAAAGAAAAAACAATTATACCATTTCTATCGGTGGGCATTTTTTGCATATCAATTTTTGCTTCGTTTCCGTTAACGAACCACTTTGCGGTATATTCCATCCCTCTGGGTGATTCGATAAAATATACGCTGGCATAGACATCTCTCCCGGCTGTCAGTTGTTCGGGCTGTTTTGCGCTCTCCAAATCGCTCCTTTCGGTATATCGCTGATTCGAAATAATAAAGCTCGAAACGGTATTGGATTCACCGCAACCGATGAGAGCAAGTGCTAAAACTGTTAATGATACAAGCAGGAACGAAGAAATTTTAAACTTTTTCATTTGGTTCATATAGGTAAACCTCCTTAATTAATCTTTAATTATACTTGAATTATACTTGTTATGATGAGAAAACGCCAAATATAAAATGGAAAAAGTTTCAACAACACCTGTCGGAAAGCCTATGACCGTATCGCTCCCCTTCCGTATTTCATTATCAGCCTTCAAATAGATAGTCGCATTTAGCATAAAAATCATTCGAAAACATAAAAGGTGTATGCTTTTAATACCCCGCAGCAAGCCGCAGGGTGGGTTTATTTTTATTCATAAACCCTGCATATAATGCATAAATATACATAATTATTCGTGTATACTGCATATATTTTACATCGGTTAATAGAAACAAGGCTTTGAAATAGCTATATTTAGTAAATACTACAAAAAATCATCAAAAGAATAAATATACAAAGTTTTTTGTTGCAAAATTCAGATTGCATGGGTATAATAGGTACAATATAAAAATCAAGAAAATTTAGGAAGCTCTATAGCGTGAAAGGAAGGGTTTCGGAATGGATTCGGTTAAAAAGGTTGTGC
The DNA here is from genome assembly GCA_012522615.1 of Clostridiales bacterium. GTDB lineage: Bacteria > Bacillota > Clostridia > Oscillospirales > Acutalibacteraceae > Avimonas. Next base: position 9,775 of record JAAYKB010000095.1, read on the forward strand.
TGGCGTATTCGGGCGGTCTGGATACCTCGATTATCATCCCGTGGCTGAAGGAGAACTATCCCGGGTGCGAGGTCATTGCGGTCGCGGCGGATGTGGGCCAGGGCAAGGAGCTGTCGGGACTTGAAGAAAAGGCGATTAAAACCGGCGCTTCCAAGCTGTATATAGAGGATCTGCGAAAGGAGTTCGTGGAGAACTTCATCTTCCCGACCTTGAAAGCGCAGGCGGTGTATGAGAACCAGTACCTGCTCGGGACCTCGTTTGCCCGTCCCATAATTGCAAAGCGGATTGTGGAAATCGCCATTGCGGAGGGGGCCGACGCTATTGCCCACGGCTGCACTGGCAAGGGCAACGACCAGGTTCGTTTTGAACTTGCAATCAAGGCGTTTGCTCCCAGAATGAAGATAATCGCGCCGTGGCGCATCTGGGATATCAAATCCCGCGACGACGAGATTGATTATGCCGAGGCGCGCAACATTCCCTTGAATATCAGCAGAGAGACCAATTATTCAAAGGATAAAAACCTGTGGCATCTCTCGCATGAGGGACTCGACCTTGAGGACCCCGCCAACCAGCCGGATTATGATGCAATTCTCGAACTGGGAGTTTCTCCGGAAAGGGCGCCCGACAAGCCGAGTTATGTTACCATATCGTTTGAAAAGGGTATTCCGGTTGCCCTCGACGGCGTGCGGATGGACGGGGTTTCGCTGATTGAAAAGCTCAACAAGCTGGGCGGCGAAAACGGTATCGGCATTGTTGACATGGTGGAAAACCGTCTTGTAGGCATGAAAAGCCGGGGGGTTTATGAAACCCCTGGCGGCACCATCCTTTACAAAGCCCATCAGGCGCTTGAAACGCTTACCCTTGACCGCGACACCCTGCACTATAAGCAGCAGATGGTTTCGGGCAGGTTCAGCGAGCTGGTTTACTACGGCCAGTGGTTCACCCCGCTTCGCGAGGCGCTTTCCGCCTTTGTCGATACCACGCAGGAGAATGTCACGGGCGACGTGAAGCTCAAGCTTTACAAGGGCAACATTATTCTGGCTTCGGTGACCTCCCCCAACTCGCTTTACGACGAGGAAATAGCAACGTTTAATGAAGATGAGGTGTATGACCAGACCGATTCCCAGGGCTTTATTAACCTGTTCGGTCTGCCGATAAAAGTAAAGGCGCTCAAAGAGGGCAAATAATCGGTCTGCAATATGGATAAGGGCGGCGCTTGGACTATGCGGCCGACCCTTTTACATAAAGTAAAACAGATAAAAATGAGGTAGCCGTTATGAAACTTTGGACAGGACGGTTTCGCAAGGAGCTTGATAAAAAGACGAACGATTTCAATTCGTCCATATCGTTTGATTCCAGAATGGCAGCCGAGGACATCACCGGCAGCATGGCCCATGCCGCAATGCTGGCAAAGCAGGGCATAATTTCGGCCGAGGACGCTAAGGCCATTCAAAACGGCCTTGCCGACATCCTCGCCGACCTTAAGTCAGGCAGGCTCGACATCGACATGGATTCCGAGGATATCCACACCTTTATCGAGACCGAGCTTACCGCAAGGATAGGCGACGCGGGCAAGAGGCTGCACACCGGGCGCAGCCGGAACGACCAGGTCGCGCTTGATATCCGGTTATACCTCAAAAACCGGTATCTCCCGCTGAAGCAGCAGCTCACGGAGCTTATATCGGTGATTTGCGACAAGGCCGAGAAATACGCCGACGCCGTCATGCCGGGCTATACCCACATGCAGCGCGCCCAGCCGGTCACCTTCGGGCACCATCTGATGGCGTATGCCGAGATGTTCATACGGGACATCGGGCGGCTGGACGACGCGGTGAATCGGATGGATTTATCCCCCTTGGGCAGCGGCGCGCTGGCGTCAACCACCTATCCGCTTGACAGGGAAGCGGCGGCAAAAGCGCTCGGGTTCGGCGGGGTGACCGATAATTCGCTCGACGGGGTCTCCGACCGCGACTTTACGATTGAGCTGGCGTCCGCCCTGTCGTTAATCATGGTGCACCTCTCCCGCTTTTCTGAGGAAATCATTCTGTGGTGTTCATGGGAATTCAGGTTTATCGAACTGGACGACGCATTCTCAACCGGCTCTTCGATTATGCCGCAGAAGAAAAACCCAGATATTGCCGAGCTGGTGCGCGGCAAGGCGGGCAGGGTGTTCGGCGACCTTATGACGCTGCTGACCGTGATGAAGGGTTTGCCGCTTGCGTATAACAAGGATATGCAGGAGGACAAGGAGGCAGTTTTTGACGCGTTCGACACGGTCAGCGCCTGCCTTGCCGCATTTACTCCGATGATTGATACCATGCATGTCCTCACCGACAATATGCGCAGGGCGGCGGCGAACGGCTTCATCAATGCCACCGACTGCGCCGATTATCTGGTCGGCAAAGGACTGCCGTTCCGCGATGCATACAAGGCGACAGGCTGCCTTGTCGCGGCTTGCATAGATAAGGGGCTTACCCTCGAAACCCTGCCGCTTGACGAATACAAGGCGGTCTGCGATTTGTTTGACAATGATATTTATGACGCAATCTCCCTTGACCGCTGTGTCGCGACGCGCCGTGTGTACGGCGGGCCTGCGCCCGAAAATGTACGCGCACAGGTCAAAAGGGTGAGGGAAATACTCAACAAAAACTAAAGGTGTCGTTTGGTTCTTCCCCTGCGTTTTGAAACGCGGTTACTTGGTTAGGAGGAATCCTTATGAAAATAAAGGTCGGCGTGATAGGCGCAACCGGTTATGCCGGTCTGGAGCTTGTGCGGCTGATATTGCGCCATCCCCATGCCGAACTGACGGCCATAAGCTCGGTGTCGTTTGAGGGAAGGCCGCTTTTCGAGGTTTATCCCTCTATGCGCGAAATATGCGGGCTTACCTGCGGTTCGTCTGATGAGGTTATCGCCTCCTGCGACGTTGTATTCGCGGCTCTGCCTCACGGGCTGTCGCAGGATACCGCCGCCGAATGTGTGAAGGCGGGCAAAAAATTTATCGACCTCGGCGCCGACTTCCGCCTTGACGACTCCGAGCGGTACGCCGAGTGGTACGGCTGCGAATTCAAGTATCCCGAGCTGCATCGTGCGGCGGTTTACGGAATTCCGGAATTGTTCCGCGAAGACATAAAGGCAAGTTCGATTATCGGCAATCCCGGGTGCTATCCGACCAGCATTGCGCTTGGTCTTGCCCCGGCGCTGCGGGCGGGTATGGTTAAAACGCAGGGGATTGTCATCGATTCGAAATCCGGCGTGACAGGAGCGGGGCGCAAGCCTGCCCAAAACACGCATTTCCCCGAATGCAACGAGGCGTTTTCGGCATACAAGGTGGCGGCACACAGGCATACGCCCGAAATCGAGCAGACGCTTTCAAAGATGGCGGGCGGAAATGTTACGGTGACCTTTGTTCCCCACCTCCTTCCGGTCAACCGCGGCATCCTCTCGACCATATACGCCCCTCTCAACCCGGGCGTGACCGAGGAACAGGCGCGAAGGCTTTATGAGGACAGCTACAAGGACGAGTACTTTGTGCGCGTGCTTCCCAAGGGGGTCGGGGCGGATATCCGAAACGTGCGGTGCTCCAACTACTGCGACATCCAGATATATACCGACCGACGCGCCGGTCTGCTGATTGTGACGTCTGTAATTGACAATATGGTGAAGGGCGCGGCCGGGCAGGCGATTCAAAATATGAACCTGATGTTCGGATTCGGGGAGACCGACGGGATTGACATGATTCCTCCGGCATTTTGAGCCGGATTCTCCGCATATTAAGGTAATCCTTGGAGGGTATGACAATGGACTTTGAATACATCGAGGGCGGCGTAACGGCTGCGCTGGGATTTAAAGCGTCGGGGATACATTGCGGCATCCGCAAGAACCGCGACAAAAAGGACCTCGCGCTTCTGGCCTCCGACCGCCCGGCGACTGCTGCCGCGATATACACCAAAAATCTTGTAATCGGCGCTCCCTGCACCGTTACAAAACAGCATCTTGAAAACAATACCGCCCGCGCTGTGATATGCAACAGCGGGATTGCCAACACCTGCGCCGCCGACGGCATCGAGAAGGCCAACCGCATGTGCGAGCTTACGGCAAGCGCCCTCGGCATTTCTGCGGACGATGTGCTGGTCGCGTCAACCGGGGTTATCGGCCCGTCGATAGACATGACCCCCATTGAAAAGGGCATGCCGTCGCTTGTCGCCGGGCTTTCCGCCGGGGGGCATACCGACGCCGCACAGGCTATTATGACCACCGACACCGTCAAAAAGGAGTTTGCCCTCCAGTTTACGCTTGGCGGCAAGACCTGCACGATGGGCGGCATGGCTAAGGGGAGCGGCATGATAGCCCCAAATATGGCGACCATGCTCTGCTTTATCACGACCGACGCCGCGATAGACGGCGCAATGCTCAAAAGCGCTCTTGCCGAGGTGGCGGACGACACCTTCAATATGGTGTCGGTAGACGGGGATACCTCTACCAACGATATGACGGTTATTCTTGCCAACGGGGCTGCCGGCAACCCGATTATCGACACAAAAAACGAGGACTATCAGACATTCACCGCCGCCCTGTACCGGCTTTGCGAGAAATTCTGCCGCGCCCTTGCCGCCGACGGCGAGGGGGCGACCAAGCTGCTCGAATGCCGGGTATCGGGCGGGGCAACCAAACGGGATGCAAGGCTGGTTGCAAAATCGGTAATCAACTCGTCATTGCTGAAGGCGGCCATGTTCGGCGCGGACGCCAACTGGGGACGGGTGCTTTGCGCCATCGGCTATTCCGGAGCCGCCGTAAATGTGCAGGGGGTTCGGGTGGAGTTCAGCTCCGCCGCCGGAAGGGTTCACGTCTGTGAAAACGGCGCGGGCATCGAGTTCAGCGAGGATTCGGCAAAAAAGGTACTCAGCCAAAATGAGATTGTAATCGACATAACCCTGCAGGACGGCGACGCCTTTGCCAAGGCATGGGGCTGCAATCTGACCTATGACTATGTGCGTATAAACGGCGATTACAGAAGCTGAAAGCTATGTTTTAACAGTGCGGAAAGGTTTTGATGCTATGAAGATATCGACATCTGACAGGGCACAGGTGCTCACCCAGGCGCTGCCCTATATCAAACAGTATGCGGGTAAAACGGTGGTCATCAAATACGGCGGCAACGCAATGATCAGCAACGGGCTGAAATCCGCCGTCATGGAGGATATCGTGCTGCTTTCCACCGTGGGAATAAGGGTTGTACTGGTGCACGGCGGTGGACCCGAGATTAACGAGGTTCTCGCCAAGTTGGGCAAGCAGCCAAAATTTATAGGCGGACTGCGCTATACCGACGAGGAGACCATGGAAGTCGTTCAGATGGTGCTGGCGGGCAAGGTCAACAAAGAGCTTGTCCAGCGCCTGGAGCAGCAGGGCGGGCGCGCTATCGGGCTTTGCGGGCTTGACGGCGGCATGATAAAAGCAGTGAAGATGGAGGGGGAGCATGACCTCGGACTGGTCGGCGACATCACAAGCGTTGACGTGACTCTCATACGGAACAGTCTCGACAACGGGACCGTTCCGGTGATAGCCACCATAGCCGCGGGCGAAAATGACGACCGGGTTTACAATATCAACGCCGACATTGCCGCTTCTCAGATTGCCTCGGCGCTCTGCGCCGAAAAGCTGGTGCTGATGACCGATGTGAGGGGGCTTCTGCGCGACAAGGACGATGAGGACACCCTGATATCGGTGGTCAACGTAAGCGAGGTTCCCAGCCTCAAGAAAAAGGGTATCATCAAGGGCGGCATGATACCGAAGATCGACTGCTGTGTCGAGGCGGTAAGGCGCGGGGTCAAGCGTACCCATATAATCGACGGGCGGATTGAACACTCGATATTGATTGAGATGCTTACCGACGAGGGTATCGGAACAATGTTCCTATAATAAAGGATAGGTAGTTTTAAATCTGAAAAAGCGGAGAAAAAGAGCATGAGCAAGATCAGAATCGGAATCGCAGGCTACGGAAATCTCGGAAAAAGCGTTGTGCTCGGAATAGGGCAGAACAGGGACATGGAGCTGGCAGGGGTATTTACAAGACGGGACCCCTCCGCGCTGGAGTGTGAAAAGGCATACCATATAGACAGGGCAAAAGAGATGACCGACGATATTGACGTCATGATACTCTGCGGCGGCAGCATGACCGACATGCCCGAGCAGGGGCCCTTTTTTGCCGGAATGTTCAACACGGTTGACGGCTACGATACCCACGCGAAGATTCCCGAGTACTTCGACGCGGTCAATAAAAGGGCGCTGGAATCGGGCAAGGTATGCATTGTTTCAAGCGGCTGGGACCCGGGAATGTTTTCACTGAACAGGCTGTACGCCGAGGTTATTCTGCCTGTCGGAAAAACCTATACCTTCTGGGGAAAGGGTATCAGTCAGGGACACTCGGACGCCGTCAGAAGGGTGAAGGGCGTCAAGGACGCAAGGCAGTATACAATCCCAGTCGAGGAGGCCGTCCAAGCCGTAAGGCGGGGAGAGATGCCCGAGCTTACGACAAGAGAAAAGCACAAAAGGGTGTGCTTTGTGGTAGCCGAGGACGGGGCGGACAGGGTGCAGATAGAGTATGATATAAAAACCATGCCGGACTATTTTTCCGATTATGATACAGAAGTGCATTTCATATCCGAACAGGAGCTTAAAAGCGAACACGGCGGCCTGCCACACGGCGGGTTGGTTATCCGCTGCGGCAGGACGGGGAAAAACGGGGAACACAGCCATACCATAGAATATAAGATAAACCTTGATTCAAACCCCGATTTCACGGCAAATATACTGCTTGCATGCGCACGGGCGGCCTACCGCTTGAACCGCGAGGGGATATCCGGCGCCAAAACCGTCGTCGATATCCCGCCCGCCTACCTTTCCGAAAAAACGGGAGAAGAAATAAGAAGGCTATTTATATAAAAACAGCTCGGGCCGACAGAAGTGGAGATGAGCATATGAGTTTTAGCGATATTGTTCGGGATGAGCACGCCGCGCTGATGCAGACCTACAGCCGGTTTGACATTGCCGTTGAAAGCGGCAGGGAGGCGACCCTCACCGACACCGAGGGCAAAACCTATATCGATTTCGGCAGCGGAATCGGGGTCAACTCGCTCGGATATGCGGACCCAGACTGGGTCGCGGCGGTTCAAAAACAGGCCGCTACCCTTGCGCATATTTCAAACTTATATTATAACGGGGTACAAATTTCCTTTGCAAAGCGGCTCTGCGAGGTCGCCGGAATGGCCCGGGTATTCCTCGGGAACTCGGGCGCCGAGGCAAACGAATGCGCAATCAAGCTTGCAAGAAAATACAGCTTTGACAAATACGGCGAGGGCCGGTCGACCATTATCAGCCTGCAAAATTCCTTTCACGGGCGGACGCTGGCCACCCTGTCGGCCACCGGGCAGGATTCCTTCCACCAATACTTCTTCCCGTTTATGGAGGGCTTTGTTTTTGCAAAGGCCGGGGATATCGACGACCTGCGGTCAAAAGCGGGAGGCGACGTCTGCGCCGTTATGCTGGAATGCGTGCAGGGCGAGGGGGGCGTCATTCCGCTGGAAAGCTCATATCTGCGGGCGGTACGCGCATTTTGTGACCAAAGGGATATTCTGCTTATTGTCGACGAGGTGCAGACGGGCGTAGGGCGTACCGGAAGGTTCCTCGCATGTGAGTATTCGGGGATTAAGCCCGACATTGTCACCATGGCCAAAGGCTTGGGCGGCGGCCTGCCGATCGGCGCCTGCCTTTGCAACGAGAAGCCGGCCGATGTGCTTTCCGCCGGGACACACGGCTCAACCTTCGGGGGGAATCCAATAGTCTGTGCAGGCGGAAACGTGGTGCTTAAAAAGCTTACCTCCGACGGGTTTATGGAGCAGGTCGCGGAAAAGGGCGGATATATGAGGGAACGGCTGGCATCCATGCCGAATGTCAGGGAGGTACGCGGACTCGGAATGATGCTCGGTATTGTACTTGAAAAGGGGGAGGCCAAACCCGCGGCGCAGGAATGTCTGAAAAACGGCCTTCTGGTGCTGACGGCAAAAACCCTTTTGAGACTTCTGCCGCCTCTTACAATCACCTATGACGAAATCGACAAGGGGCTTTTAATCATGGAAGCCGTACTGAAAGGGGTATGATGCATGAAACATTTACTTAAACTGCTGGATCTGTCCAAAGAGGAGATTATCGATATTCTGAACCTCGCGGACCAGCTCAAATATGAGTTGGCGCACGGTATCGAGCACAAGCACCTTGCGGGCAAGACGCTCGGCATGATATTCCAAAAGGCGTCCACCCGCACCCGGGTATCGTTTGAAACAGGAATATACCAGCTCGGCGGTTACGGGCTGTTTTTATCATCAAACGACCTGCAGATAGGCCGCGGGGAGCCGATAGAGGATACCGCCCGTGTGCTGTCGCGCTATCTCGATGGCATAATGATTCGCACCTTTGATCAGCAGGAGGTCGAGACCCTTGCGCGGGTGGGCAGCATACCCGTCATCAACGGGCTTACAGACTTTTGCCACCCCTGCCAGGTGCTTGCCGATTTGATGACGGTGAGGGAGCACAAAGGTACCCTCGATGGGCTGAATATGTGCTATATCGGGGACGGAAACAACATGGCAAACTCCCTGATTGTCGGATGTCTTAAGGTCGGTATGCATGTTTCGATTGCCTGTCCCAAGGATTACCGCCCCGCCCCCTCGATTCTCGAGTTTGCGGCAGGATACGATGACAGGTTTGTCCTGACCGAAAGCTGCGAAGAAGCCGCCAAGGACGCCGATGTGATATTTACCGATGTCTGGGCGTCCATGGGGCAGGAGGACGAAGCCGAGAAACGCCGTATCGCGTTTAAAGGCTATCAGGTCAACGACCGAATATTGTCGCTTGCCCATCCGGACTGCATGATCCAGCACTGCCTGCCCGCCCACAGGGGCGAGGAGATTACCAACGAGGTTTTTGAAGCCCACGCGAACGAGATTTTTGACGAGGCCGAAAACCGTCTGCATGCCCAAAAGGCGGTCATGGTCATCCTGATGAAGTAATGCATTGGCAAGCCGGAAAAAATACAGTGAAATCAAAGGGGTTCAGTCATATGAGCCCCTTTTTGAATTCTATATATGGCATATAGCTGTCGGTGATGTTATAATAAACGGTGAAACCAAAGAACTGGAGAACTGAAAAATGCAGGACAGCCCTTATAAGAATGAGTTTATAGCGCTACGTAAACAGATAATGGAGCGGGATTTTTCCCGAATGAACGATAAGCAGAGGGAGGCGGTGTTTTGCACCGAGGGTCCCCTCCTAATTCTTGCGGGCGCGGGCAGCGGCAAGACGACCGTGCTTGTCAACCGCATTGCCAATCTTGTCAAATACGGACAGGCCTATGACAGCGCCCGGACCCCCGAGCCCATTACCCGGGAGGACATGGAGCTGATGCGGGCGGCTGCTGCCGGAACCGCCACGCCCGAGCAGACGGCAAGGGCCGTGTCCTTGTGCGCCGTCGACCCCTGCCCCGCGTGGCGTATTCTGGCAATCACCTTTACCAACAAGGCGGCGGGCGAACTAAAGGAACGCCTGTCGCGCATGCTCGGCGAGGAGGACGGAAGCCAGATTCAGGCGAGCACCTTCCACTCATTTTGCGCGAGGATTCTGCGCCGCGACGGGGATATTTTGGGCTATTCGAACCACTTCACCATTTATGACACCGACGACAGCCGCCGCCTTATGAAGGACTGCCTGCGCTCCCTTAACATAGACGAAAAGACGCTGGGGCATAAAGCCGTTCTGGCCGAAATCGGGCGGGCGAAGGATGCTTTGCTTGATTCGGACGAATATATGGCGCAGACGGGCGGGGATTTTCGGAAAAAACAGATTGCCAGAGCCTACGCCATGTATCAAAAAAGGTTGAAAGAAGCCGACGCAATGGATTTTGACGACTTGCTTTACCAGACGGTCAGGCTTTTCAAAACCGCCCCCGATGTCCTCGAGCGGTACCGCAAGCGCTTTCGCTACCTTATGGTCGACGAATATCAGGATACCAACCATGCCCAGTACGAATTTGTTTCCCTGCTGGCGGCGGGCTCGGGCAACCTCTGCGTGGTCGGCGACGACGACCAGAGCATCTATAAATTCAGGGGCGCGACGCTCGAGAACATCCTGAGCTTTGAACATGAATTCAAGGGATGTCGGGTTATCAGGCTGGAGCAAAACTATCGCTCCACCCAGAATATTTTGGATGCCGCCAACGCCGTGATAGCCAAAAACCAAAGCCGCAAAGGCAAAACCCTCTGGACAGAAAATCCCGAGGGCGACAAGCTCTCCTTGCATATACTCGAGAACGAGGATGCCGAGAGCAGGTTTATTGCAGATACGATTCAGGACGGGGTGGCGGACGGAAAGAAATACAGCGATTTCGCGGTTTTGTACCGCGCCAACGCACAGGCAAACGCCGTGGAACGCGCTTTGGTCAAAAGCGGCATACCCTACCGCATCATCGGAGGACACCGCTTCTTTGACACCAAAGAGGTGCGCGACGCCATGGCCTACCTCAAGGTGATTCACAATCCAAACGACAGCGTCTCGCTGAAGCGCATAATAAACGAACCGAAACGGGGAATCGGCGACACCACGGTAGAAAAAGCGGAAAGGATTGCGGACGGGCTGGGCGTGCCGCTGTACGAGGTTATATCCAATGCGGGGGACTATCCCGATATCAGCCGCGCCGCCGGCAAGCTGAAGCTTTTTACCGATATGATTGAACGCCTGCGTGACATGAATAATGACCCCGAGGTCTCGCTCCACCTTCTCTATGCCACCATGCTCGAGACAACCGGGTATCTGGCAATGTGGGAGCAGGCGGGAGAGTTCGAAGCCGGACGTGTCGAGAACCTGAATGAGCTGGCCTCATCCATCATAGATTATGAAAATAACAGCCCCGACGACATTCCGGAGCTTGCCGGCTTTCTCGAGGAGGCCGCGCTGATGACCGATGTCGACAACTATGACGCCTCGGCCGAAACGGTGGTGCTCATGACAATGCATGCCGCCAAGGGGCTTGAATTTCCGGTCGTGTTCCTGCCCGGCTTTGAGGACGGGATCTTCCCCGGGATGCAGACATTGTTCAATCCCGAAGAGATGGAAGAGGAGCGCAGGCTTTGCTATGTCGCGATAACCCGCGCAAAGGAAAAACTGTATATTCTGAACGCAGGAAGCCGCATGCTTTACGGCTCGACAACCAGAAACCGCCCGTCCAGATTTCTTCTGGATGTTCCGGAGCACCTGCTCGAACGGCACGAATGGCGGTCGGTTTCGTGGTCGGCGTCTGCCTTTTCATCCGAATACCGAACGGATGATTTCCAAGGATTTGAGCGCAAGGTCAGCCTTCCGAAATCGTTTGACAGGCGCGATATTGCCGGCGGGGGCATATCCGCCGCAGGCCCTAGCGGCCAAGAAAGGGGAACGGATTCCGAAAAACCCTCCCGCGCCGCCTCATGGAAGCCGGGCGACGGCGTCAATCATAAGGTGTTCGGCAGGGGAGAGGTGATCTCGGTATCACCCATGGGCAACGACACCCTGCTTGAGATAAGGTTCGATAAGGTGGGGGTCAAAAAGGTCATGGCGAATTTTGCCCGGCTTTCTCCCGCCCCCAACCGATAAAAACAAACCCCATTAAATCAATCACATAACTCCTCCCGAATCATAAGATGTAATGAAGTTAAACATACCCAATCATCTTTTTATAATTTTACGGGAGGATTACTTATGCCTGATAACAAATTCATGCACGACGGCAGTAAAGAAGCCGTCTGTATCGATGCGGGTCGTGTATATGACTCATGCTCGGATAAAGACTGTCTCGAAGATCTTCGGGTTTACTTTACCGAACGTGAACAGATGGTTGTTGACCGCGCCGTAAGCGTGCGCGCCAAAAACGCCTGCGTCATCACGACATACATCGATATCGAACCAC
>JAAYKB010000096.1 GCA_012522615.1 Clostridiales bacterium
ACGCGCGACCCAGTTTGACCGAAAGCCGCCGCCCGCCTTTTCCGCATCCTTTTCGGCGAAATACATCATATACCCGGTAAAAAGCCAGAATACAACTCCGAATATGTTTGCGCGGTAGAGTATGCGCGCTTCAAACAGCTCCATCAAAAAGATTGAAAAAGGAATGACCATCAGCAGATACTGCCACAGATTCTCGCGGGAAACCACCAGCGAACGCCTGAAAAGCAGTGTGCGGCAGAGACCGAGTACAAAGATAAGCAAAAGCGTAAACCCGACCAGACCGGAGCACACGAGAACCGATAAATAGATGTTGTGCAGACCGCCCCTTTTCAGATTTCCCATCCGCTCCTCCGCAAGATAGGGCGATACCTCGTCATATAAGGCTTCCCGCGTCACCCCGAAGACAGGTTTTTTTAAAAAGGCCTTCAGCCCCGCCTTCCATAGCATAACCCGTCCGTTGGTGGCGTCGGTGTTGTCCGAGCCAAACGAGTCGTCCCTTTCGCTGATTGCGGGATGCAGATCTTCGCTCGAAAACCTTCCGTTTTCGAAAATAAAACTCTTCACCTGCGTTATAACGCTCGGGATATAAGACACGGCGGCGACGCTGACAGGTCTTAACAGCTCGACTCCCCCGGCCGCCACAAGAACCGCAGCCAGCAGCGCGGCGACGCGGCCCTTGGTATCCTTCCCCTTTTGCCTTAACCGCAGGAGAAACTGGACAAACAGAATAATACCGCCGAAAATCAGCAGGGTGTACCACGCCGTCCTGCTCTGGGTCAGCAAAAGGTAGAACATCTGGAACACGATATTTGTTATATAAAAACAGCGTCCTCTCTTTTGCCCCATCACAAGCAGCATCCAGCAAAGGAAGATTGATGTGACGGCAAGGGCGGCGCCGGTGTTGGGATTATACAGTCCCCAAAACCGGTTGAAGCTCATACCGACAATAAAGGTTTCGCCGTTGTGCCGATACTCGAATCCTATCGAAAACATAAAGAGTATTATACAGCAAAGGGTCAGCGCAAGGATGACTGCGATAAAGGTGTTTCCGACCCTTAAAAGCTCCTTTTTCTTCTCTTCAACCGGGCTGTCAAGGTCGTTGCCGAAAAGCAGCACCATGAAAAGCCCCATATATAAAAGCTGTATGACGTTCTCGGTAAGACGGGCGGGCGCCGCGATAAGTATGGAAACAGCATAGCTCAGGCAGAAAAGCAAAAGCCAGAGCGAAGACCTGTTTTTTATCATGGAGCGGCTTTGAAGCATGTCACGAGCAATCAAAAAGGCTCCCCAGGCAAAGCCTATTTTGACAAACCTCCCGAGATGGTTCTGAATCAGCGGCGAAGAGGTCAGCGCCGTCAAAACAACCAGCAGCATTATACAATAGGTGCGGCTGCATATTATTCTTGTGTATAGCTTCTTTAAAATACTCAACCTTGATATCCCCCGCTGCGTTTCAACTTCAGGAAAATCCTCTTTCCGTATTTTTTAAGCATTATTTTAAGCCTCACGATACATCTAATCGCGAAATAGCGCTTTTGGGACAGCAGCCCCAGCACAAGGTCGGCATACCTGCCGTAGCTCCCGCGTATTTTCAAGCATTCGCCGACCCGGACATCCTGCGCCAGCATGCGAAGATACTCCTTCCTCTTCGCCCTGCCGAAACCCCAGTAGGGGCTGTACATGCTGTCTATACATGAAACCACGACCCGCAGATAGAACGAGCAAATGCGTTCTTTCTTCTCGCGACGGTCAAGCTCGCATTCCGAAAGCCTTTCTTCATACCCTTCAAGCAGCCGGCATAAAAGCTCAAACTTGTTCACCGGATATTTAACAAAAACATCCCCTACGTCGTTGAGCTTGTAATGGTAGAGGCACGAGTCCAAAAGAACCGCGCTGTTTATATGTCCGAACAGGTCGAGATTAAACATGCCGTCCTGATAGCGTCTCATATCGGAAAATCTTATATTATTCCTTTTTATCACGTCGGAGCTATATATCTTGTTCCACAGATACCCCGCCATACCGTCGGGAAAGTATTTTATAAAAAAGCCCCGCACCTCATCGGGATTATCAAGGATTCCTTTTTCGGGGATAACGCGCTCAACCGTCTGGGGCTTTTCATGATCATAGCCTGCCGTAAATCCGCACACGCCGAGGTCGGCTCCGCTTTTGACAATACCGTCATAAAGGGATTCCAGCATATTCGGCTCCATCCAATCATCGGCGTCGGGAAAAACCCAGTAAGTCGCCGACGCCGCGTCCATTCCGGCATTGCGGGCGCTTCCCGCTCCCCCGTTTTCCTTATGGATGACCTTGACCCTTGCATCCCCGGACGCCAGACGGTCACAAAGCTCGCCGCTCCCGTCGGTTGACCCGTCGTCAACCAGTATCAGCTCAAAATCGTCAAAGGTCTGCGCCAGAATCGAATCGACGCCCCTCTCAAGATAGGAAATACAGTTATATACCGGAACAATCACCGATATTTCAGGCATATAGCATGCTTCCTTTCTCTGCATTCGACGGCGGTTATTTCCCGTATCGGATTAGGCGTTTCATCTTTTCAAGTATGTCGTCGTTCACCCCGAGGTGATGAAGCAGCACGCTGATACGGTATCTTCTTCCGGTTGCCCTCGCATAATCGGGATGATTGACCCTCAGAAAATCATAAAACCTTTTGGCGTTTTGCCTGCCTTCTTTGCGGTTTTCCTGATAAATCAGGGCGATAATGTGATGGGTGCGTATAAGCGGAAGGATACGCCGCTTCATATATGCCGACATACCCTCGGGCCACTGATGTCCGGTTGCGAATTTAAGGCACTCCTTAATCACCCGCTCATGCTGGTCATACCGCCTCGCATAGTTTTTATGGCTGACGCTCTGGTTCACGTTGCCCACAAGATAACGGTAAACGTCCAGATCATAGAATATCACATTGCGGCTGTATGCAACAACCTTGAGCAGATATTCGTTATCGACATAAAAGGCGTGCTCAAGCAGCCTGATGTTATTCTACTTCAGGAGCGGCAGCCTGACGCTCAGGGTGTGAAGGGCGTAAAAGTGGCATATCTCGTCGCTGCTGACATCCAAAAGGGCGTATTCGTGGTTAAACATAATACCGGGCGGCAGCTTGATAAAGCTCTCTTTTCCGGTCGTCATATCGACCTTGGTTTTCTGGTCTACCACCAGATCGGTCTCGGTGTCCTTGAGCAGGCCTATCAGGGCAATCAGATTATCGGTATGCACCCAGTCGTCGCCGTCAACTATGCGGAAATACCTTCCGGTCGCGTTGGCAATTCCGGCATTCACCGCCGACCCGTGCCCCCCGTTCTCCTTTTGGATAAGCCTGAATATATCGGGATAACGCTCCACATATTCCCTTGCGATCTCGGCGGTCGAATCGGTTGAACCGTCGTCTATGATAAGAACCTCTAGGTCCTGTCTCAGCCTGTCGTCCGAAAACGAGTCCAGACACTTACGGAGGTATTTTTCGACATTATAACAAGGAACAGCAACAGATAAATGCTTCATCAAAACCATGCCTTTCCGTGCCTTTCCCAAAAAACAGGTTTGGAAAAACACAACGATTATTTTTAAAAGAGCGTTTTGCTACCGGTTCTGCTTTACCCTTGAAAAAAGAAGGGGCAGAAAGCGGCGGGTAATATGCATAATACGTCCGGCGGCCAGAATAAGACCGGTATGACGGCCTTTAAGAAGACTCCCAAGCGCGGCAACCGTTCTGTTCTCGGGACGGGCCGCCGGAATCAGACTTAAAAACAGCTCCGAATCATAAAGCCGTTTAAGCCAGCCGCGGCGCGAGGCGCGGTTGGAACCCGAACGCGGGTCAAACTGCCGCAAAAGTCCGGCGTAAACATAACGGATATATATCCCCGCCATCTCCCTTTCAATCTCCGGAGTGCACATATCCCAGTATCGGTACTGGTCAAGCACCGACCGGACGCGCTCCTCCTGAATCTCAAAGAAGTCGGGGAAAAAGCGGGAGGTGAGCCCCTCGTCAATCCGCCTGTTATAAGAATAGGGCGCCATATCAAGCACCGTCATCGACTCTATATCCATAAAAAAATCGCAGTTGAAGAAAAAATCCGAGGCAATCGGATATTCCCTGATACGGA
>JAAYKB010000013.1 GCA_012522615.1 Clostridiales bacterium
AAAAAGATACCGGAGCCGTTTGGTTCCGGTATCTTTTTAAATCTTCCTGAATAATTATACATTTTTCAAAACGAGCGGTATTGCGAGAATGCACAAGGATTTTTAAACTTGATTATTAATATCTACTTAATTTTTAGCGGTAATTGAACAAAGTGCAAGATTTGTTGCAAAAAGTGCATGGACATTGTCGATTTAATGATGTATCTTTTTAGCATAGTAATGCTTTACTATAGTTTATTGCTTGCCTCTTTTCAAGACTTTCTGGAAAAATTGCTGTCCTGACCGACAGCAATTTTTTCATGCCCTTTTTTAATCCTGCTCGTCACCGAACGCTTGATCAATCAATTCTCGGTCGCCAGATTCTTCATCACTAAATTCTTCAATTAATCCTTCATTACTAAATTCTTCGCCAGATTCTTCTTCAATCAATTCTTGGTCAATAAACTCCTCGGGATTTGAACGGATATATAAACGGCAGAGGTCAAGGGGCTTTTCCCTCTCGATTGCCGAGTGAAGCTGCTGCTCTAGCGAGTGTATATCGGATTCTGATATGTCGCTTTCGTTAACCGCAGACATCACCGACGCACACTCATATGCCCCGACAAGCTTAAAACCGTCGACCGCCAGCTCGGCAAACCTGCCCGCCTTGCCGCCAAGATAAACCTCCAGCCCCTCTTTTTTGACCACGCTGCAGGTCAGCCATATGCTGTAAACCGCGCATTGCCCCGGCGACAGGAGCGGAATTTCCTTGTAGTCATCCGGCATTTTGGGGTCGAGTCCGGCTATCATGTTGGCGATAACGGCGTCGACAAGCTCCCCGTCGGGTATATGCTCCAGCTTGTCAATATCCAGCACCGCATACTCCCTTTGGAGCCTGTCGGCGCGGCTCTCGCCGCCCTTTTTTCTCCCATACCGTATTAAGTAAACGCCTACAAACAGGGCGACAAGAATCAATATGAGCAGATAGTTGACACTCTGATAATCAAAAATAGATGCGGCTAAACAATTTACGTCCATCAATACCCCTCCTGAAAAACTGAACCGTCAGTATGAATTATTATGAGTATACATCCCAACCCTGTCATTAGTCAAATGTAACCTTTTCTGAATAAAAACCGAAATTAAGCGGAAAATATCCTATGATAACATAAAAGAGCATAGGAAAGGTTGGACGACTGTGGATTGGATGATGATTCTCAAGGCTTTTATCGTAGGCGGACTAATCTGTATCGCAGGCCAGCTGCTTATCGATTTAACCTCGATGACCCCCGCGCGCATCCTTGTACTCTTTGTCACCCTCGGAGTGGTCTTTTACGCGGTCGGTCTGTACCAGCCGCTTGTTGATTTTGCGGGCGCGGGCGCAACCGTACCCCTCCTCGGCTTTGGTTACGCGCTCGGCAAGGGTGTCGAGGAGGCGGTGCGGCAAAACGGCCTGATCGGTTCGATAACCGGAGGAGTAACCGCGGCGGCGGGCGGCATATCCTTCTCAATCGTCATGGGTTTTCTCTGCGCCCTTGTAGCCAAATCACACGATAAATCATAACAAAAGGTGTGGCGCATAAATCAGCCTCTTAAAACAACAGTCAAGATCACCTGATTAGATTATCCGGTGGTCTTAATTTGCATGCAGGTATACTTATTGCTCAATTTTTTTAAATAATAATTCAATACAATTTTGTAACAGCCCGATACAATGTTGTAATAAATATTGATTTATGTAAATTATATACATATTATACTTATAAAGATGTTTCAATAATATTACGAAGGGGAAAAATTATGAAAAGAGTCAGTATTATTGTAAAATTCACCGCTCTTGCTATGGTTACTATCCTTTTTCTAAACGGATGCAGCAGGCAGACTATCGATTCTTCGGGCAATGATGCTTCTGCGCCAGCCACTTCCACTATTTCAGGCGGTGTCATTTCACGAGAACAGGCTGTAGAGATAGCTAAGGATGTGTATGAACGATCCGGTTCTGTTTTTTTTGTTCTTATCGCTCCTACTTTTTTGGATTCAGACAGTACGCAGACAGTACCCGGGCATTCCGAATTCTGGCTGGTAACCGATGAACGTTTTCCAACAATTGCTGCTTTAAAAGCCTTTGTTGAAACCGCATACACACCCTCCTATATTGAAAAACATTTATCAGGTTATTATGATGGGATAATAAAGTATGAGAATGCTTCTATTATATCACCTGCAGATACAAGTTTTGTGGAATACGACGGGCGCTTGTACGCAAATGATTTGATTATGGGATATGGTAATAATATAGTAAATGATTGGGATACACTTAAGATTATTTCACAGGATAACGACACTTTGACAGTAGAGGTTGACGTGGTTTATTGGCGTGATAAAGAGCCCCGTGGTGTCCGGACGTATGTAATGAAAAAATCCGGAAATACGTGGCGCCTTGATGACGAGATTTATCAGAGTCTGGAATAGTGTACTTATGGGATAAGCCGTCTGTATATTTGATTACAGACGGCTTATCCCATAAGTAGTTATTTCTATATTACAAATTAAGCGTAAATTAAGTAATTTATAACCAGTTTTAACATGCACGTTGCTTGCAGTCGTTATTGTTAGGTAGAATAACCACATCCCGTTCTGTGTATATGCCCAATTGCAGGCGCTCCTGCGTTTATAGATTTTTGCGCCTGCCTGCAAGTGCAGTCTGCCTATGTCAAAGTTTTATTAATGAAAGGAGCAAAACCTATGAAGCGTATCATATTGCTGGTTTTGGTTACAATGTTTTTGTTTGTAGGATGCACAAATACGGCGGTTTTGTCGGCTAATACATCTTCTGCAAAGGCAACAACGCCGCCGAAGCAGACGTCAGCCACCTCAAACGCTGTGACTTTACCGGAAGAGCATTATTTTTTAAAGGACCAAAAGGATGTAATAGCAAAAGAAAAATACAGTGAAGATATGACAAAAGGTCTCGAGTCTGATGAAATGTACCTATATTACAAAACCGACTTTGAACTAAAAAATGAAAAGGCCACAGTCGAATTGTATATTGACTCTGAAGTAGAGGAGGACGGTACATTATTCTATCAAGATAGCCACTTCTGGTCATTGCTTGTCAGGCAGGGTGATTATGTTTATCCGCTGATATCAAAGAAACGCATTTATATCGGGCAAATAAAATATGCTTTGCTTACAGGTGATAATAATCAAGCAATTTATATTGTTGTTTTCATTCAGGAGAACGCAGGCATGGAGATATCCGAATATCAATTTGATAACCAAGAAGAGCGGTTTAAGAGAAAATTTATATATACACCTGTTAATGCTGATACCGGTTACTACAGCAAAGGTGATATACCATATATACCTAAGTATTAAAAAGTCCGTTTTTTTAGTACGAAGAAACTTCCGCATCCTATTAAGGACGCGGTGTTTCTTCTCATGTGTGTATAATTGGGAAAGCAGTGGATATCTGTTATACTCACTTTTTTGTTATATTCTATTACCGATGCGGAATGGCGCTGTACGGTTTATGGTACAAAAAACTCGATTATTAAT
>JAAYKB010000097.1 GCA_012522615.1 Clostridiales bacterium
ACAGAAAAACAACAATTAGTTTAAGATTTACACAAAGAAAACCCCAAAGGAGACTGTTATACTGTATTTGTATAATAGTCTCTTAATATTTAAAGGGGGCATATTCTGTGAAAATCGGAAGGTTTTTTTCTCGGGCGGCAAACGCTACTATTAAAAGGCGAACAAGGATGATATTTATACTTTGTATAGCCCTTTGGGTCGGTTTTGCCGCGTGTGCCGATTCCGATGAGGATGTCTCGAGCAATAAATCGCAAACAACGGATAAATCCGATATAACATCTACTGCATATACTTCCCTGTCTTCCGAAACGACCGAAGGGGAAACAACCACAACTCCGAATCACCAATCCACCGCAACCGAATCGGGGAAAAAAACCGTAGCAGAAGACGGTACCACCACAAAATCCAATAGCGCCGGCACAACCACCTCCACCCGGTCTACAACCACTACTCGACCGACGGCAACTACCCCCACTAAACCGATAGAGATTGGAATCGCCAATTATTTTCCGGAGCTGCCGGGATATACAACCGAATATGAAATCAGTCTGTTGGTCGACGGTATAGCGCGAGAAAAAGGAGAATATAAATTATCCGTCATTCCGGGCGATATTCATGTAGACGGCAACATTGTTCGGGCAACCGACCAACAGAAGAAACAATATGCCATGTTCTACGTTACGGCAACCGACAACCTGACCGGCAGAAAAGCGCAGCTGACCATTACCCCGAAAAGATGGAACGTAAACTTTGAAGATGATTTTAACGGGAGCAGCATAAACTCCGATATATGGACCAATTTCGAATATCAATACTCAAACGCATCGGTAAGAGACGGCGTGCTGACGCTTTTGGCCGAGCGCTTGAATATAAACGGACAAATCGTATATACATCCTCGGGCATCAGAACCAGAAGCAAATATTCGCTTAAAACCGGCTGCTTTATGGCGCGTATGAAATCACCCGACAGGGGAGGTTGCAACTCCGCCTTTTGGCTGATGCCTGAAGGCCGCTATACCAGGGACTTCTTCTTTATGGATACCGAATTCCCCGATGTAGGCTGCAGTGAAATTGATATTGTGGAGTATTCGCCTTTTTTCGGAAAGGAATTTCCGATTACCCAGCACTTTTGGGATAGATATGGCGGCAGTCACAGATCAAGAAGTTACTGGGGTAAAATAGACGATTTTATATATGAGGACTATCATGATTATGCTTGCATTTGGGAATCCGATGGTATATACTTCTATATTGATGGTAAACCGGTAGCTGCAAACAGATTTGTTAATACACATGAAGATGCAGTCAGCGCTTACATTGTATTATCAACCAATTCGGCCAAAATACATGCAGGCCTTGAGTGGTTGGGTCCATGCACCGATGATATGTTCCCGTTTGCAACATCCTTCGATTGGGTCAAGACCTATTACTGATTCATCCGGATGGTTTTAAAGGGAGAAAGCATGGAGAAATTTTTTTAAAAAAGGATGATTGTATGACGAAAAAAGAGCGTGTGGCCAGAGCTGTAAGCCACATGGAAACAGACAGTACGCCGTACAGTGTCAGCTTTACCCTGCCCGCCTATGAGGCGATGCAGTCCTTCTGTCGCAATCCCGACTTCTACGATACGCTGGGAAGTCATATCTGTATGCACGGATATTCTATTTCCCGTGAAGTAAAACCCGGGTATATTGAAGATCAATTCGGGGTTGTATGGGATAGAAGCGGGGCTGACAAAGATATCGGTATAGTGGCAAATAAGGTGATTGGCGAGCCGTCTTTGAAAGGCTTTGCACTTCCTCCGATTGATGAAAAGTCCATTCGCCGACATATTGAAGACGGATTGCGTTCCAATAAAGATAAATACAATATCTACTGCATCGGTTTTTGCATGTTTGAACGCGCATGGTCCTTGTGCGGTATGGAGGATTTGTTGATGTACATGGTGCTTGAGCCCTCCTTTGTCCATGAGCTATTGGACCTTATAGCAGAGTATAATCTCGGCTTGTTAAATATAGTTCTGGAATATGACTTGGACTGCATACATTTCGGAGACGACTGGGGCCAACAAAAGGGAATGATTATGGGTCCGACCCATTGGAGGACCTTTATACTGCCTCGTATGAAGATGTTATATCAGGCTGTCAAGGCAAAAGGGAAAACGGTATCACAGCATTCCTGCGGCGATATCCACGAGGTTTTTCCTGATTTGATTGATGCGGGTCTTGATATATACCAGACCTTCCAACCCGAGATATACGATGTGGTTCGGATGAAAAAGGAATACGGCAACCATCTCACCTTCTGGGGGGGCATATCCACCCAACGCCTTTTGCCGTATGCCACGCCCAAAGAGGTATACGACGAGTCCTGCCGCATGATAGAACTCCTGTCGGTGAACGGAGGATATATTCTCGCCCCCACACACGATGTTCCGGCAGACGTTCCCCCTGAGAATATCATGGCTATGCTCAAAGCCGTAAATCCTGACCTGCCGAAAGATTATCCGGAATATTATGCGAGTCCGGCGCTGCAATTTTGAATATTAAAATTCGGAGGTCACAAGCGCAGGTATGAACATAAAGTACGGTATAACAGACGAAGCTTATAAATTTTACAGCGGTATATTTTTCGACAGCAGTGTTTCTGAAATCAGAACATACCCGAAGGAGCTTTGGGAAAAATACAAAAACGTTGTACCCGTTCCCTACGGGAGGGAGCTGTACGAGGAAAAATCAATAGAGCTTGTTGCCTGCCGAAACGACTTTGTATCGTTTCAGGTCGGTATTAATTGTGACCAAAATTACTTTGTCACCAACGACGACAGAACCGCTCTTTACCTCAAACGGGGGTATATATCTATTCGCGCTGAGGTCGAATGCGATAACCCCGATATCATAATAAAGTCCAATATCGAGGACATGGTAATCGACGACAACAGAAGCAGCAAATGCGATATACTTCTGAGCGCCACACAAAAAGAATATGATGCATATGAGACGGCCATGCTGTTCTTCACCCTGCAAATCCCGAAAAGCTGTAAAAAAGGCACTTATAAGGGGAAGGTAAGGCTGTACTCGAGTATTATGTTTGATGATGAAGAAATCTGCGGAGAGGTCGATTTTTCGGTCCGGGTATATGATGTTGTGCTGAAGGATAAAAAGGACAGCCGATTCTACCTGAACCTGTGGCAGCACAATTCGGTGTTGGCAAAACATTTGGAATTGGCAAGATATTCGGACGAACACTTCAAAGCCATGGAGAGTTATATTAAAAGTCTGGCCGATTTAGGGCAGAGATGCGTTACGATTATTGCGAGCGACGTTCCCTGGGCGGGCCAGTATTCCCACAGAAGCCTGAATGATTTTGTGGATGTCTACGAATACAACATGGCAAAAATCTATAAAAGGCCGAGCGGAGAATTCATATATGATTTTTCCGTGATTGGGCGGTATATCGAGCTGTGTTTCAAGTACGGGATAGACAAATTTATTGAGGTTTACGGTTTATGCTGCGTATGGCAGGACCACGATTTCGGCTTGGGCAAGTTTGCAAAAGACCATCCCGACGGTATAAAGCTAAGATACATGGATCTCAGCGACGGATGCATGAAAACCATGCGAAGCGGCAAAGAAATCGACGATTATATCAAGGCCCTGCACGATTACTTTATCGAAAAAGGATATATTGATAAGGTATCGGTGGTAGCGGATGAACCGCTCGACCATGATTTATATAAAAAATGCGTTAACCACCTCAAAGAGATTGCGCCGAAATTTGTATTCTCGGCGGCCATAAATACGACTTCACACGTCGAAGAGTTTAAGAACACGATAAACAACTACTGCGTAATCCTCCCCTCTGCGATAGATGAGTATGACAATATTCAGAGATACAGAAATGAATACGGTAAAATATTCACATGGTATGTCTGCTGCTGGCCGTTGTATCCCAATATGTTCATATCCTCCAATCTTCTTGAAACCCGATTGATAGGGTACTTAACCTATTATCTCAATCTTGACGGCTTTTTAAGATGGGACTACACGGTGTGGACCAAAAACCCGAGAAAAGATGTCAGATGGCATACCTTCCATGCGGGAGATGCGAATTTCGTATACCCGAATTCAGACGGCAGTGTCCTGCTTTCACTCAGATATATGCAAATCCTCAGAGGGGTAAACGATTATATATTGGCCGAAATGGCCGAAGAAAATGGCATCGATATAAGGAATCTGATACATGAGCAACTCTTAAAAATCGATAACATAAAACAGATGTTTTCATCTAAAACATCTGTTGCCGGCGATATTTTTAATCTTGATTACACAGCATTTGAAAACATTAAGATAAGTATTCTGGAGAAGCTTGAGAAAAAGTAGTCTTTTATGGAACGCTAAAGCTCTGCCGCCCCATACACAGTTGGGGGGTCTTATACAAAAAGATAGTAGACACGGTTCATTTATTGTGTCTACTATCTTTTTTACCACTTCAGCTTAGGCCGGGAGTTCTGACTTAGAATCTACTCATAAATTCCGTATGCCCGGCTGACGTCCTGAATAAAGATTATGCCGTTCCCCGGCTTATCAAGCTCAAGCTTCTCCCGTATTGACGACACAATGGCGTCCGTGACGTCCTGCTTTGAAAGAATCAGCACCATTTCCTTTTCGGGTTCTATTTCCATATTAAAAAGCTTGCTGGTTTCATGGATTCCGGAGCCTCTGGCGTTGATTATGGTGCCCCCTTTGGAACCGGCGGCGGTCGCCGCTTCAATCACGTCCTCGGCCCTGCCTCTATTGACAATGGTGAATATTATCTTATACATTGATTTATTTACACCTCTCTCTTCTTGTGTTGCTTCGGGCTTGTATTTGGTGCCTACGATATCGCACGAGCCGATAGTAAAAACTATGCCGTGGTGGGATTTTTCGAATTGAAATGTCCTGTTCAATTCGATCAAAACATGCTCGGCCGTTTTTATATCGGTACCCATCAGCACGATTTCCTTTCTCTCGTCATAGAGGGAAAAGAAATTCAACAAAGAATTGTTGACCGTTCCCTTTCCCGGAATTATCGTGCCGCTGCGGATACCATACTCCTTCGCCTTGTGCAGAACCTTGCTGCCCATTCCGTAGTTTACAATAACATAGATAAGTTCAAAAACCGGTATGTCAACAGGATTAGTCATTCTTTTCTTCAACCCCTTTTTCTTTTGACTTGACCTTAAATATCAGTCCCAACACTTCCAGTGTAATAATCGGTATCATGGCAACCATTGCAATCATCCCGAACCCGTCCGCCATCAGATCGGCGCCCTCAAAAGCATTCGCGGCACCCTGTATAAATGCCAGGATAAAGGTTGCGGTCACAGGTCCGGTCGCTACCCCTCCGGCGTCAAAAGCGATACCCACAAAAAGCTTAGGGGTGAAAAACATCAAGGTTAAGCAGATAATATAACCGGGCACCAGATAATGCCACAGCTGTATTCCGGGTACCAAAACGCGAATGACCGATAGCCCGACCGCAATACCAACCCCGAGTGCCAACGGAACCAGCACGGCCTTTCTCTTAACATAACCGCTGGTCACGTCCTCAATCTGATGGGTCAAAACATACACCGCGGGTTCGGCCAGAATAGTCACAACCCCGAGAACAAACCCTACAACAATAATATATGCCTTGTTATCCATTGACGCCAAATTATTGCCTATGCTTGTCCCGACGTCCATAAACCCGGCGTTTACTCCCAATAAAAAGACGAACAAGCCGATAAAAGCAAAACCGAAACCGGTAAGCAGCTTGCGCAGCTCTCTTTTCTTTAATTTAAAGAAAACCACCTGCAAAACAAGCAGTATTACAAGCAGAGGCAAAATCGCCAGAAAACTCTCTTTTAAATATTCGGGAATTATCTCAAAAAACGGCCCTATTATAGAATCGGCATCCGAAACCCTTGAATCAAGACCGGATGAAAGGAATTTCGGTTTTGTAAATACGTCTATAACCAGTACCGACAGAATGGCCCCCGACGATGCAATCGCAACCAATCCGAAGCTGTCCTTTTCGGACGCCTTGCTGTCTTTTTTAAGCCTTGAAATCCCCACCGACAGCGCCAGTATAAAGGGTACGGCCAGTATTCCGGTTGTCGCGCCGGATGCGTCAAAAGCTATCGCCAGAAATTCGCGTGAAGTAAATATCGCAAAGCCGAATATCAGCATATATGCAGCAAAAAGAAATTTATACAAAGGAATGTTGTAAAAAACCCTTAAAAAGCCTATCGATATCATTACCGCCATACCTACCGACACAATAACGAGAATGCTTATGGCGGAAATATGACCCGAAGTGACCAAGTCCACCTGGCTTGCAAGCACCAACAAGCCCGGTTCGGCTATCGATATGAAGAAACCCAGTATCAATCCCGCAACCAAAACAATCCAAAGCTTATTTGTTTTCACAAGCGATGAACCTGTCTCGGTTCCGAGCGGAGTTATCCCTATGTCAACGCCCAGTAAAAAGATTGTCAAACCCAATATCACAAGCAGCGAGCCTATAAAGAATCGGATGATAACAGGCGTGTCCATCGGAGATATGGTAAAGTTTAATATCAATACAATAATTGTAATCGGCAAAACCGAAAATAATACATCTTTAAATCTTGAAATAATTACATTCAAGTTGCGGCATCCTTTCCTGTAGCGTTCTTGTAGCCAATATCATTAAATACTATTCCCTTTGACTTCGGCACATTCCTCCCCCCTATCGGCTTTTTATGGCCTTCCCGATTCGGCCCGCAGCCTGACGCTGGCCCTTACTTAATTGTATATAACATTCACCTTTAAGTCAACCGGATTAACACCCGTAATCCTCCCGTTCAACCTAAAACGGCCTAAAAACGGCAAAGCTGCCGGCCAAAAACGACCGACAACTTTAATATATCCTATTATATTATTATATTGATGGATAATACTCGCCGTTTTTAATCTTACCTGAAATAATCTTACCGTCCGGGGCGGGAAGTCTGAACTCTGCCGTCCACTCCTTTGGAAAAGCCGGATTAATTCGAATATCGCCGTCGCACTGCAGAATCATAAAAATTAGGGCAAGACTGTTTTGATTGCCGTGGGTCTGGTCGGGACTCCAGTCAAAATTCGGGCCCCAAAAAGCCGGGAACTTAAAGTCCGAATGCGAGCTTTTAAAGTTTTCGACTATTATTCTTTGAGCTTCATCGGTCAACCCCAGCAAGGCCGCAAAGGTGGCGTTCTGCTGCCAGCCCTGGATGTCCTTAAACAACCTCTTGTGAAATGTATTAACGGCTAAATTCAAATCATCCTTTCCTATCCCGTATAATCTGTAGGGAAAGACCGGATACAGCTCGCCGTTTTCATAGTTTTCCGGATACGGTATAAAGGTCTCCTGATACGGGGAAATAACGCGCTCTCCGTCCTTTAGGACTATAGTAAGCTCGGGCGTTTCTTCATATATTCTTTTTGCAAATTCGATTATATCTGCATAATCGCCGTCATTCTCAAGCATTTCTATCAGTGCGAGCGTTACGGCCTTTAATCCGGCAATATTCGGGGCGTCGTTTGCACAATTCTGCCATGTTTCAAGGCATTGCGAGGGGTAAATATAAAGCTTTTCCTCCCGCCTTTCGAAATGCTCATCAAAAAATTCAAGGCATCTCACCGTAAACGGAATCGCCACTTCCTTCAGGTGCTTTTCATCGTTTGTAAACCTATAATATTCAAGCATCATATAGGCAATCTCAAGCATACCGTTATAATGCCAGCGGGTAAAAGGATTTGAGGTTTCCCCTTTGATTGCCCGGTCGCGATTGCCGAGGTAATAATAGCAGTGGTTTGTATGTGTTCCGAACAAGGAATACGTCTCCGGAATACGAATACCCCTGTGGTTAAAATACTCCCTAACCGAGAATTCGTTTAAAGGCAGTATTTCCATCATCTGATTAAAAAACGGTTTTATTAACTCAAAATCGCCGGAGTAGAGCATGTTCCAATAAATCAGACGGGTATTCTGAATCCAGTACGGCGCCCCCCACCTTCTGTAATCATAATTCATTTGGGTGCCGTAATCGTAATCCTCCGCCGTAAACAGACTTCCGTTGAATTTTATCGGGTATCTGCCCCGTCCCGCACACGCATTCACATATTTTTGCAGGATATACCCTCTTGAAACAACCTCGGCGTCCCGATTGCCGGACAGGATTATATAATATCTCGAGAAAAAATCATTCCACCATTTTTTATGTAAATCAAAATTTTTTTGTATCTTTATCTCCCTGATATGTTTTATAAATAAATCAGCCGACTCGGCAATCTCGGCCAAACAAACAATACTAATCGAACCTTCATTTACTACGGCTTGTGACCGCAGGTTTTTTTCATCTGTTTTGATTAGGCCGTCGCCGTAGACAAGCGCCCCGAATGTAAGGTTAAGTATCGGGTCGTTAAATTTATTGATTGCATTTTCCAAATCAAGATTTCTCAACGTATATTCAAAGCATGACGTCATATTTCTGTGATACCACAACAGCGAATCGTCGGAGGTATTGACAAAAACATCCGCGCTCTCGATCCTTTGCTCTTCCGGCGTATTCTCCATATGGTAGGACGAAGTGCAAACAAGCTCTCTGTCTCTCCAGTTAATTATCTCTACATTTACATCAGTCTTGTGCTCCGAGCGGTAATCCACACAGATACACGGATTATTCGCGTCAACATATATATTCGCAAAAAATCCGGTATGCCTATCGGCAAGTTCGACAACGCCGTCATAAACGACCAATTCAATGGCCGGATTTTTTATCATATCACCGAAACTAATCTTGACAATCCCCAGTTTCAAGGTTCTTGTCAGCTCTGACAGGGCGTCCGATTTTGAGACGAGCAAGTTCAAAGAATAATCGGGATCTATCCATACGTTGGCGCAAATATCGCCGTTGCCGATCGGCAATAATCCGCCGATACCGTCAGCGCCGTCAATTCTTACAGAATATCTTGAATAAATTTCCCTCATCAAATCTCAGTCCTTTTATTTTTTTAAGCACTTCTACCCATTTATTCTATCTGCCAAATACCGGTTTTCAATATGCTATTAATATATCATGGTAGGGTATTGCTACATATAATTTTTATATGTTTGACAGGCCTATCAGTTATTATTATAATTTAATTGTAAATGAATGTCGATGGGTTATTACGGACGGTTCTTAACACGACGGAGGGCATGCAATGTTTTATCAGCATTTGATAATAGATGCGGTTCCGTACATTGCGAATATTATGGAGTTCTCATTTCGTATGCCTCCCCACTGGCATAATGAAATCGAAATAATATACTGTATAAGCGGGAGCTTCAAGACCCGGATAAACGATATCGAATACAGCGTCGAAGCCGGTCAGGCTGTTTTTGTAAACAGCCTTGATATACATGAATATTATCAGGCCGTTCCGGATACCGAAATTCTGTTATTGGAAATCGGGCCTTTACTTATAAAACAGAATTTTGAAAAGCTGTCGGAGCGCACCTTTATTCAAACCGTTTTGGATATAGACAATAACGAGACCTCCGATTTGCTGCGATTGTTCGATATAATAATCGGCGAAATCGAAAGCGGATTATCAGCAGAAGCCGAGTGGAATATAAGGGGCTGCCTATATTCGTTATCCTCATTGATGCTCAGGTCGTTGATGTGCGAGGACAGGCAGTATCATAAACAGAAAAAGCAGAAAACCGAGGCCATGCAAAAGGTATGCAACGCGATTAGTTACGTACAGGAGAATTATTTTCGGGACATAACCGTCGAAAAGATTTCAAAGATGTTCGGCTATGAAAAAAGTAACTTCTGCAAGGTTTTCAAGTCCGCGACACACATGACCTTCCACAAATACCTGAACCATGTCAGAATAAATATGGCGTGCCTATTCTTGAAGGAAATAAATGAACCCGTAGCGTCAATAGCCGAAAAAACCGGTTTTCGTGAAACAAAAACCTTCTGCAGGGTTTTTAAAGAGATTGTCAACATGACTCCGACCGAGTTCAGAAATAGCGTGAAATCCGCAGAATTTAAATATTGCTCATAAATCAGCGTTTCCGGCGGGAAGTCGCTGATTTTTTATGGAACAATAAGCTCCCCTATTCGCCCGCAGCTTGAAACAAAAGTTGCGAGTAAATATTTGGGTATAAATATTAAATTATTAAGGATTGTTCGAGCCTTATCAGCCTGCTATGATTAAACTGCAGGATTGTATTATAGGTTAGGTATCGCAAACGTCAATTACTGCGTGAAAGGTTGGTTTCATATGGAGGATCAACTCATGGTCGGCGTCGGGATCCGCGATATAACCCCTGAAGTCGGGGGACAGCTTTTCGGCTATCGTCCGGATGTATACAGCACATCCGTAAACGACCCCTTGACTGTAACGGCGATTGCATTGTTTCAAAACAATACCAAAGCGGTTTTAATATCCGCCGCCGTTTGTATAATCAACACCGCGCTGTCCGACAGAATCAGAAAGACTGTGGCGGACGAAATAGACGCCGACGCCCGCAACATATTATTGTCGGCATTTCATACCCACTCCGGCCCCAACACCTGCGGGATGTACGGCTGGGGCGATATTGACCGCGATTACTGCGAAAAAATCTTTATCCCGGCCATTGTCGCCGCGTCGGTCGAAGCTGTCCAGACCCTGCGCCCCTCCCGGGTAGGAGTCGCGTCCGTCCCGAGCAAAGCGGGCATAAACCGCCGGGAATATGACGCCGACGGCAATATAACGTTCGGTCAGAACCCCCGGGAACCGTATGACGACAATATGACCGTGGTTTCCTTTAAAGACTATAACCAAAAGCCGGTCGCCAGCATTGTGCATTACGGCGCCCATTGCACGGCGGCGGGAATGAATACCGAAATTTCGAGGGACTGGGCAGGCTTAATGATTGACCGTCTGTCGGAGGAGAGCGGCGCTCCCGTGATGTTTATAAACGGAGCGGAGGGCGACGTGGGGCCCAGACTCTCGAACGGCGCGACCGTGGGAGATATATCCTATATTTATGAAATCGGCGGTATTGCGGCGGCCGATGCGATACGCGCCTATCACAGCATTAAGGAATACAAAAACGCAAGCATTCAGATTGTCCACGGCGAAATATCACTGCCTCTGACAGACAGAATACCTTTGGAAACAGCCGAGCGGAAACTGTCCGAATACGAGAACAAAGATTACAATATCTACGGACGGCTGGCGCGGTATTACAAGGCCGTCATAGATTCATACAAGCAAAACCTGCCGCCCCAGACCAGCATGAAGCTGCAGCAGACAATAATTGCCCTCGGCAATATAGCTTTTGTCCCCTTCCCCTTTGAGATTTTTTCCGAAATATCCTTGCGCATGCGCGAACACAGCCGCTTTGCGCACACCCTGTGTCTCGGGCTTACGAACGGAGCGAGAGGGTATCTCCCCTCGCAAACACAGCTTCATCTCGGCGGATACGAGGTGGAATTTTTCAAATCCGAAAGCATATGGCCGCTGTCCTATAATACCGACTATAACATTGTACAAGAAAATCTTAGACTGATGGAGGGTTTAAAATGTATCGAATAGGCGAAGAGGAAATACAGGCCGTCGCAAGGGTGATACGGTCAAAAAATCTGTTCAAGACAACAGGAACCGAAACCATGGATTGCGAGAAGGAGCTGCGGGAGAAGTTCGGAGTCAACCATTCAATCCTGATGACTTCGGGCAAGGCGGCGCTCATATCTGCCCTAACCGCGCTGGGCGTCGGCCCCGGCGACGAGGTGATTGTACCCGCCTATACATATATCGCCACGGCGATAGCGGTCACGGCGGTCGGGGCCATTCCGGTTATTGCCGAGATAGACGAGACGCTCACTATCGACCCGGCCGATGTTGAAAAAAAGATAAGCAAATATACAAAAGCCATTATTCCGGTGCACATGCAGGGCTTACCGTGCGACATGGACGCGCTTTGCGACATCGCAAAAAAACACGGCTTGTTCATTGTCGAGGACGCATGTCAGGCGGACGGCGGATCATACAAGGGCGAGCGGCTGGGTACAATCGGAGAAATCGGAGCGTTAAGCTTCAACCACTATAAGATTATCACTTCGGGCGAAGGCGGCGCCCTGCTTACAAACGACCGGGTGCTTTACGAAAACGCCCTGATTTTTCAGGACAGCAGCGCAATCGCGTTTTTCGGCGACCAGCTGCAGGGCATCACCCAACCCCAGTTTTGCGGAAACGAATATCGCACGAATGAAATCACCGCGGCAATCCTCAGGGAACAGCTGAAAAAGCTGGACGGCATACTGTTTGACCTGCGCAAAAACAAAGGGTTAATCATGCAGACTCTGAGGGACGACTTCAACTTCATTCCGTCAAATGATATTGTGGGCGACTGCGGCGTTATGCTGGCCTTCAGCTTTGAAACCCGGGACGCCGCGCAGAGGTTTATCAAGTCCGCGGAAGCTGACGGAATATACTCGGTCAGTCCGATTGACACCGGCAAGCATGTCTACACCCATTGGACCCCTATAATCGAAAAGCGCGGGGCGTTCAACCCCAAAATGGACCCCTTTAAAATGGAGGAAAACCAAGCGCTGAATTTCAACTGCACGCCCGACGCATGCCCGAAAACCCTGGATATACTTGCAAAAACGGTTTATATCAGTGTTGACCCCGACTGGAGCGACGACGACATTGCAAAAATGATTGAATTAATTAAAAGGTGGAGGTAACTATGGATACTTCAAGAATTACGGCGGCGGTCTGGCCGTGGGGTATCAATACCCGACAGGAGATGGAAACGGCCGCGAGGGAAATCAGGGAAATAGGATATGTCTCGTACGAAAGCATCAAATCCTCGATTTATGCTTATGAATGGGATCTTGCGGCATACAAAGAGATGCTCGACCGGTTCGGCATAACCCCTGTCAGCTTTTACTATCATCTGCCGGCCTTCGGCGACGAAGCCAGCGTATTCGAAAATCTTGACAGGGAGCTCGACTTTATTTCAAAGCTCGGCGTAGAGCGGCTTTGCCTGCAGGCTACAAGCGGTCGTCCCGATGTCATGGACGACGAGAAAAAGCGGTTTGAAACCGAACTGATTGAGAAGTTCGCCCGTCTTACAAAGGAATTCGGGATTACCACCAACCTGCATAACCATCACAACACATGGGTAATGTATGAGGATGAAATCGACTATGTATTTGCGAATGTCGATCCCTCAATCCTGTCATACGCGCCCGACACCGCCCATCTGGTCGCCGGAGAATGCGACCCGGTAAAGGTCATCCGAAAATACGCCGACAGGGTCAATTTTATACATCTCAAGGATATAAAAAGCGCGAAAATCAATTCGGAAGGCGTCGCCGAATACGGGGTTGAGGTTTATAAGGACTTCTGCGAGCTGGGACAGGGATGCGTCGATTTCAGGCAGGTATTTGACATTCTCAAATCGGTGAACTATACTGGCCCCCTATGCGCCGAGCTGGATATTGCACCGATAAGCAACTACCTGAGCGCAAAGAACAACTATGAATACATAGTAAAAAACTATTAAAAAAATTGGTCCGGGAGGGAACCCTGTGCGCCGAAAGCAAGAGTCCGGTCTGGGCAACCAAAATGCTGATAGACGCGCTGAATGAAATACTTGATTACGACCCCAAGATATGTATTGTTATCGAGCCCAAGCCCAACGAGCCTATCGACCGCAGTATCTGCGGGACCATGGGGCATGTCATGGCTGTTTCGGCGGCGACAAAAGACCCGTCGCGCGTCGGCGGAAATCTCGAGAGCGCGCATGCCATTTTAGCCGGTCTTGACCCCGCAAACGAAATGGGATTTGCTCTGGCAATGAACAAGCTGTGGACCGTACACCTTAACGACCAGAACGGTATCCGGTTCGATCAGGACAAGACCTTCGGGGTGGAAAATCTGCGGCAGGCCTTTAACCAAATCAAGCTGCTTGTGGAAAACAATTACGGTTCAAACGGCGAATACATAGGTCTGGACGTCAAGGCAATGCGCACCACCAAGGACGCCGACAGCTACAAGCATTTGGAAAACAGCCTGAAAATCGTAAAGGCTTTGGAAGAAAAGGCGTTAAAATTCGACTATGAATTCCAAAGAAAATGCGCGGAAAACCGTGATTTTGAAGCACTGGAAATGTACGTGATGGAGCTGCTGATGGGATTGAATTAGCGCCACGCCTGTTTTCCGGCTATGAAAGGCGGATTTAATGTGACAAGATATGAAATTGTTAAAGAAACTCTGGCACACAGGGCCGGCGACAAGGTCCCCTATGCCATAAACTTCACCCGCGAATTCATGGACCTCCACGGAAACGCCCTTATTGAAACCTATGCGGACGACCGCACAAAGGAAATAATACAAAGAGGAAATCTGAATAT
>JAAYKB010000098.1 GCA_012522615.1 Clostridiales bacterium
CCGAAGTTGCATAGCCAAATAAATGCCCCTCCGGGAATTAGATTGTTGAGAATATTATATGAGCTCAACTTTTCTAACAATTTTTCCATATGCATCCTCACTTTCCCTATTTAATATTCTGATTTACTTACATTAATTGCCCATTCACCATTGGTATGAAAAGTAAAAGTTATCGTCCCATCAGCCCTTGTAGTAAATACATACCTTTGTTGCCCGTTCCAAGTAACACCTCGTGTTTTATTCGCATATCGCATTAGTGAATATGCTTGCGTTTGGTATCGCCTTGTACCATCAGAAAAAACAGTAACAAGGGGATTTGCTAGCGATACAAATTCTTCGCAAAACTCTCCATCGCGTCCATGATGAGGGGCAACTAAAATACTTGTATTCCTTATTGACTCTGCAAATGTTTTGTTTCGTTGTAACATTTCACTTAATATATCAGCAGGGTTATCTCCTGTTACTATAATTTTAAAACCCGCATATTTTAAGACAATTATGTTTGAAAAGCTGTTTGGGTTGGATGTATATTGATCTTCATCGGGTGAAAAAAACGCGAAATCAACGCCACCATTATTATTCGATAAAACAGGTGATTCTGACTCTAAAACAGGAGATGTATAGGTTCTGTTAAGTTGATTGGCTTTATTAACAATCTGCTTATAATACTCAGGGTCGGAATCTTTATACTCCAAATCAAAGGCAGCCTTTGGCCTTAGTAGAATACGAGGATTTATGTCAAAGATATCAAGTTTCGGAAGGTCATGTATATGATCTTCATGAAGATGTGTTAATACTAAATAATCTATAGTAGCACCATTATAAAAGTATTTGTTTTTCAAATGACTACAAATACTTTTATTAGATTTTGAACCTAAATCAATAATAATGTGCTGCCCTCTAGGAGTAATAATATGTGAGCAACTTCCATACTCTACATCATATATTTTCAGAACAAGGTTATCCATTTATTAAATCTCCTTTTAATCTATAATCGGCCATTATATTATTTCTGCGATTATTTCTGAATTTCAAAAAACATAATATAATTGTAATTTTTATCACTTAAGCCGCGTCAGCGTTTGCATTAATCTGTTCAATTACCTTACGAATTCCAAGCCAGAGGGAGAGATCAGGGAACACTTCCACCACGCTGCCTTTATCGGTAAAAGGCGGTTCCTGCAATACGGACAGGTCTTTCATCAAGCCATTATGAACAATATATTCTACAATCTGGTTGACAAAGTATATCTGCCGGCTGTCGAGATTTGCATTGTTCAGATATTCGGCAAATGCAGCTTTAGCCGCGTTCATATCCAGGCCGACGATTTCCCGGACAAATTCACCAAGCGGCTTATTGCCGCACTCCGCTTCATAATCCTGTTTTGTGCCAACCTCGCTCCAAAGGATTTTTTCCAGCTCTTTGACATCATCTTTTGTAAGCGGTACATTGGTTTTCAGCTTTGCGATAACCGCACTATTCTGGTTCTGCCGGATATAAAACTCTGCTTTTGCTTTATAATTCTTCAAGTCATCGTTTTCCAACTCCGACTCATGCCATTGGGCAGAAAGAATCTCATCCGTAAAATTGGTCGTATATTTTGCTCCACCGTTCTTAATGTATTTCATTAATCCTCGCAAATTTTCCCGGATATGCTCAAATTCGTTGATGCCGGCATTGTCAAGATAATCAGTTTTAAGGATCTTGTTGATCAAGTCGGATTGCGCCATAATTTCCGGAATATTTGCCACGCTTGCAATATAGCTAACCTTTTTAAAAAGATCACTGCGGGCACGGGTATATTTTTTACCAATCAGGGAGGCAAGCTCAATGCCATACATCAACGCATCAAAACGAACTGCGCTGACCTCATCCTCGTCCGGTAATATCAGCGGCGCGAGTTCATCTTTGATGATAAGCGTGTCCTCATAGCTTAGCGTATCATAGTTTTTAATATCGGAATATAGATCAACATATTTTAAATGCTGTTTGACCGCAAAATTATCGCGGTTCAGCTCCTTGATCTTGCGCGCCAAATCTTCTACCAAACTCTTGCGGAACGCAATCAGCTCTTCGGTCTGATAGGCAATATCCTGCAGCTTATAGGCAAGCTGTGCTTTTAGATTAAAGATTGCACTTTGCAAGGCCAATTGGTTAGCAGTGGGTTTCCCTTTATTCATACGGAAAAATTCAAAATTGCCGCAAAAATCGAAAATATAGAATTTGTTTTTATCCTCACCATCAAGGAGTCCAGGGCATAGACGAGTACCGCGTCCGATCATCTGCCAGAACTTTGCTTTGCTCATCACCTTTTTGAAAAATACAAGATTCAGCACTTCCGGTACATCAATGCCGGTATCCAGCATATCCACCGAAATAGCAATCTGCGGTAGCTTGTCCGGCTCGGAAAATTCATCAATGGCGCTCTGGGCATAGGTCATGTAATTGTCAATCACTTTTGCATAACCGGGAAGATTCGGATACTCTTTCCCGAAGATTTCAAATATTTTTTCGGCATGATCGTGGTTCTTGGCAAAGATAATCGTTTTACCAAGCTTTTCGCCATAATGAATTTTTAAGCCGTTTGTCATCAGGATATGGAGCACCTGCCGTATGGTATCTTCGTTAAAAATCCATTCGTTCAGGGCAGAGGAAGCAATCGCTTCCGGCAATTCACCGTTTTCATCCTCAAAGGTTTCTTCGTAAATGGCTTTATCTTCATCAGACAGCTCATCATATACAATGCCTTGTTCAATAAATTTCAACTTCGTTTCAACAGAAAGAAAATCGACCAGATAGCCATCTTTAACAGCTTGTGCAAGCTCATAACCGTAGGTTGGCACACCACTTTCCAGTTCAAAGATTTCGTAGGTGTTTTTGTCGATATCATCTTTAGGCGTGGCGGTAAGACCCACCAGTGGTGCGTCAAAATACGTGAAAATATCACGGTATTTATTGTAGATGGAGCGGTGCGCCTCATCGCAGATAACAAGATCAAAATGCCCGCAGGTGAACAGCTTACCCTCATCGTCCTTGACGGAATCGATGCAGTTCATCATGGTCTGATAGGTTGAAAACACACAGTGGGCGTTGTAATTATCCTTATCCTCGCATAGATTGGTGACAGACAGGTCGGGGAGCAGGTTGACAAAGCTCCGCTTGGCCTGTGTGACCAAGGAATTACGGTCGGCAAGGAAAAGAATGTTCTTTACCCATCCGTGCTGCAGCAGTACATCACACAGGGCAATAACCGTTCTTGTTTTGCCGGAGCCGGTGGCCATCACCAGCAGCGCCTTGCGGCGGTTTTTAGCGTCAAAGCTGTGGCATACGGCTTTAATAGCGGCCTCCTGATAGTATCTTCCTGCAATCTTTTTGTTTACATTTACATGGGCAAGGCTTGTCCGCAGAGTTTGCAAATTAAAAAGCTTTTCAAGGTCGCGCTTTGAGTAGATTGCGGCAACCTTGCGCTCCGGATACCGGTTATCATTGATTCGTGTTTCAAA
>JAAYKB010000099.1 GCA_012522615.1 Clostridiales bacterium
CATCTGAGCGTGTGCAAGAGCCATACCGTACCCGGGACCAATTATAATATCCTGGGCAGATTTTAGAGGGGTTTTTTCAGATTTCTCTGACGGATTTTCTTCTTTATTTATTGGTTCCGAACAATCGGCACACCCGGTTGCAGATATACCTCCTCCCAACAGTATATTGAGAAGGCTTCTATTCATAGACTTGCACATGGTTTGAGTCAGGATGATTCCGGATGCGCCCACAATTCCGCCCGCCGCACACAATAGAGGGTCCCCTATTGCGATTCCGGCAATTCCTCCGGCTACCCCGCTCAGTGAGTTGAGAAGAGATATGGTGATAGGCATGTCGGCGCCGCCTATCCGGATTGAAAAAATAACACCCAATATCAAAGTCAACGATAGACAAGCCCATGCAAAGGCTGTCACAGCCTCGTCTGCCCTATCCCCAAATGTATAAGCAAGAATACAGATTGACACGATTAAGCATATCGTTAAAACTAAAATAAAGTTTGTCGCAAATATTTGCCCTTTAAATCTTACAGACTTTTGAGGAAGAAGCTTTTGCAGCTTTCCGGCGGCAACCATGCTACCGGAAAAGGTTATACTGCCGACAGCCAGCGCAATAAATGCCATAAGAAGAGAAAATATATTTGTCAGTTTTACTTTATCGGTAATGATTATTATTGCGATTAGCATGCTTGAAAATCCCCCAAACCCATTTAACAAGGCAACCGCTTGGGGCATTTCAACCATCTTGACTTTTAGTGTAAAAATTATGCCTGCAGCCGCTCCCGAAGCCAGTGCTATCATAATCCCTGTATCCCCTATCAGTTGGTTTTTATAGAGCACCAGCAATATAGCGAAAAGAGCAGTAAGAGAGCTGATAAGATTGCCTATACGGGCGGTTTTCACTCGGTTCATTAAAGCTATACCGAGAATTATTCCGCAAACAAGTACAGATGTAATTATGTAATAAACCGTATAACTCATCTCGATTATCCTTACCGCTGCCTTTAAACATTTGCAGCATCCTTTCGGTAACTCCAAATCCTCCGGCTACATTTATAATTGCAAAAAATATTGCGATATAGCCGAATAGACGATTGTGAAAATACACTGCGCTTCCGGTTGCTGTAATTGCGCCGATAACAGCCAACCCCGAGAGGGCATTTGTTCCCGACATCAGAGGGGTATGCAAAAGGGCCGGAACATTTTTAATGAGAAAGAAACCGATGATGGAAGATCCGATAAAAACAGCTGTAAATATTAGAGGATTCATATCTACACCACCCGGCTCATGGCTTCCAGCGCACCTGCATGCACAATTTTTCCGTCTACTGTTGTCAGGATACCGGAAACTATCTCATCGTCCCTGTCAAGCTCAATTTCTGCATTTTTTGACAGGTACTTAACGAGATTGTATATGTTGTTTGCGAACATCCAGGTTGAACTTGTGGGAAGCAAGCCCGGTATATTTTTTATACCTTCAATAATAACATCGTGCTTAACTGTTACCTTGCCGGGTTCGGTCAGCTCACAATTGCCCCCTTGGTCAATGGATATATCCACAATTACCGAACCGGGTGCCATTTTTTCCACCATATCCGATGTTACAATTACAGGAGCAAGTTTGCTCGGTACCAAAGCCGAACAAAATACAATATCCATATTTACTATGACGTCCCGCAGAGCATCACGCTCTTTTGCATGCCATTCGTTTGGAAGAGAATTGGCATAGCCGCCTTTGCCCACCGCAATCTCGGGAGGCACGGTTGTATCAATTACTTTTGCTCCCAGGCTTTTTGCCTGTTCTGCTGCGTCAGGGCGTATATCTGCCGCATATACTAACGCTCCGAGGCGTTTTGCCGTAGCAATAGCCTGAAGTCCGGCGACTCCCGCCCCGATAACCAGAACGTTGCAGGGCTTTATCATTCCCGCCGCACAAAAAATCTGAGGAATAAACTTCTTCATATCTGAAGCCGCCATAAGAATTCCCTTATAGCCTGCACATGTACTCATAGATGTCAGGGCATCCATACTCTGTGCTTTGGAAATACGGGGCACGCCATCAAGGGTAAGTCCGATAATCCCTTTTTCGGCCATTTCACGAACCATATTGTGGTTAACCGGAGAAGCAGGATGAATAAATGTAATCAGGTATTGTCCTTTATACATCATGCTTATTTCATGTTTATTTCTTTCAGCATTAAAAAGCGGCTCTTTAACCTTTAAAATTATATCCGCCCGTCGGTACAACTCCTCGACATCGTCAATTATTTCCGCTCCGGCCGCAGCATACATCTCATCCTTATAAAGAGAACCCTCTCCGGCTCCGCGCTCAATCAAAACTTCAAATCCGTCATTTTTAAATTTTGATACCGTTTCGGGTATGGCTGATACCCTTGCCTCATCCTGCATAATTTCTTTTGGAACACCGATAACCATGATTAATTGCTCCCATCTATACTGAATTATTATCTAATGAGATTTCGGGTGAAACCGAAATCTCATTTTTAACAGTAGAAAGAACCACAAGTGTACGGGTTAAAGCAACCCCTTTGACGCTTTTAATATATGTCAATACTCTTTCGAGAGATCCGCTTCCTCCCGTAATAACCTTTAATAAAAAGTCGTAATTTCCGGTAATATAATGACATTCAAGAATATCGTTGTTTTGATTCATCATGTTTATGAATTCATCGTTGTATTTCGGATGCTCCAAACTTACAGATATAAATGATGTAATATCTTTCCCGATTTTTTCCGGATCTATGATTACGGTATATTGTTTGATGATTCCTGCGTTTTCAAGCTTTTTGATTCTCTCGATAACAGCGGTTACTGACAGATTAATACTCTGCGCTATGGCGGATACCTTCATTCTGGAATTTTTCTTTAAACATTTCAGTATCTGATAGTCAATTCTATCCATATTTGCTCATCCCCCATTATAATATAATGTTTTGTTTTTTGGGTTAATTTTATAAAACTTAGTTGTTATTAATTGATTATATGCTATTTTGTTTAAAAATTAAAGTAAAACATGGTGTTTCAGGTAAATAGCTTTAAATAATAAGGTGTCTATAAAACAACTTAGGGGCTGTTGCTTAACCTTCGTCTTGCAACAGCCCCTAAGTTGTTTTGTTATGAAGTTGTAACGCGCGGCCTCACACACTACATTACATAATATTCTCATTATAGATTGCCCTTGCGCCGCCTATGAATTTTGGACGGGTACGAGCACAAACAAGAGATGCATTACCTATTTTTGATACCGAAATCCGAACAGGCACGGCGACATGCCTCAGATGCATTCCTATAAG
>JAAYKB010000100.1 GCA_012522615.1 Clostridiales bacterium
TATTTCTCCGCCATCTTGGTTACATCCTGCCGGATGGCTTCACGCAGGTCGGCGGGCGACAGAACCTCAACCAGCCGGCCGTATTGTATCGCCCACATCTGGATGCCTCTATCCGAACCGGTTACCCGAACCTGTATATATCCGTCGTCCTCTTTTGATAAAATCGTTATGTCCTTGCCGAACCAGTCGATAATGTCCCCGATGCGTTCTTCTTTCAGTCTGACTACGGCGGATACCTTTTTGCCGTCATACATGTTCAAAGCGTATTTGATATATTCCGCAATATCGAGTAAACCTTTCTTGTGCGGCAGGCTTTCAAAAGGAACGGCCCTTGTATCCAGCACCTCAACATCGGTTATCAAATCAATTCTGAAATTGGTTACACCGTCATGCTTTTCATAGTTTCCGATAAGATAATAACGGCCGTTGCAGCATGCAATCTGATAGGGGTCGACCTCATATTTGTAATCGTGGCGCGGATGCAGCTTCATGTCCAATTCATAGCGATTGTAAGTAAACCTGACCTTGCGCTTGGCGGCGATTGCCTCGTCGAGCTTATCGATATTTAAAAACACATGGGGATTGTCGGTATGTATCCACCTGTCGACTTGCAATACATGAGGGATGCGCTTGCCCAAGTAAACCGTGGCCAGATTCAATAGTTTTTCTATAAGATCCCGCGCATAGCTTCCGCTGATATATCGCGAAGCAAGTACGCTGTCAATCAGCATTCGAACCTCCGAATCGTCAAACAACGGCTCACGAAGATAGTATCCCTCGTTATTCTCGTCATAGGTTGCAATATCGATTCCCGCATCAATAAGGGCGTTAATATTACGGCCTATGGATTTACGGTCGCAGGACATCCCGTAAACGTCGCGAATCAAAGCGGCTATTTTTCTCTGGGAAAGCTTATGGTCTGCATTTGAATGTTGCCTGAGTATCTCATAAATATAATATATTAAAATCTTTTTGGAACCTGTGTTATCCATTTTATCACATCCTTGACCATATTATAACATATTACGATATATTTCTTAACACTATTTTACTTAATTGGTTATCCTGCTGTCTTGCTTGAATAAGATACCATATTGTGATGGGCACTTTTCGCCCAGCTAAAAAATAATTTATACGAATTTTAAAATAAGTTTTGACCGCGACAAAAAATGAGACGGCTTAATCGCCGCCTCATCACATGCAGTTTAATTTTATGGGTTTACCCCGACTGTTGACATAGAGCCTATCAAAAGGAGTTTTCTTATGGAACGCTAAAGCTCTACCCGAACCCCCGACACAGTCGGGGGTTTTCCCATACACAAAACCCCCCGGCTTTTTGGCCGGGGGGTTTTTGAAAACAATTAGTTTTCTTCTCTCATTGAAGCAAAGCATTCGCTGCAGTACACCGGGCGATCCTCGCGGGGCTTGAAAGGAACCTTTGCTTCCTTTCCGCAGTTCGCGCACACGGCTGTATGCATCTCGCGATCGGCTTTTGCGGCGGCTTTACGCGCATCACGGCAGCCCTTGCAGCGCTGGGGCTCGTTTACAAAGCCTTTCTCCGCATAGAACTCCTGCTCACCGGCGGTGAAAATAAATTCGGCGCCGCACTCCTTGCAAATGAGAGTCTTGTCTTCGTACATGATTTTACCTCGCTTAAATAAAATAGATTTTGCCCTGCGACGGATTCAGACCGACACCTTTGAAAAACAACGCTCTTCTTAAGCTACCCGGGCATATCAAAACAGTATTATGCCGATAAAATATAAACAGAACTGATAAAAAACCAGCACAAACTGTCCCTAACAAATAACACGCGATACTCAGCTACCGGGAAAGGGTACGGTGACCAGTTTCCGTCGTACGCGCTGCAGCGAATTGTCCACTGCTTTAACACTGATTCCAAGATGGCTTGAAATCTCCTCATAGGCATAAGCCGCGAGGTACATCATGAGAACCTGATATTCTCTTTTGGAAAGCAATCCGCGCAGCCATTCCTGCAGCCGTGAGGCTTCCTCCTTTTGCAGGACAAGCTGGGCGGGATCATCTGCACAATCCTGCATCGGCAGGTGGCTTTCCTCCCCGTTGTCGATACTGACAATCTCCGACTGCGGAATCTGCCGCGCCAGACCGGAGCCCCTCACGGCAGAAATAATCCGGTTACGTATACATGCGGATGCATATGTACGAAATGAAGCCGCGCCGGAATCATATGTGCGGACGGCCGCCAAAAGACCGACAAGAGCCTCCTGGGCAAGATCCTCGTCCTCAACACCGGCATTCCGAAAGGATGATACCTGATATTTCACTATGGATGCGCATCGATGAACAAGCAGCGAAAACGCATGCTCACAGCCATCGCGCGCAAGCCGAACCAACTCTTGGTCGCTCATTGTCTCCGTGATTGTCTGGTGTCTTGAAAACGCCACACAAATCACCTCAACACAATAAGTCATAATTTCTTTTAACAACGTGACTAATTGTATACGATTTCCATATGCTTGTCAAGTATTATTTCAAAATTGATTATTCAAATTGTTGAAAAACTTTCCGAAGACTCTAAGATTTTTCTGTCTTTCTCATAAATCGACAAAATTTTGTCGTCCTCGCAAAATCAATCCTCAACGGCATAATCTATTTTGACCGTATATATTCGTCGATTGCGCGGGCAGCCTGTTTACCGGCCCCCATCGCAAGAATCACGGTCGCCGCCCCCGTTACGATGTCGCCTCCGGCATATATCCCCTCGCGCGACGTCCTCATTGTCTCCTCGTCGACTACAAGACAGCCCTTGCGGTTGGCGTCAAGGCCGGGCGTGGTCATGCGGATAAGCGGGTTGGGCGAATTTCCGATAGCGGCTATCACCATGTCCGCTTCAATCATATGGTTGCTTCCCTCGACCTCAATCGGACGGCGG
The DNA here is from genome assembly GCA_012522615.1 of Clostridiales bacterium. GTDB lineage: Bacteria > Bacillota > Clostridia > Oscillospirales > Acutalibacteraceae > Avimonas. The sequence continues at coordinate 2,915 of JAAYKB010000100.1, forward strand.
CGCCCCGACGCGTCGGGCTCGCCGAGCTCCATATTAACGCATTCGAGAGCCTTCACCTTCCCCTCCTCGTCCCCGTGCAGGGCCACGGGTGCGGTCAGGAACCGGAACTCAACCCCCTCCTCCTTGGCATGGTGAATCTCCTCAAGGCGGGCGGGCATCTCGCTTTCACCGCGCCGGTAGACAATATAAACCGACTCGGCGCCCAGCCTTTTGGCACAGCGGGCGGCGTCCATCGCAACATTGCCTCCGCCCACGACGGCCACCTTATTTGCCCTGTATATCGGGGTGTCGTATTCATCCTTATACGCCTTCATCAGGTTGATTCGGGTCAGGAACTCGTTCGCCGACATAACCCCGATAAGCCCCTCGCCCGGAATACCGAGAAAACTCGGAAGGCCGGCTCCGCTGCCCACAAAGACAGCTTCATAGCCCTCCTCGAAAAGCTCGTCAACCGACAGAATCTTGCCGATAACCATATTTGTCTTTATCTTCACGCCGAGCTCGCGCAGACTGTCTATCTCACGCTGAACTATGGACTTGGGCAGACGGAATTCGGGAATTCCATAGACCAAAACGCCGCCCGGCGTATGAAACGCCTCATAAATCGTGACGTCATAGCCCAGCTTGGCAAGATCCCCCGCGCAGGTCAAGCCCGCGGGCCCCGAACCGACTATGGCGACGCGATGCCCGTTTGGCTCGGGAGGCGTAATCTTCTCCTGCCCGTGTTCCATATGATAATCGGCCGCAAAGCGTTCAAGCCTGCCTATGGCAACAGGTTCGCCCTTGATGCCCCGAACGCATTTGGCTTCACACTGCGATTCCTGCGGACACACCCGCCCGCACACCGCGGGCAGCGAGTTGGTCTGGCGTATGGTTTTATACGCATCCTCAAAGCTGCCCTCGGTAATCTGCTTTATAAAATCCGGAATCTGTACGTTGACCGGACAGCCGTCGACACATGGGCGGTGCTTGCAGTTAAGGCATCGCGTAGCTTCATTGACCGCCATTTCCTCGGTATATCCGGTCGCCACCTCATCAAAATTCGAAACCCGAACAGCCGGGTCCTGCTCCGGCATCGGAGTCTTTTCGGTCTGTTTATTATATGCCATATGTATCAAGCCTTTCTCTGGAATTGGCGCATCAGGCGGCAGTCATGCTCCTCACGCTTGTATTGTGTCAGCCGTTTCATCGCTTCATCCCAGTCAATCTGATGCGCGTCAAACTCGGGTCCGTCCACACAGGCAAATTTGACCTCGCCGCCGACGGTCAGTCTGCATCCCCCGCACATTCCCGTGCCGTCAATCATAATGGGATTCATGCTTACGACGGTTTTAATGCCGTATTCCCTGGTCAGCTCGGCTACCGCCCGCATCATGGGCAGAGGGCCTATCGCAATGACGAGATCGTAATCCTCCCCCGCGTCGAGAAGCTCCTTTAGCTTGACGGTGACAAAGCCCTTGTTGCCGTTGGAGCCGTCGTCGGTCATCACAAAAAGCCTGTCGCTGACCGCCCCCATCTCTTGCTCGAGCATTATTATATCCTTGTTCCTGAATCCTGCGATAATATCCACCTTGGCCCCGGCCCGGTGAAGCGCCGTTGCCTCGGGATATGCTATGGCGCAGCCCACGCCGCCTCCGACCACCGCCGCCTTGCGGTAGCCCTCGACCTCGGTCGCCCTGCCGAGCGGCCCCACAAAATCGAGAATAAAATCCCCTTGGTTCAGACTGCCGAGCAGCCTTGTCGTACCGCCCACCTTTTGAAATATAATGGTGACCGTACCCTTTTCGGCGTCCGTCCCCGCAATCGTGAGGGGAACCCGCTCTCCGGTCTCGTTTACACGCAATATTATAAACTGACCCGCACGCGCCTTACGCGCAATCAGCGGCGCTTCAATATCCATCCATGTAACAGATGGGTTCAGCTCACGCTTTTTCACTATCTTAAACATGCTTTCAGCTCCTTATCTCAAAAATTCTAACATTAAGCCGGCAAAAAATCAAGAAAAACACAATGCTTATTGCTGCCAACTTGAACCCGCATTTTTTGATTTTGTCTGCCGCTTTTTTCTCCTGTTATCCTTCGTCCTCAGATACTTCATCCTAAGGGGCGACATGGCAGTGTTGTCTATAAATCCGCGTATAAAATCATATAGGTTGAACGGCGCAAACGGCGCCATGTACGGTACGCCGAAGCTGTTCAAAGAAACCAGAGCCGAAAGAATCAGGCAGAGGAAAAGGGTAAAGCCGTAAAAACCGAAAAAGCCGGTTATTATCAAAAGCATAAATTTCAGGATACGAAACGAGTTTGCCAGGGTATAATCCGCCGCCACAAAGGAGGTCAGCAGCGACACCGATGCGATAATCAGCATCAGCGGGCTGAACAGTCCTGCCGATATTGCGGCCTGCCCTATCACGATGGCGCCGACAATGCCGATTGCAGAGCCTATATGCCTTGGCACTCGGAGCAGAGATTCCCGTATAACCTCTATCAGGAATTCCAGCAGAAAAGCCCCGACAACGGACGGAAACGGCACTCTTGAATTCATTTCCGCAAGAAGTATGGCATAATCGGCGGGCATTGCGTCCGTATGAAAGGATGTGAGCGCGACATAGACGCTTGACGCCGTAAGGGTGGTGAAGGCGGATATATAGCGGATAATCCTCATAAACAGCCCGAAAAACCGGTTTTCATATAAATCGTCGCAGGAATAGAAAAACTCAATAAATGCGGCGGGGGCGGATAGACCCAGCCCGCTCCCCTCGACAAGGGTAATCACCCTTCCGCTGAGCAATAATCTGCATGCCATATCCGAGCGCTCAACCAGCCCCATCTGGGGAAAAAGGTTGTTTCTATTATTAAGGAGCAGGGATTGAAGCTCTCCCGATTCTACAACCCCGTCAACATCAATCCTTTCGATACGTTTTTCCAGCTCACTTACAACCGTGTCGTTGGCGACGTCCTCGAGATATATAATCGCAATGCGCGTTTTTGTGCGCTTTCCCGCCTCGAGCATCTTGATACGAAGGTTTTTATCCTTGATTCTGTACCTTATAAGCGAAATGTTGGTATCGAGATTCTCAATAAAGGAGTCGCGCCCGGCCCGCAGGGCAAATTCAATCTCGGGCGTCGGTATTGTCCTGCGCTCAATCTTCTGCAGATTTACGGTAAGATAGGCGGTGTCGGTGGAAAACAGTATGACGGTCTGTCCCGACAGGATGCTGTCGACAATCTTTGCCGTGTTTTTCTTTATACTGCAATCCGCAGCATAAAGAAAACGGTTCATGGCGAGCTCCGCCGTCAGGCATATCTTGGGCGAGGCGCTTACAAGAGGTCTTATCACATTCTCGGACAACTGCTTGGTGTCGGTAAGCTGCTTTATATAAAGTACGGCAAGCCTGCCGCCCTCATAGGGAATAGTGCGGCGGGTGATATTCAAATTCAGCTTTAATATCGAGTTAACCAGATGGTGGAATCTTTCCTGTTTAGTAGCCAACCTCATACCCGCCTTTCAGCATATCAGGCAAAACTATTCAATCTCATGCGTGCCGTAATCAAAAATCTCAAGCTCGTCAATCCTGATTTTTGTCTCGACTTCCAGTTTGGCTTTCGGGTAGGCCTCATACCATGAGAGCTCGCGGTACTGCCTGGGATACTTCATATAGAACGCGTTGTTAAAATCAAAATAATCGCTTTTCATCTCTTTCTGCGAAGTTTCAAGAGCGCTTTTTATATCCCTTTCCAACGCCTTTTTCAGCTTTTCCGCAACCGGTTTTTTATCCTTTTCCGCCAACCTGCCGGAGTCGTTCCCATTGGAATACTCAATCTCGGCGTCAAAAACAAACCTTATCTTAATACTGACCTGACCGTTTTTATAATACGGCTCCACCTTGCGTTTCTTAAGGGTTACGAGTATTGTATATTCAACCTCATCGGACGGAATCACATAGTTGATTTCAGGGCGTTTTGCATTTAAGAATATTATGCCGTTCCACTCGGCATTGGGAACAAAGCCGACAAGCTTGTTCCGGAGCACCACCGAAAAGCCGTCAATCTCAAACGCTTCCCCGTTAATGCGGATGTTGGGTATGATAAACGAACTGTAGCTGCTGGTCATAATCTCTATATAGCGCCCCGTGGTGCGGCGCGTCAGTTGGTTTGCGGCGACAAGCTGCTCCAGAATCTGTTCGATATAGAATCCGACAGACTCTCTCTTTTTGAAAACCTCAAAAAGCTCCTCCGGCTTTTCGTTTGTGGTGACGAGGATTACCTTCTTGCGGTAATCGTTATTGGAGCGCAGGCGGTTTAAATAGGTCGTGATATCCTCTTTTACAACATTCCGGGTCAATACAAGCGCCCTGACCGCGCTCAGATAAATCGGATATCTCATCTGTCTGTTCAAGCCTTCCCTTGCTTCGGCAAGCGTCTTGCCCGAAGCCTTGACTATCACAAACTTCTCGGCTTGGGTGCTCTGTCCCTCGGTACCCCCGCTTGCCTCGGTATTCGCAACCTCGACATAAAAAACATATTCCCCGTCCTGTTTATCAAGCAGAACGGTTGTGAGTATGGACGCCTCATTGATATCATTCGCGTCCCAGCATCCCGATACAGACAGCATCAAAGCAAAAATTCCAACCATGTATATTGCCTTTTTAACCATAATCATAAGCCTCTCCCGAAAACCGGTAATCGTCTTGGCTCAACCCGCATTATTTTTGCCGACCGCACTTTTTATCTTGGCGGTAATAAACAGCACGGTCGGGGCCATGATCGACGAAATAACCACCACGACCGAGAAGACAATGCGGAACGGGTCGTTCAGTTCGCTTAAGCCTTTTAAAAAAAGGCTCACCGTATAAAGAACGCATCCGGCTATTATGGTAATTACCAGTCGGCTGAGCTTAGAAAATATCCGGCATAAATAATCGACCAGCACGGCGTAAGACAGCGAAATACCCATAAAGAGACCGGAAAAGCCAACCGTCAGATAGAATACATCGACGCGGTCAAGTATAGGAAAATCAACCAGACGAAAAGCTTCTATCACGGCTGTCTTATAATGCATCATAGAATTAATACCCGCCACGGCGATGCAGCCTTCAAACAGCAAAACATAATAGAGCCCCACCATAATGACCCCGAAAAACGCCCATATCGGCGCCTTTTTGTTGCGCGAAGTGAAGGGTATCGCAAACAGCGCCGACGCGCCGGAAAACGGAACAATGAGGTTTTGGGTCGACACAAGGTAATCGGTTATACGGTGGGGTTCAAAAAAAGGAAATATATTATAGATAAGTCCCTGCGACAAAGCCAGCACAGAGGCGAGTATGAAAAAAAGCAAAAACAAGGGAACAATCACCTCGAACATACGCGCAATGTTTCTTATCCCTCTGTACGCTATCAGGCCATAGACCACCATGCCCGCCAAAGAGGTTGCCCAGATCGGAGACTTGTCCAGAAATTCGGCCTTTATCAGGTTATTTGTCTGGGTGAAATTGTACACAAAGATTATAAAATAATAAGCGAGGTACAAACCGCGGAAAATCCATGCGAATACCCTGCCCCCGATATCCCTGCTGTAATCGAACAGCGTCTTTCCCTGATGCATATTGTTCAGCTTCGTTATAAATACCGCAATCAGCGCGAATACAAGGGATGTCAGGATGACCGACACCCACCCTCCCCTTCCGGTCGTGCGGGAAAGGATATATGGAATTGACTGTACGTCGTAGGTGGTCATAACAATCAGAATAATATAAACCATCTGCCGATTATTTACCGAACTATACATGAAAGTCCCCCAATAGTTTTCCATACTCCAGCCATATTATTGACCGTTATTCGGTCTTTTATTTCTTGACGAACCGCCGGGTCGCGGTTACAATGTTATATAGTGTTTTGCAGGAAGACAAAGGGCAAAAATCCCGCTCCGGAAAGGACATGGTTGTAACATGAATTTCTATCCGCTGGCATTAAAGCCGGCCGTCAAGGATTATCTCTGGGGAGGCAGGCGGCTCATAACCGAATTCGGGTACGAGGGGAATGATATCGCCGCCGAGGCGTGGGTTCTCTCCTGCCACAAGGACGGGCCCTCGGTCATCCAAAACGGCCCGTTCGCGGGAAAAACGCTGGATGACGCCCTGAAGCTCTGGGGCGACGCCGCAATAGGCAAAAACGCCGCTGACTTTTCATATTTCCCGCTTTTGATTAAGCTTATCGACGCGCGCGACCGCCTGTCGGTTCAGGTTCACCCCAGCGACGAGTATGCCCTGCGCGTCGAGGGCGAGTTCGGCAAAACCGAAATGTGGTATGTCGTCGACTGCCAGCCCGGCGCCCGGCTTGTTTACGGATTTAACACCGAGCTTGACAAGGACGAGTTCCGCCGCCGTATCGAGGACGGAAGCCTGTCCGAGGTCTGCAATTATGTTCCCATCAAAAAGGGGGACGTATTCTTTATCGAGGCGGGCACCCTGCACGCGATAGGCGCGGGCATCCTGATTGCCGAGGTTCAGCAGAATTCCAACACAACCTACAGGGTATCGGATTACGGACGGCTCGGGCCGGACGGCAAGCCGCGCGAGCTTCATATCGACAAGGCGGTCGACGTCACGGTAACCTCCCCTCCCTCCCGCCCGTACGGAAAGATAGGAGAGGTTGAAACCCTGCCGGGGGGAAGCATACGCTCAATCGGAAGCTGCGAGCTTTTTACAGCCTCGGTACTGACCGTAAGCGACCCTGAATACGGCGTCGAGGTAGGAAATCGGGACAGCTTTTGCTCCCTGCTCTGTCTTGAGGGCGGGTGCAGACTGGAAACCGACCGCGAATCGCTGGAGCTTAAAAAGGGCGGCAGCATATTCCTGCCCGCAGGCATGAAGGGGCGGCTCAAAAGCCCGGACAGGGCTTCGGCACAGATATTGTACAGCTATATATAGATTATAGATAAAGATAAATCGGGGGAATACAAATGTATACAATCGGAATCGATCTCGGAGGAACCAATATTGTCGCGGGGGTTGTTGATGAAAACTATCGTATAATCGGTACGGCAAAACGTAAAACCCTGCTGCCCCGTCCGGCGCAGGGTATCGTCGAGGATATGGCGGAAGCGGCGCGGGAGGCGGTTGCGGCGTCAGGACTGACAATGGATGATATTGCGTCGGTGGGGGTCGGAAGTCCCGGCACCTGCAACGCCGATACCGGGATTGTCGAGTATTCAAACAACCTCAGATTTGAAAACCTCCCCCTTCGCGACCTTTTAAAGGATATGCTCGGCAAGGAAATCTATATCGAAAACGACGCCAACGCGGCCGCCCTCGGAGAGGCCGTCGCGGGTGCCGCAAGAGGGGCGCAAAGCTGCGTCTGCATAACCCTCGGCACAGGTGTCGGCGGCGGTATTATCATTGACGGCAAGGTATACGGCGGCTTTAACTTTGCCGGAGCCGAGCTCGGTCATACCGTAATTGTCGTCGACGGAGAGCCCTGCACCTGCGGGCGCAACGGATGCTGGGAGTCCTATGCCTCGGCAACCGCGCTGATAAGTCAGACCAAAAGCGCAATGCAGGCCAATCCCGACAGCAAGATGTGGCAGATTTCCGGCAGTATCGGCAAGGTTGACGGACGCACAGCCTTTGACGCCATGCGGGCGGGAGATACGGCGGGCAAGCAGGTGGTGGACAGGTATATCAATTATATCGCCTGTGGTCTGGTCAATGTCATTAACATATTCCAGCCCGAGGTGCTTTGTATCGGCGGAGGAATCTGCAAGGAGGGCGACACCCTGCTGAAGCCCCTCGAGGAATACATTAAAAGGGAACGCTACAGCAAGTTCAGCTCGCACCAGACCCGCCTTTGCGTCGCCGAGCTCGGCAACGACGCGGGAATTATCGGAGCCGCTGTACTGGGAAGATAGATGGTAGATTTCATTGGTTATCTCCAAAAAGAAACATCACCCGTTCGGGCGATGTTTCAGATTACTGACAAACCCGCCGTTTTTTCGGCGGGTTTGGTGTATGTAAGCAAAAATAATAAATAAAGCTTTACAGATTGCAATATATACCTCTTTGACAGGATATTTGCAATCTTTTTCATGTTCTGCACGGCTGCGGTGAGCAGACATTGCTCGGCTGCTTTGGCAAGTCCCCGCATGCGGCAGTACGAGAACCGAGCGGTTCATCGTCATCTTCGACCCATGAGATGGCACCTTTCGGACAATCCTTCAAAGGCTTGCATATACGATTATCCGATGCACATTTTTGTTTGTCTATATATGCCTTAATTTCACTATCCCCTCACTTTTTGCAGAATCTTCACTACTTCCTCGGCTTTCAGAACCTTACCGTAGGAAACTACTTTTCCGTCAATCACTAGGGCAGGCGTCGTCATTACTCCATATGCTGCAATATGTGAAAAATCCGTCACATGGTCAATCGTCGCATCCATTCCAAGCTGCTCTAATGCGGCTTTTGTCGCAGCTTCAAGCTGGTTGCATTTTGCACAGCCACTGCCCAAAACCTTCACACTTGCGCCTTCTGTTTTTGCACTTTCCGCTTTTGCCATACTTTCCGCATCGCAATTACCGCCACAGCAGCATGAGGTTGTTTTTTCATTTTTATTTTTCTTTCCAAACAGTGCCATATTCATTGTACTCCTTTATAATTCAGTATTATAGTTTAGCAGCAGTTACCGCCACATGAGCATCCGGATTTGCTTTTCTTTCCTTCATAAAAGGTCTTCAAGTTCTCAGGTAGTTCATAGCCGCCGCAGGAACAGCCTCTTTCTGACGGCCCGAATACGGCCTGGAGAATGGATTCTGCAAGCATTTCTTTAGGCGCTACCTCATAGGCTTTTCCGTTATACTCAAACAAACGGCAGTCAACATCGGTTCCGCTTATTTCGCTGCAGCAGCCGCAGCTGTTCTCCGCGACTGATCGGCAAATATCCTGACCGTTCACACGGATCGTAGGCGAGGAAAGAAATCGATACTTCTCCGCGAGTTTTGCTGTACCCATCTTTATCTTTTTATACTCTACCTCATATCCCGCCATCTGTAAAGCAGGGGTAAGCGTCATCATAACTTCGTCCAGTACGTTATCTGTTCCGATACAGCGATCACAGCTTTGCAGATCGAGATAGAGATACTCAACAACGATCTTCTTTTCAGAAGCCGACTCGCATCCGCAGGAGCAACAGGTTGCTTCGGATTCCTGATTTTCGTTTGGCGGCATCCACCCGGTATCATCACCGACATATGTTATCGCCCCAATAGGGCAGCGGTTTCCGCAACCGTGACAATGGTCGACGCAGTCTTCAGGCCTTCTGACGACCGGAGAAGGAGCTTTCGTTTTGTCATACACATTGTGTGGACACATAGATACACAGATGCCGCATTCGATACAAGTAAGGTAGTCTATGACAGGATACCACGTCTTTGCCATTGCGTATTCCTCCTAAAGTATCAGCGCTTGCAGCGCGTTGAATAAATACCCGACGATGATGATGCTGACGGTACAGATGGCGATGAACAGCGCCAGCAGCTTTGGTTTAACTGCCTTACGGATCATGATTATCGATGGCAGCGACAGCGTGGTGACCCCCATCATAAAAGACAGCACCGTGCCCAGTTGCGCGCCTTTTGAAAGCAGGGCTTCGGCGATCGGGATGGTACCGAAGATATCCGCGTACATCGGCACGCCTATCACCGTCGCTAAGATAACGCCGAAGGGGTTTTTGCTTCCAAGCAGGGATACTACCCATGACTCGGGAATCCAGTTATGAATGAATGCACCTATTCCTACGCCAATTAGGATGTATGGGAAAACCTTTTTAAAGGTCGATAGCGTTTGCTCCTTCGCATATACCAGCCTGTCTTTTCTCGTTAGGTCAGGTGATTCAATATCAACGCTTCCGGCTGTCAGTATAAAGCTTTCCACATGCTTTTCCATGTTCATTTTCTCTATAATGGTACCACCAACCACGGCTATTATAAGCCCGAATAAGACATATAAAATAGCAACCTTGATGCCAAAGATACTCATCAAAAGGACAAGAGAGCCAAGGTCTACCATCGGCGAAGAAATAAGGAACGAAAAGGTCACTCCCAAAGGTAGTCCTGCAGATGTAAAACCTATAAAGAGCGGTATTGACGAACATGAACAAAACGGCGTTACAGTTCCGAGCAGTGCGGCTACTGAATTAGCTCCGATACCACGAAAACGCCCTAATATCTTCTTGCTGCGCTCTGGCGGGAAATAGCTCTGAATGTAACTGATAATAAATATCAGGAAGCATAATAGTACTACAATTTTTATAACGTCATAAATAAAAAATTGAATGCTTCCAATCCAGCGATTCGTGGTGTCAAGACCTACTGCTGAAAGACCGCTGCCAATTAGTTCGTTTATCCATTTCATACCAAGTATTTGATTCTGGAAAAAATCCCAAACTGCTTTTAATATTTGCATAGGATATAAGCCTCACTCTAAATAAAATAATATAAAATAATTTTGATGCGTTCTACTATGTTAAAGCCATCGTCAGATGGCTTAATTTCTACAGCAGTCTATTTCTTCTGTAACCGTGTTTGGTGTTGTCAGCTCCTTGAGCAGAATACCCGCATAAGAACTGCCTTTTTCACTTATTTTGTAGTGAGTCCATTTGCCTTCCTGACGGCTCTCAACCACGCCAGACTCAACCAGAATCTTCATGTGGTAGGATAGCCCCGACTGACCCAAGTCCAGTTGTTCCAGCAAAACGCAGGCACACTTTTCACCGCCTCGCAATAGTTCAAGTATTCGAAGACGCTTTTCATCGCAAAACGCTTTAAATATCCTCGCGTGTTCCTCATAAGCTGTTAACAAACCATCACCTCATATCAATTTTATTTGATATGTTTTTATTATATGCGTCAAATCAAATTTCGTCAATGTGTTTTGAATAGTTTTATACGATTTGTTTCATGCGATTAAGAGAACGTTCCTCCAGCAAACGGAAAGAGTTTGGGGTGCGCACAAATCAAACGGAATAAACGGGAACGAGGATACCTGGTGCATTTTGTATCAAACTCGGGTCCTTCTCCATAATCGAAACCTGTCGAAAAAGCCCAGACTTTTAAGTCTGATAATTGCTTTTAGGACAGGTTTTTATTATAATTAAGTCATTCAATATAAATCATTTAAATTGAGGTGTACTAATGCATTTCATTCGTTCCACAAGCGAATACTTTGAAATAAAACGATATTCTATGAGTAAATTTGAAAGATGGAGAAATAAATTATTAAAACCTGTTTGGCTAACTAAAAGTCCCACAGATAGCTTGAATGGTTTATATGATGCTGTACCATTGTTATTTGAAAAAGGTAGAGTTGCTTTTGGTTACTTGGTTCAAGCAAATAGTTTATTATTTAAAACATCCTCTTACAGTTATCCCGCTTGTTTTATTTACAGTGAAGACTTATTTTTTCAAAACAATCCAGAAATGCTTGAAAGTATTTCTCATGAACTTTATGAATATAAATCATCCGATGCAATACCGAATCATCTTAAACAAGTTGTAAATATTATTAAAGATGAATATGAACGTGCCTATAACATTCTTTTACCTGAAAATTTTACATATGGTAAGGTTGTTTATCTTACTACTGTTCTAGTTGACCCTCGGCATATACCAAAATATAAAATTACAAGAAGTGATATGCCATTGCTAGTCCTGCCCGAACAAACTCCTTATTCAATTATATTGCCAAAGTATTATTGGGTAGACTAAAAATAAATCTATAGTTTAATAAGCATTTTCTCCATTTAGGCATTACATTCTAGCTCCTATGTGCTAGCTCCCATCCCCTAATAGCCCCCACAAAAACAAAATTATTCCGCAATTCCCCAAAAATATCTTGACAACAATGTAAAATCATGGTTTAATATATTCAAGGCGGGGAGTTCTCCGAAGCATCTCTCCCGCTTATAACAAAAAAAGTGTCATAGCAGACTGATGTGGTACGAACACACCAGTCCTGCGAAAGGTGAGCACTCCACCCTTCACAACCGTTACGGCGCTATGACGGTTATGATTATAACATGATTGTCCTAGCAAAACAACGGTATAAATTCAAAAAATTAGATTTTTTGAAGGCATGCGAAGGGTAAACGGCGGATTTTTCCGCCCGCCTTTTGCATGCGCTTTTTTGTTTTGAAACGCGCGCCGTTTTATCTAA
>JAAYKB010000101.1 GCA_012522615.1 Clostridiales bacterium
GTGGTTGTCGAACGATTACCCGATTCGGTTGAACCCGAATAAGCAGGGTGCCGGCCGGTTGTGTTATGGGGCTTTGTTGTTTCACTTTCGGAGATATTGCTTTCGTTTGCCCGGCTGTCAGCCGTTCCGAATATCGGAGGGGTTCCGCCATTAAACCAATGCAGACCAATCCCGATAGCCGCTACCGCTACGCACGCCGCCGCGGTTATACCAACAACAGTCTGCACTTGAAATGACAAACGGCACCGGATAGCCGCCTTGTTTACGGCATGGTAAAAGCGTTGTTCTTCCGCTGGGTCTACACATATGGCGTCCAGCTCAGATTTATATGATTCCCAAAGCATCGTCATTCTCTCCAATCATTGTTTTTAGCAGTGACTTGGCGCGCAGATGCCAAGTCTGAACCGTGCTTACCTTTTTACTCAGGATAGCGGCGATTTCAACCAGTGGATACCCCTCGTAATAATGCAGATAGATAACCATTCGGTATTTTTCCGGAAGCTGCCGCACCAAATCAAGCAACGCGTATTCCTGTTCTGTAGTACACGACGGCAGCTCATCCCCGGTAAGTGTGTTTTTCTTTACCCAAAAGGAGCGCAGATGGTTCTTACACAGATTGACAGCGACCCGAATAAACCAAGCCTTTTCATGCTCTGTGTCGTTATATTCCGGACATTTTTCAGCCCAGCGCATAAACACCTCTTGAACAATATCCTCTGCATCGGCACGGTTCCCTGTGTAATGAAGGGCTATGCGGAGCAGAAGATTTCCGTATGTCCGGACTACACGCATGGCTTCGTCGGCGCCAACGAGATCATGCACACCCTCACCCCTTTTCACTATATAAACACCTAATACCGGAAAAAACGCTCACCAAAATGAAAATTGCTGTCTATATGTCAAAGTATCACGTATAACTATATGTGTCAATAAATGTGGTGCTTCGTCAGCGGACTAAAGAAAAACCGCTGTAAAAAAATAGCCTTGTTTTGATTTGTATGGTTGAAAACAAAGGCAATATGCTGTACAATAAGAACAGAAGGAAAGCAACATGCAAAATCCGGTTTTTGTCTTTCCTAAGGGGGAATATTAATGTCGGTATCTTTGGATACTCGTTATCTGAAAGACTTTGTAAGCCCGCATGAAATCGAAGCAATGCAGCAGCAGGTTGATGCGGCGCATGAACAGCTGCACTCGGGCAAAGGCTTGGGAAATGATTTTCTCGGCTGGCTGAAGTTACCCGCCGAATATGATAAAAAGGAATTTGAACGCATAAAAAATGCCGCCTCCAGGATACAAAAGGACTCCGATGTTTTTGTTGTAATCGGCATCGGAGGGTCGTATCTGGGGGCGCGCGCTGCAATTGAGTTCTTGAAATCTCCGTTGTATAACACAAAACGCAAGAATACTCCGGATATATACTTTGCGGGTAACAGCATCAGTTCAACCGCATTGTCGGAGCTCCTCGAGCTTTGCGAGGGACGCAGGGTTTCAATTAATGTCATCTCCAAATCCGGCACAACCACCGAGCCAGCACTGGCCTTCCGGATATTCCGTGAATATCTGGAGCGCACGGTCGGCGCCGAGGAGGCAAAAAACCGAATTTACGTCACGACCGACAAGGCACGCGGAACCCTGAAGGGCCTTGCGGACCGCGAGGGGTATGAGACCTTTGTGATTCCGGACAACGTCGGGGGGCGTTTTTCTGTCCTGACCGCTGTCGGACTGCTTCCTATTGCTGTGGCGGGGTGTGATATTGACGCTTTGATGACGGGGGCTGCCCGCGCCATGTCCGAGCTTTCAAACTCCAATCTTGACAAAAACGACTGTTATTTATATGCCGCCATCCGCAATATAATGTACAGAAAGGGGCGGGCGGTCGAGCTGATGGTCAGCTACGAGCCTAGCTATGCCATGATGTCCGAATGGTGGAAGCAGCTGTACGGCGAAAGCGAGGGCAAGGACGGCAAGGGGTTGTTCCCCGCCTCGGTGGTGTTCTCGACAGACCTCCATTCCCTGGGTCAGTTCGTACAGGACGGCTCCAATATAATCTTTGAAACCGTTGTGCTGATTGATAAACCCCAAAAGGAGATAATGATTAAGGAAGACCCCGAAAATGTGGACGGACTTAATTTTCTGGCGGGTAAGACCATGGATTATATCAATAAAAAGGCGTTCGAGGGCACGGTTCTTGCCCACGGCGACGGCGGCACCCCCAGTCTGGTGATTCGTCTTCCTGCCGCTAATGAGTCGGCGCTTGGTTATCTAATCTATTTCTTTGAGAAGGCATGTGCGATTTCGGGCTATATGCTGGGCGTCAACCCGTTTGACCAGCCCGGTGTTGAAGGCTATAAGCGCAATATGTTTGCACTGCTTGGCAAGCCAGGCTATGAAGATGAGAAGGTAGGTTTAGAAAAAAGACTTGGTCGCTGATCTGCGGCTGGATTCGTTTTCCCCGTCTAACACCGCAATTTGCGGTTATACTAAACATTAGGATATTAGGAGGAAATGAAAATGGTTAATTTAATCCTCGGCAACAAAGGCTCCGGTAAAACAAAGCTTCTGATCGACAAGTGCAATACGGCAACGGCTAATTCAAAAGGTAATGTGGTGTTTATTGAAAAGAACAACAGCCAGTTGTACTATAACATCGGTCACAAGACCCGCCTTGTTGCGGCGGACGACTATGGGGTTCAAGGCTACGACGCTTTTTACGGTTTCATTTCCGGTATGTGTGCGGGGGACTATGACATTACTGATATATTCATCGATTCCACCCTGAAAATCGGCGGCAGGGATATGGACGAGCTTGCCGCATTTATCGAAAGGCTTAATATACTGTCCGAAAAATCGGAGGTTAATCTGGTGCTGACCGTTTCGGCTGACAAGGACGACCTGCCCGCCGAAATTTCAAAATACGCTATCGAATAATCATTTTTCGTTTCGGGTATCCCGGGCCGAATTATAATTCAAATCACCTTTATCCCGCCGCTTTGCTGCGGGCGAGAATGTCATTTTATGCGGCGGAGGCACTGCCTTCGCCGCTGTTTTTCGGAATCTATTCATTTGCCGCGTATGCGGCAGGGGAGGAATAACCCATGGCAATCTGGTATGAAGGCAATCTCAACCTGTCTGAAAACAGGCGGGAGCAAAACGGCGTCACCTACTATATTCGCGGCGTGCGTGAGGTCGAGGGGATTCGTTTTGAGCGGTATGCGATAAACACGCATTTTATCGAGAGAGGAGAGGATTATATCGAGGTTGCCCGACGTTATATCCTGCCGTTGTACCTGCCGGGCGATATAGCGGCAATGGGCGAAAAAGTCATTTCCATGTGCCAGAACAACACGGTTGAAATGAAGGATGTAAAGCTCGGGTTCTGGGCAAAGCTTTTATCAAGGTTTGCGACCCGCAACATCAACGGCATCGGAATGGACGAGCCTTACAAGCTCCAGCTTGCAATCAATATAAAAGGTTTGCCGCTTATTTTATGGGCGTGCTTTTGCGGGGCGGTCTGCCGCGTTTTCGGAAAGCGGGGAGTTTTTTATAAGATTGTCGGGCAGGATGTTGCAGGTATCGACGGCTTTTATAAAAACTCGTCCTTTGAACGGTACCATACCCTTGCGGTGCTCAATCCCAGAGAACCCGACAGGGTCTGCGCCGAAATAGAGCAGGAACTGGGTATCGCCTGCATGGTGGTTGACGCAAACGACATAAATGTTGAGATACTCGGGCGTTCGCCGTCTTTGCAGGACAAGCCCCCGGAGTATCTCGCCGAGCTGATACGTGACAATCCCTCAGGGCAGGACGATGAGCTTACTCCGTTTGTGATTGTGCGTGATATTAAGGACGCACCCGCCCAGCCGTATAAACCGGTTGAGCCGTTGGATCATCCTCCGACTGGGCATTGATTTGCTTGTATAGCACGGGCGGCGGTAAAATCATCCCCCGCCGGAGAAATGTTTCCGTTTTTGCTTTGACATTTGTATCTAATCGTGGTACACTATAAACGTTCACGTGAACGGGAGGATAAGGGATGTCAATAACATCAAAGCAGCTTGCCGAACTTGCGGGGGTATCCAGAGGAACGGTTGACCGTGCGCTTAATCACCGTGGCGGTGTAAGGCCGAGTGTTCAGCAGCGGATCGAGGAACTGGCGCGCAAGTATAACTACCGTCCGAACAGGGCGGGGAAGGCTTTGGTTATGCGGGATACGCTTAATATCGGAATCATTATAAATTCTGTAGGCAACCCGTTTTTTGACGAAGTAAAACGAGGGCTTGAAGCTGCCAAGGCCGATTATTCTGATTTTTCGATTAATCTCAACTGGCATGAGGAAAAGGGATATGATGTCGAGCGGCAGTTAAAACAGATAGAAGATATATCCGAAATGTCGGGAACCATTATCACCCCGATTAACCATCCCGATATAGCCGAGCGGCTCAACCATATAATTCAGGGCAAAAAGCATCCCGTGATTACCCTCAACAACGACATTAATAATTGCGCCAGGTTTGCCTATGTCGGTTGCAACTATTTTCAAAGCGGGCAGACGGCCGGGCAGATTATGGGACTGCTGACCAACGGAAACGCACGTATCCTTGCGGTAACCGGTTCAAAAAAGGTGTTGGGTCACAATCAAAGACTCGAAGGATTTATCGGGGTTTTGAAGTCTGATTATCCTAAAACAAGAATTGCAGGCATCATTGAAAACAATGATGATGACGATCGTTCGGCATACGAGGTGGCGAGAGCGATTGCCGGGGATTCCTCGATTGACGCGTTGTACTTTTGTGCCGGAGGGGTAACCGGAGGGGTATATGCGGCGGTATCACAATGCAGGAAAAAGCCTGTTATCGTTACCTGTGACCTTACCGAGGGAATTCAAAAACTGATCAGAGAGGGTTTGGTGCAGGCCACTGTAGACCAGCAGCCTTACTGGCAGGGGTATACATCCATGAAGGTATTGCTTGATTATTTATTGTTTCATGTCGTTCCGGAGTCTGACTTGATGTACGCCCGCAACGAGATTCGGGTAAAATATAATATATAGATTTTTGCTGCTGTTATAGAGGCAGCTTAAATAATACAAAAACCGTGCACGTGCACTAGATTAAGGAGGCGTCAGTATGCAGGAGTTTTTCAAGGGTATTCCCCAAATACGCTATGAGGGGGCGAAAACAACCAATCCGCTGGCTTTCCGGTTTTATAACCCGGACGAGGTAATTGCCGGTAAAACCATGCGGGAGCAGCTGCGGTTTGCAATGTCCTACTGGCATACCATGTGCGGCGACGGTATGGATATGTTCGGGCGCGGAACATACAGCAAAGATTTTGGCAAGACCGACCCAATGGAGATTTACAAGGCCAAGGCATATGCCGCTTTTGAGCTGATGAACAAGCTGGATATCGACTATTTTTGTTTTCACGACCGCGACATAAGTCCCGAGGCCGAAACCCTGGCGGAGACCAACGCCCGTCTGGATGAGATTACAGATTTGCTTCGGGAGCTTATGAAAAAGAACGGGAAAAACCTTTTGTGGGGGACTGCCAACTGTTTCAACAACCCACGTTACATGCACGGCGCAGGAACGTCGCCCAGTGCGGATGTGTTTGCCTTTGCGGCGGCGCAGATAAAAAAAGCTGTTGAGATTACCACCGCCCTGAACGGTGAAGGTTATGTATT
Organism: Clostridiales bacterium; assembly: GCA_012522615.1. Taxonomy (GTDB): domain Bacteria; phylum Bacillota; class Clostridia; order Oscillospirales; family Acutalibacteraceae; genus Avimonas. Next base: position 5,687 of record JAAYKB010000101.1, read on the forward strand.
CTGGGGCGGGCGAGAGGGTTATGAGACGCTGCTCAATACCGATATGGCGTTGGAGCTGGACAACATGGCAAGACTGATGCGTCTTACCGTGGATTATGCAAGGAACATCGGTTTTAAGGGCGATTTTTACATTGAGCCCAAGCCCAAGGAGCCGACAAAGCACCAGTATGATTTTGATGTCTCGACCGTTCTCGCATTTCTCAGGAAATATAATCTCGAGCGGGATTTCAAGATGAATATCGAAGCAAATCATGCAACCCTCGCGCAGCATACCTTCCAGCACGAATTGGCGGTCGCGCGTATCAACGGGGTTTTTGGTTCCATTGATGCCAATCAGGGGGATTTGCTGATTGGGTGGGATACCGACCAGTTCCCGACAAATGTTTATGATACAACCCTGTGTATGCTGGAAGTACTTAAGGCAGGAGGGTTTACAAAGGGCGGACTGAATTTTGATGCAAAGACAAGGCGGGGCTCCTTTAAGCCGGAGGACATTTTCTATTCGTATATCTCGGGCATGGACGCATTTGCACTTGGTCTTAGGATGGCGAACAGGATAATCGAAGACGGTCGGCTTGACGCATTTGTCGAAAGCCGTTACGCCAGCTGGAAGAGCGGAATCGGTGCAGACATCATATCAGGCAGGGCTTCAATGCAGTCGCTTGAAAGTTATGCTCTTGCCAAGGGCGATGTGATGGAATCAATTGAAAGCGGGCGGCAGGAGTATCTTGAAAATATCATAAACAATATAATGTTTGGATAATTTAAGACGGGAGGTAGGCTCTGTGGCGCTTTTACTTGGAATAGATATCGGTACATCGGGCACAAAAACCGCCCTGTTCAGCGAAAAGGGCGCGCTTTTGGCATCATGCACAAAAGAATATCCTTTATATCAACCGCAAAACGGGTGGGCCGAACAGGAGCCGGATGACTGGTGGAATGCGGTAGTAGCAGGTATACAGCAGGTTCTCAGGGTAAGCGGGCAGCCTGCGTCATCCATAGCCGCCATAGGTTTGTCGGGGCAGATGCACGGGCTTGTCATGCTGGATGAGAAGGGCGATGTCCTGCGCCGCTCCATTATATGGTGCGACCAGCGCACAGCCGCCGAGTGCGAGGAAATAACGGCAAGGCTGGGCAGGGAACGTTTAATTGAAATAACGGCAAATCCTGCACTGACCGGGTTCACCGCCTCAAAAATTCTCTGGGTCAGAAACCACGAGCCGGATATTTACGACAAATGCAGGCATATCCTGCTTCCCAAGGATTACATCAGATACAGGCTGACCGGCGAATTTGCAACCGAGGTGTCGGATGCGTCGGGCATGCAGCTTCTCGATATTCCCCGTCGCTGCTGGTCGGACGAGGTGTTGGATAAGCTGTCTATTGACAAGACTCTTCTCGGCAGGGTATACGAATCACCCGAGGTCACAGGACAGGTGTCGTCGGCTGCGGCAAGGGTAACCGGCCTTGCCGTCGGCACACCGGTTGTAGGCGGCGCAGGCGATAATGCCGCGGCAGCGGTCGGAACCGGAACGGTTAAGGATGGGTTTGCCTTTACCACTATCGGCACAAGCGGGGTTGTTTACGCACATTCTTCCCGCGTCTTGATTGATCCAAAGGGAAGGGTGCACACCTTTTGCAGCGCGGTTCCGGGCGAATGGCATGTTATGGGCGTGACCCAGGGGGCGGGACTTTCGCTGAAGTGGTTCCGTGACCAGTTTTGCAATACCGAGAAGCAAACGGCCGAGAGGATGGGCGTCGATCCTTATTATCTGATGGACCAGGAGGCGGCAAAGGTTCCGGCAGGTTCAAACCGTCTGTTATATCTTCCATATTTGATGGGAGAACGAACTCCCCATCTGGACGCAGCCGCGCGAGGGGTGTTTTTCGGATTGTCCGCAATCCACACCAGGTTTGATATTCTCCGTGCGGTGATGGAGGGTGTAACCTATTCGCTCAAGGATTGTCTTTCGGTATTTGAAGAGATGGAGCTAAGCGTTAATGATATGCTGGCATGCGGCGGCGGCGGTTCCAGCTCGCTTTGGCGTCAGATGCTGGCGGATGTATACGGATGCAGCGTCAGAACCACCGTCTCAAAGGAGGGACCTGCCCTGGGAGTAGCGCTCCTCGCGGGTGTCGGGGCAGATGTGTATGCCAGCGTCCAGGAGGCTTGTGAAGCGGTTATAAAAACAAACCCTCCGCAATACCCCGATATAAATACATCAAAAATTTATGGGAGATATTACGAATTGTACAAGCAGCTGTACCCGGCCTTAAAGGACAGCTTTCATGCACTTGAGTCTTTATAGTAATAATTATTAAAAAAGCCTTGTTTGCACGCCCTTTACAGCGTACAGACAAGGCTTGTCTGCTTGTTTTAATTCTTTATCTAAGGTTTCAGCTTTTCATATGCCGAAATTGCCTCGTCGATATCGCCATCGAATACCATACTTCCCTTTTTCAGTACTATTCCCCGCTTGCAGAACGATTTTGCAAGGCCGGTGACATGGGTTACAAACAGCAGGGTGGTTTTTTTGTCGGACAGGATTTCTTTAATCTTTTTGATACACTTATTCTTAAATTCGGCATCACCCACGCTAAGCGCTTCGTCAACTATCAGGATACCCGGCTTAATATTGACATTGATTGAAAATCCGAGTCTGGCCTTCATTCCGCTGGAATATGTTCTGACCGGCTGGTCTATATATTCGCCTATATCGGCAAAGTTGATTATATCATCCATCAAGCCGTCAATCTGCTGCTTTGACAATCCGAGAATATTGCCTTTCAGGTATATGTTTTCCCTTCCCGTGAATTCCGGGTCAAATCCGGAATTCAGCTCTAAAAGCGCACCCACGACGCCGTCAACCTCCACCCTTCCGCTTGTGGGGAAGCATACCTCTGTGATGATTTTTAGGATGGTGGATTTTCCGGCGCCGTTATGACCGAATAATGCAACCGACTCTCCCTGTTCAATTTCAAAGGATATATCGTCAAGCGCCTTTTTTTGCTTACACTTAAGCCTTTTAAAGAAGATTGACAGCAGATGCTGCTTGCTGTTTTTATATAAATTATATGTTTTTGTTACATGGTCGAAAATAATTACTTTCTTCTTCATTGGCAGGCTCCGTTTCTCCACAGAAATAACACGAAAAGAATGCAAACAGGCGCCGCCACCTCGGGAAACGGCGTCCGGACTTCATCAGTTAAATATTTGCTACAAGACATCGGGAATGTCTTTTCTCAGCTTTTTATAGCAGATAACGGCCAGAAAAAACATAAACAATGTCACGACCGAAAAATACAGCAGAAGGTTAGTCTGTTCGAAAAACCATATTTTATTGATAAACGAGTTTCTGAATCCATTCACCAAATAGGTGATGGGATTGAAAAACATAATTCGCTTTATCCAAATATTACGTATCTTTGTAGCATCCCAGAGTATTCCGGAAAACCAGAACAGGGCTGTTATAAAGGATTTTACAAGGTTTGCAAAATCCTTGCTGACCGCGGCAAACAGGGATGAAAACAGCGCCCAAAGGGTAAAGAAGATCATATCTAAAAGAATGTAGAACGGGATTTGAAGATAATAGATTGTAGGAGGATAGCCGCTAATCCAAAATATTATGATTACAATAGCAATCATAATCACGTTGATAATCATTTTTGAAAGGCTGACAAATGTGGGAATTGTCGATACCGGAAATTTCATTTTTGTGACAAGGTAGCTGTATTTTCGCAGGCTATCGGTTCCCTGGGTCAGCATCTCGCTCATGTAGAACCATGGAACAACTCCCGCAATCAGCCACAAAAAAAAGTCGTAGCCGTTCACCTTGCCGCCCGCTCTCAAGCCAACGGTAAACGCAAACCAGTAGGCCGCAATCGTAACGACGGGCTTTATTATAGCCCATGCCCAGCCCAATGCGGCGCCCCGATACGTTCTGAACAAATCGGCCTTTGCAAGCTTGATTATCTGAGATCTGTTTGAAAAATGATCGGTTGCGATCTCTTTTATTACTTTAAACATCAATTGTTCACCTTTATTAACTAGTTTCCGGAAACACGCAATAACTCCCCGCAGTTGCGCTTAATTTTCGTTGTCGAGATTCCCTTTGTACGCGGGAGATAGATAACTTCTGCATATTCGCGCAGACACTCGAATTTATCGCTGCCGGACCAATCACTGCCCATAACCACAATATCAATATTATATTTTTTAATATCATCAATCTTTTGTTCCCATGACTCTTCGGGAATAACCAAATCCACATACCTTATGGACTCCAGAATCAGCTTACGCTTTTCATAGGGGAAATAAGCCTTTTTATTCTTAATTTTATTAAATTCATCGGTTGACAGACCTACCACAAGATAATCCCCGAGGGCCTTTGCACGTCTGAGCAGATTAATGTGCCCTTCGTGCAGCATATCGAAGGTACCGTATGTTAATATCCTTTTCATAATGCACGTCTCCTTGATTTTTACACATTGATTTGTTACTTGACATCCGAGTGCTTAAATACTTCTTTTAATACCTTTTTACTGGTGTTGGGGCCGTCTAGATGGTTGAATCTGCTGTTAAATGCTTGATATCTTTCATCGTAGCAGGTGTAAATATCTGATTTACGGACTGCATTAATCAGCTCGTCCTCGGTCTGTATAATCTCCCCGGGCAGGCTGTCAAGCTCGATATAAAAGTCCCTGAGCTGATTTTTATAGTCGTCAAGGTCGTACATATAGAATATAATAGGCTTTTTAAGGTTGGCATAATCAAAAAAGACGCTCGAATAATCGGTTATCAGCAGGTCGCTGATGATATAAAGTTCGTTTATATCATCATAGCGCGAGACATCCAAGACAAAACCGCGGTATGCTTCAAAATCAAAGCTGTTGGAAACAAAATAATGCGCCCTAAACAGTATAACATATTCGTCAACAAGCTGTCTGCGCAAGTTTTCAAAATCCACACCCGGCGTATATGTATACCCGAGCCCTGCCTCGTGCTGGTTATCCCTCCAGGTGGGGGCATAGAGAATAACCTTCTTGTTTTCCGGAATGCCAAGGGCTTTTTTTATCCGGATACAATCCTGCTCACTGTAGGTAAACAGAAAATCGTTGCGCGGGTAGCCTGCTTCAATAATAATATCATCGGAATGAAGGTCTTTCAGGTTAAACGAGGAAGTGAGTTTTTCGGTACAGAAGGATGACGGTGACAAAAGGTAGGTATAGCGCCTTGCATCCCGATCGTTTTTTATGCGTATCTCCTTGATTGTATTGATTGCATTGCCGCCTTCTATCTCCAAATCATAGCCCAGCCGCTTCAGCGGCGTCCCGTGCCATGTCTGCAAATATACCTGATCACGCCTGCGGCGGATATGCTCTGGTATACGCGAATTGCTAATCCAGTATTTTGACTTGGCATATGTAATGTAATAATTAAGTGATTTGTATTTTACAATACGCGTATTTCTGTTTTTCGTAAGAAAAAGGTAATTGTCGCAGTTGCAAAAAGCCCAAATAAATTCATAAGACCTGAAATCCTCGTCATCCAACATGGCTTCATAGAGCGCTTTGGGGCTGCACGCGTAAGAGCGTCCCATATAAGCTTCGAATAAAACCGTGTCAGGTCGGGTTTTGCAAAACAGATAAAAAGGTAAATAAAACATGCTTTTGAATATATATATAAGCCTTCGTACAACCAATCTGATTGCGGGGCTTCTTTTTGTCAGCCTCTTGAGTTTTACCAATATCCGGTTTAAAATACCCTTCACTTTTGCGCCACCATATTTCTTCTATAGAAATCATAACTTAATACTTACTCAGCATACCTGCCTTCGGCGCATTCCTTGATAAGGTTTGCAATCCTTTTGGTTGCGTCGCCGTTATTTATTACATAGGTGCGTTTGAACTTCCTTACGACGTCAAGGTCATACTCGTTTTGTTCGATTTTATGCATAAGTCCAGCCGCGTCCTTAAAAACACCGTCGGGAAAAAGTTCAAACAAATCAAGATTCAAACCATTTGATTCGCAATACTGCTCATAGTCGTAAACATAAAAATAAATCTGCTTTTCCAACGCAGCCGCCTCAATGGTTATTGCAGAGTAATCGGTAACAACATAATCCGCCACGGTAAGAAGGTCCAGCGATGAAAATCCGTCAACTGATGTTACACAATCATTTGTATAGGTTCTCTTGTCATTTGGGTGTTTTTTAATGATCAGTATGTATTTGCTGAAATCAACCTGATTGATAAGGTGTTCAAGCGCATCGTCTGTCTGAGGTCGGAAGGTCGGTACATAGAGGATAACCGGTTTGGTGGTAAGAGCCGGATACTTTTTGCGGATTCTTTTCCTGATGATGTTTTTTTTATTTACAATATAGTCGATTCGCGGCATTCCTGTCGGGACAAATCGCTCATAAGGAACATTAAAAGCCTCACTGAAGTAAGGAATCATTGCCTGCGAGCCCGAAATTACGTAGTCATAGTTTTCATGCATGCGCATCATGCGGGAGAGCCTTGAGCTGCGCCCGTATTTTGTATCAAGCGTCTGGTAGCCGAACTTCTTTATCGCCCCCATCGCGTGCCAAAGCTGAATGACGCGAAGGGTTCTTCTGTGTTTTAAAACACTGATGGGTATTATATAGGAATCAAGCACGCAGACATTCGTAGTCGCAATATGATAAAGCTGACGCAGGGTATGAAAATAGTAGCCTATAAGCTGAAAGATGCCCTTGTGGATTCTTCGAGTGAGAAAAACCGCGTATAATTCAGAATGGCTTTTTTTAAGCTCATCATTGAGCAGACGATAATCGAGCGACGGTGAATCAAAATTCCTACTCAAGAAAACAACCTTGCGCTTGTCCACGGGGAGCAACTTGAAAAGGAAATAAAGCAGCTTTAAGTGCAGGTTGAAAATAAAAATAAGAATCGCCATATTAATCTCCATTCCACCGTCTTTGAAACCAGTCGATTCACATGTAATGTTATACATTACGCCTCATTATATCACTAGGGGGCTGTAAAATCAATCTCTTGCCTTTTTTTGCAAGTTGAACCGATTTTATAAGGCTTTATTCTCTTTTTACAGGGGTACTCGTATGCACACCTGTTTTATGTTGCGCTAGCAGATATATTTCCTGTTGTGTAATAATGTGAAAAAAACACACATGTTGTTGACTGAAAACGTTGTAATTGGTATATTTATGAAAATAATTGTCGGTTATGGAAATAACGGAACATAATAGTGCTGCGACCGCTAAAAATTTTGCAGGAGAGAAGGTCAATGAGAATAAAAAAGCTTGTCGGTATTATTTTTTTAATTACAACCTTACTTTTCCCGTTCAGCTTGACTGCCTGGGCAGAATCGGCGGAATTGTCGAATAAAAAAATAGATTTGTTATCCAAAGACGCGGATGAGTGGGTCTCGGTAGACTCGTCTTTCTTAGGCAGGGTATCAAAAGCTACGGTTGAAATATCGGATGACGGCTGGAAGTTCGGAAACACCAACGGGTTTTGGCCGTATATGCGTTGTATCCTTAAAGACAGAACGAATTTTAACATATACCGCGACAGAATTAAATATGATTTTACGCCGGAAATTCAGACAAGCCTCATTATTAATTTCCTCGACAAAAACGGAACCGAGCGGTTTGTCGTGCTGAATTCAGAAATCAAGGGGGCTTTAATCGATGAGGATTCCGGTCAAATAATTGCGTCGTCCAGATCCTTTACAGGGGAACTGAGGCTCGACGGCATGTTTGCTGGAGATAACGGACAGGGCAGCGAGAAGATGATTTCTGAATTAGCAGACAAGAATGGCAATATCGAGATATTGGGTGTTTGCATACACGTGATTGGCAGTTCGCAAAAGACGGTCTATATAAGAGAGCTTTGTATCCTGACTCCAATACCCGAGCCTACACCGTCAGCATCCATACCCGCAGTCACAACCGCAAGCGGTAGCACTACCCAAGCAAAGGAAACCGACCTGCCTGCAGCAGAGGCCAAAAAAAGTGTGGAGGCAGGATTGACCTCTTCCTCAAGCCCTACAATCACAACCCTTACAACAGCAATTACCACACTCGGCTCGGTAAAATCAGGCACAGCCTCGGTATCAAACCAAGCATCATCCCATCTCAAAAGCGGCAGGGCAAATCCCATCCTTGCGGCCGCACACAATGTAACTCCTGGCAGCGGAAATAGTGCCAGGGTGGTTGTAGTCATGCTGGCGGCCGGAGGGTCGGTCATAATTGCGGCATATATCCTGTTTTTCAGAAAGAAAGATTGCCGGCAATAATATAGAACCGAGAAATGTGCAATACTATTCTTAATAGTGCATTATTAGGAAAGGATGTTGATGGGCATGGCAAAAGCGGGTATGAGAAGGCCCGATCCCGAAGAGCCGCACGGGACCGAAGCCGACCAGCGAAACCATTTTAAAAAGAATACCGTCAGACCTGTACCCGAAATTCAGGGAAAGGCCAAAAAAGGAAAGCAAAAGGCACGGCCTATATAAAATTAACCCGTTGATTTTTAAGGACTTTATATAGTCGAAAACAGTCTATAAATAAAACAACCCACGGTTGCCTGCGGGTTGTTTTATTTCTGTTTGCAGACTTTAGCCTGAAATAATCTTACGCGGCGGCTCAAGCAGCTCGCGCCCGACATATACGGTCCCGTCTTTTCGGACAAAATATGCCCATTTGACAAGCATTATTTCACCGTTTTGGATTTCTATGCAGGTGATACAGCGAGGATGTACACAGCTACCGTCGTTGTAATACGGCGGTTCGTCCTCCCCGGGGAAAAGCGGCCGGTGTGTATGTCCCGCAATCAGCATGCGGTTTTCCTTTTCCGACCATCCCATCAGCTTTCGTTCGATGGAGATGCGTCTATTATCGTTTTTTGCGGCGCTGGTCGGGTCGTGCATGCCGACCATTTCAAGCGGTTTCCAAAGGTATCTGACAAGAAAACGGGATAGTATCCAAAGGTTATAATTTATAAAGTCGGCCTGATGTCCGTGTAGTAGCAATATTTCAGTGTCTCCGTCTTTTTCCTTAAGAACAAGAGATTCATAAAAGCTTATACCGGGGCACAAGGCAGTCAGACAATTTTTTCTCGAATCAAAAACAGTATCCAGGCATTTGGTTTTTTCTGGATTGCGTTTCTCCATATCGTGGTTGCCGTAGAGCATATAGAGCCGCTTTTTACCATAAAACCTTGAAAACATACGATATATATTGCGATAGCTGTCCACAATATTTTGCAGCCTTTTGTTTTCCCACAATTCTTCGCCGTCGCCCAGTTCAATATATGTGAAGCCGTTTTCATAATAGTGGTTGAGCGCGTAACTGAACAATCCCTGATTCTTTGCGAAATTATCTGCCCAACTCCCTTCACCCCTGTGGCAATCGCTGAACAGCACAAGCTTTGACCGGTTATCAAAGGGAATTCGGGGCGCGGTTTCAAAAAGCCTGTTCAGGCGTTTGTTTAGAGTCACTGTCCCTCTCCCCTTTTATTCTGTTAAGAGATTGAAACAGCTCCCTTTGCTTGCCGAAATGAATGGCCTGGTTATACAGGGCTTCATTCTCTTGGCGCAGGGCGTTTAATTTATCGGTAATGGTGTTAAACGGTTTTGTGATTTTTTGGTAAAGCTCGCAGAACTCGCGGTTTCTGTTCTGGACCAGACTGTCCGTAATTTTGGTGCGGGTCAGCGGCTGGGAGGTATGCGGCTTGCCGAAATGAATTGCCACCGCATTACGCTTGACGCGGTATTCATGCGGGGTATATCCCGCCTCCCTCAACCCTTTGAGAAAGGCGTCGCGCATCTCCAAATCCCGGAATGTTATACGAATAATCGCAGAAAGCTCGTCCGGATGCGAAAACTCGCCCAGCACAAATCCGGTAAGCCACCAGTGCCGTTCGCTGCGGGTAAAAAGCGGACGACCGTTTTTATAAAGGGTCTGATATATATCCAGCATCTCGTCGTCCGGCACGCTCTGATAAAGCCTTCCGTTCCAGTCGATAAGGTCGGTAACATCGTCTTCGGTGTAATAGACTCCCACCTCTCCGCCTGTGGTCATGCCGTATTGACCCTTCCAAAACTCAATCAGCCAATGCTTGCCGTCATAGTCAAAATAAATCGGTTCGGCGTCAACAATCATGCTCAATGCCGCCATTGCCTCGTCATAAAACCGGCAATATCCGAAATCCCTTTGCCACGGATACATAAGGGAATAAAATATATCCTGTTCCTCGAGGTATGCAAAGCCTGTAAACTCGATGGCTTTGTTCAGTTCCGGTATGCTTGAAAAAAGCGGCACGGCGCTTCCGCCGCCCGAACCGGATTTTTTGCGTTTTCTTTTTATGATTAAAGTAATAATGGCAATAACCAAAACAGACCCGCCGACAAACACGCCTGTCAGGATAGGGTCCCTTGTAAGCAGTTCAAAGCTGCCCAAAAGCATGGGCTTGTTCCTCCTTCCTTTTTACTTCATACTATGCGGAAGAAGGAATATCTGCTATAATTCAAAAAGATGATAGTATCGCCTATGCATTATTAATAAAATGAAAGGGACGGGTGACTCATGATAGTTACAACAACACCCTCGGTTGAGGGCAGAAGAATTGTCGAGTACAAAGGCATCGTTTTCGGCGAGGTGGTTTCGGGCGTGGACTTTGTCAAGGATTTTGCGGCGGGGCTGACCAACTTTTTCGGGGGACGGTCGGGAAGCTATGAGGATGAACTGATGCAGGCAAGAGATCACGCCCTGCGTGAAATGGAGCAGCGCGCATATCAGCTTGGGGCAAACGCCGTTGTCGGGGTTGATATGGACTATGAAGTGCTGGGCTCAAACAACGGTATGCTGATGGTTACCGCATCGGGAACCGCCGTTCGGATAGAATAGTACAATAATTCAAAAGGCGCGGAAGGACGGGGTTATGGTTTCCCTTAAAGCTTTAAGGTCGGCCTCCCTGTTCGCGCGCGGTCTGCCGACCGGGTGGAGCCAGCCTATATCCCTTTTATCGAGGCATCCGAACAAAAACAGAAGAACGGCATATATCGCAACCACAACGGCAGACAACAGCACCAAGGTCACAATCATTGAAAGCGCGGCTTGGCTCAATATTTGATGAAGCCCGTAAGCCGAAACCCCCGCTGTTGCAATGGCAAGCAGGGGTTTGAGCACCCACTGCGCCCACCTCATCCTCACTCCGGTAATGACAAGCAGGCGGCGGATGTTGAGTGAAGATGTCAGTATATTGCTGACAATCATAATAAACAAAAAGCCCTTGATTCCGTTTGTCGGAATAATCAATACAATAGCGGTAATCCGTATAACCGAATCAAGTACACTATATTTCAGGGAGCTGACCTGCTGGTCAAGCCCCTTAAGCAGTCCGTCCACCACGCTTTCCAGATACATAAAGGGCATTATGGGGGCAAGCACTCCTATAAGAAAGCCGACCTCCCGACTGTTATATATAAGAATGCCGAGCTGTGAAGAAAACAGGGTAAAAAGGCCGCTTATCGGAATCGACATAAGCAGGGTTATACGCAAAGATTGGTTGACCGCGCGGTTGACCTTTTCTTTTTGATGCAAAACGGCGGCCTCGGATATCTCGGGAATCAAAAGGGTGGAGAATGCCGACAGCAGTGAGGAGGGAAAGAACAGGATTGGCATTGCCATTCCTTTGAGCATACCGAATTCCGACAGGGCTCGTTCCCTCGAGCGGGTGAATCTGGTGAGGCAGTTTGGAACCAGCAGGTTTTCAACCGTTCGCAGGGAGGTGTTGAGGTATCTCCCGGCCGTAATGGGAACGGCTATGGCAAGCAGTCGACGCAGTATGCGGGGCTTGACCGCGGTTTTGGTCTCCGGACTATCGGAAATCCGCCTGCGGTCACCGAGATAACCTATCCAAAGATGCAGGCAGGAAGCGGTTTCGGCCAGGGTATCGGCAATCATAACCGCGGCGCAGGCGGCGCTTATACCCATGGATGCGAAACGGTCGATAATGAGAAAGATGGCAAGAATTCTTACGGTTTGCTCGATAAGCTGCGCATTGGTGGAGCGCGACACCCTGCGCCTTGCGATAAAGTATCCGCGCAGGCATGAGGATATTCCCATTACAGGAAGCCCGAGTGACAGAATCTGCAGGGCGGGCACGGCCCGCATATCCCCCAGCCCGTATCTTGCTATCGGCTTTGCTCCGAAGAATATCACCAGTGTCGAGATAATTCCAATCAGCAAGCTTACCAAAATGGCGCGCCGAAGGATACGGCGGATGTTTCTGCGGGTACACATACCCGCCTGCTCGGCTACAAGTCGGGTCACTCCGGTTGAGATTCCGGAGCTTGCAAAGGTTGACGCGAGAATATATATGGAGAATACGAGTTGATAGAGACCCATACCCTCGGCGCCTATTTTATTGGAGAGATAAACGCGGAAAAAGATACCTACTGTACGCAGCAGCAGTGATGTTGCGGTCAATATAAATGCATTTTTTAAGAAGACAAATCTTTTCAAAACGGCACTTCCCACTAGTTGGTTTGGTCGGCTTTCGGATTGCTTGGCGAACCGTCAAACTGGAGCACAAAATCCGGCTTTTGACCCGACGGCAGCCGAATCAGGTCGATGTTCTGTATTGCGGTTATCCCGTTATAAAGTGGAATACCGGAATATCGCGCACTGCAGTATCCGTTTGCCGTAACCTCAATTGTGCAGGGGGCGGGGGGATTGCAGGAGGGTATTGAGAGAACCGGTGTGCTCCCGCTGCTGTCGGTTTGGGAGGTCTTTTGTATCTTTTGCGTGGAAGCCCCATTTCGGATTATGGTGACCTTTGCCCCACAGACCGGAACCGGGGTCCGTCCGGTCGTCACCCTCACCTGAATATTTGCAGGCCTGTTATCGGGCGGCAGCATGCTGGACAAAACGGCCCTCTTATCGGTGCGAAACGGACGAAATTTGGACGGGGAATGACAAACCTCCTCCACAAAATCAAGATTGCGTTCTCGACTTGTTTTCAGGACATTTTCATCCCGTTCCGCCCGCGCCGCCGCCCAAATATCGTATTTTGGGCGCAGCATTGAAGGGGTCGGCGGGCAGTCGCTATCCGACACAATCAGACCGATTGAAGCCGGAGCATAAACAGGCTGACGGGAATCGGCGTTACGTATGGGGTCTTGCACCGGACGCAGCATTGAGGGCGAGGGCGGGCAGTCGTCTTCAACCGCCAGCGAAGTTGATTTTGCTTTGGGAAATCCTGTCTGTTGGGGTGATTGGACAGATTTTTTTGGGGCTGGCAAATCCGGCATTTGTGTATCTGGAATTACCTTGCGATTAAAGTAATCCATCAGCTCGTTTTGATATTTTTGAATAATCGACTGA
>JAAYKB010000014.1 GCA_012522615.1 Clostridiales bacterium
TACCGGTAGTATTATCTGCTTTTTTCTTGTCCGCCGTAGTACCTGTATTATAGGTTTCCTTCGATATTGAACCTGTAATCGATTCGGATGCCGACCCCGTATCCTCTGTTTTTTCTTTTGAACCACCGACGCATATATAGTCCCATTTCTGTCACGTTGTATTGATGTTGTGTTATTAAAAGATACCAATGAAGTCATCTCAATAGAATTTAAAGTCAACAATTGGAAACATGCAATTGTTCAAGCAAAAAATCACAAATTGGGTGCAGATAAGGCATATATTTGTTTGCCTAAAAGGAAACTTACAGAAGCATTAAGTAGAGCTGTTACAAATGCAAAAATTGGATTACTATTCTTTGATTCTGATAATGGAAAAATCATAGAAATGATTCCTGCTCCAAAAGAAAATGACAACATACCTGTATTTAAAGAGATGCTACTCAACAATCTAAATAAGCTTTGATATAAGTCCTTTTAGAATGATTGCATGTGATGCTATTTTAAATATTGGTTATATAAAACATATTGTAAAGCTTATTAATTATTTTAGAAGCGTTGCCTCATCAGAAGCATAGTTCAGCGTCCAGCGGCCGATTTGAATGATAACAACAATCGGGGCGGATGGCAAAACGGTACGCTCCAGTTTTCGCAGTGCTTCATCATCCATATCTGGGGGCATTGTTCGTTCGAGTTCGCCTCCACCAAAAACATGAAAGTCCTGTAACCATACGGATTACGGGACGTTTTTATATTTTATATCTTTTTAAATGAAGATAAAAAAGAAATTCCTTACCGCGTCAACCCTGTGCATTTTCCAAATGTTTGCACATAAGGATGATGCCTGTGGAGAACACCATCAATGCTATATAAAGCAGTAAATTGGCGTTGTCGCCCGTCTGCGGGAACCCGCATTTTATTTTTTCGGCAAGGACATAATAGCTTGTGTGCTCTGTTTCAAAGCTTATTTTGCCGCCTGTTACGGTTGACCGTAAAATTTTGACCTTGCCGTCTGTTGTGACACAACAAATAACGTGGGATGTATAGTCGTCCGGTAGGGTGATGGTAATCCGTATTCTGGAATTTAACGGGATTTTCTGCCCACCCTTTTAAAAGTAGATATCAAAAGGCAGGATTTTCTGACACACAGGTCAGAAATGAAAATATTGATGGGGCAAAACGAGTCAAAACCACCCGCCGCCTGGTTTAAAAAGGGCGACGGGTGGCTAGTAATCAGCCTTTTATGCTACCAATGCTTTGAATATCCTGATAAACGCCTGCAATACACCGAGTCGGGGAACCGTGCCGGCAGCGTAAACATCATATTTTGCGGCTTCGATACCCTCAATCATCAGGGATAGCTGACCCACTATCTGCCCTTCCAACACGGGAGCCTCTAAATCCTCGGCAAGGGTCAGGGTCTGGGAAACCTTTTTTTCCTGTCCCTTTTTTATCAAGAGCGGCGGCAGCTCTTTCATCTCTGTTTTTACGCTGTTTTTTGTGCCGCGCAAAACCTTAATCGGTTTGAGTGCTCCTTCCTCAATCTTAGGCGTATAAACCGAGAAATTAGCAAAACCGTAATCCAGCATTTTTCGCGCTCCGCCAAACCGCTCATCTGTTGTTTTGCATCCTAAAATAACCGCTACCAGCCCCATTCCGCTCCGCTCGGCTGTCGCCGAAAGGTTGTGTCCCGCCTTGCTGGTCGTCCCGGTTTTAAGCCCGGTCGTCCCGGGATAAAAGCGAACCAGCTTGTTGGTATTCACAAGTTGCGATTCCCCGTTCCTCAGCGTATCCATCCAGATTGTTGTGTATTCGATAATCTTTCTATGCTTCATTAGCTCACGCGACATCAGCGCAACATCATACGCCGACGAGTAGCCATCATCATCCAACCCGCTACAATCAACAAACAAGGTGTCGCGCATACCCAACTCGGCAGCCCGCTCGTTCATTCTCTGAACAAAGCCCTCCTCCGAACCGGATATATATTCGGCCATCATGGCGCACGCGTCATTGGCCGAAACCACCGCAATAGCCTTCAGCAAATCATGAACCGTCATGATTTCCCCCTGCTCCAACCATATCTGTGATCCCCCCAAAGACGCCGCATGTGCCGAGCATGTTACCGAATCGTTTAGCGATATAACCCCGCTGTCAACCGCCTCCATAATAAGCAGCATGGTCATAATCTTGGTAACCGAAGCAATCGGTAGCTTTTTATGCGGATTCTTTTCGAAAAGCACCTGCCCGCTTGACAACTCAAGCAAAGCGGTCGATTCCCCGCCAATATTCAGTGCCTTGGCATCTGCAGGTATTGCATCATCGGGCGACGCCCATGCCGGAACGCTCTCATTCATCAATTCTTCCGCTGTTTCTCCCGACTCAATATCGATAATGATTTTCCCCTTTTGCTGCGCGAAAACCGACGGCGTTCCCGCCATAGCTGTAACTGCTACGCATAAAAAAGCCGCGATATATTTTCTCCATCGTTTCATTGACAGCACCTCCCCTAGTCCTCTGGTACTGAATATATGCGCGAAGGGACAAATTTAGTCTTAATTTTAGGAGAGATGAATTATTGCTTTGTTAAAAAACGACTATATTCCATCCTCACTTTCCGGTTGATCGTTTTTAACCCTCAGGGGAAAGGCGGGGTTATAAGGCAGTCCGATGTTTATCGCAAAAGAACTCCTGTTTTTTATATCCTCGTCGGTTACATAATGAACATCCAAAAGTCCGTTCGATTGATGTCCGGTTCTGAGGAAATTAATTTCGGACAATGCCAGGCTCCAGCCATCCAGCCATCTGTCAAGTTCCTGCTTTTGCTCCGGCGTGCCGTCAAAATGAATAAGCAGGTCGATATCGCTGTTAAGCTTTGCGGTGCAGTTGTTCGTGCTGCCGAACAAATAGATACCCTTTACCGAATACCTATCCATATCAATCTTTTCCGCAATCCTCTCGGCCATGAAATGACGCCATTTCCAGTCCTCATCCCCGGTCTCTTTATAAACTATTTGTTTTAAATCTTCCTCAATATCCGGATTAACAGGCTTGTCAATATAGGCAATCGCCTTTTCAAGATCTGCATTCATCAGTACAAAAAGCTGCTTGCCAAAAAAGTTTTCCTCAACCTGTATAACCTTCACAACATCGCCGAGATGTGAATATGACGGCATAATATTTGAAAGGGCGTTGGGAGAACGGAAAAACGAGTGGTTAAATATAATCTCCCCGTCCTCGGGATAGAGGGGCAGATATTTTATATTTTCTTCCACCAAATCCTGAAAAAAGTGGGTGCCGAACGACAATTCGGGTTGGTGTCTCGATTCCCTATGGGCAATTTCAATCAGCATGGCAGTGTTGTTAATATCGGAATAGGCTATCGGTACCCCCAGCTTCACATCACCCCGGCTGCCCCAGCGCCCCGGCCCCATAAGAATAAAGCTTCGGCGGGGCAACATCCTGTTTAGTTCGCCGATTGCATTGGCAACACTTATAAAATCCTCGTATTTTTCGAGCCTGCTATATTCGACAGGGTCAACATATACAACGCTTTTTATTCCTGTAACCCGACCGTTTGAAACATATTTGTTGGCGGTAAAGACTGTATCGCAGGACTGAATACCAGAGGGTATTGCCGCAGGAACATTATTATAATTTACGCTTTGCGACCGGCATTGCAACAGATAAAAGCTTTCGCCGTCACTCGCAAACTCAATATCAACCGGGTACCCTAGTGTTTCGCTGAGCAGCGATAAAACCGCCTTTACCTGCCTGACAAAATCGGTATTGCGTATCAAGCCGTTAAAGGTGATGACGATTTCCTCCGATTTGAAATCGGTGGTGATGGTATTGGCGTCAACCAGAATGTCATTTTTAAAGACCGAGGCGACCTTTACAATATGGGGAATTTTCGCTCCATAGGACTTGATAAGCTCGGACATCGGCAAGGTCGCAAAGTGCCCCTTTTCCATATCGATAACATCAATCATGCGGGGAGAGTATTTGCGGATTTCCTCGGGGGAATGGTTGACCTCGAGGTTGGGCTGTCCGGGCGAAACCAGAATAGGATAGTCCTCGCCAATTCGATCCACCGCCCTTGTCCCCAGTCCCATAACCATACGCAAAAGACCGTCCTCACGCCTTATACGGGGAGACCATCGCAGCTCGTTATTGCTGAATGCAACGCCGGCATAGAGAGGAAAAAAGTAAGGCCCCACCCTTCTCCCCACAACCTCCTGAATCATAATGCCCATTTGCTCGATACAGTCAATCAGATTACGCTGTTTTCTGTATTGAATTGAATCGGGATTAAACATCGAGGCATATACCTCAAGGATACCGTCCATCAACTGCTCGCGGCGTTCGGCTTTGGTTCCGGCATTGATAATAAACAGGCTTTTATATTTGCCCGAGAAGGATGAATTAAATTGATCCTCCAGCATACTTGATGATCTGATTATCAGGGGCTTACCATCACATTCATCCAAAATCTGATCAAGCTGGTTTACTATATAGGGCGAAAGCCTGCTGCTTTTTAGCATTTGGATGATGCGGGGATAGTTTATGCGTATATCCAGGATGTCACGGTATTTATGCTCGTTGAGCTCGTCAAAGCGGTTTAATTCAATAAGATTTGCAAGCTCGTCCGATGAAATATACCATGTTCTCGGAATCTTGATGTTTTTGAGCAGAGGATTATTGTCGGCGTTTGACTTTATTATTTGGTTGGCGATAAAAAATCCTGTGGCCTTGCCGCCAATCGTGCCGCTGCTCATGGGGGAGCAGATAAAGTTTTCAAGTAGCTCGCAAAAAGCGTCGATGTCAATATATTTTTGAATATTGGTAATAGCCTCAGGTCTTTGGGTAATAAAGCGACGGATTAGCTCGACCGTCAGCCACCGTTTTGTGGGTTCGCTCGACATCTTATTTCTTTCAACAGCGTTCTTATAATGCTGTATCGCCTTTATAATACTTCTGATATCCGAATTCTTTTTGCTGACGATTTTAACAAGATCTGAAGTCTTTTTCTGGTAAATCCACAAGCAGATATACTCATAAATCTGTTTATTGCTCAGACAGCCCGCAACCGAGGAAAAAAGCACATGACTTAGATGAACGACATCTATTTTCGGTAACGCTCCAAGCGGAGAGTTTATCTCCCCCTGCTTCCTGTATTCCGACCAGTTCATTTCATCAAAGATTCTTACAAGAAGTTCAGGGCTTACCTTGGCGAGCACGGCAAGCATCTTCTCACAGACCAGCAGCAGCATTTCATTATCCGTGTTTCTCAACAGCTCGATTATCGATTCCCACTCCGTACCCGGATGAAAGTCATGCGTCTGATTCTTTTTGTAAACACTGTTTGAAATGATATTTGAAATGGTCTTAAGCATCCTTGCTTCCTGGGGGAGAAAGGCCTCTTTATCCTGAAATGTTCCTTTGGGATACATCACCTTTATATATCCGCGTACATAGTCGTTTATAATGATATCGGTCTGCAACTCATCGCAGTTTTCGGTCGGTTGCCTTGTGAAATAATGCTGCCCGTCAAAATAGATATCGGCGGTGCATTTGTGTATATCCCTAAACCCCAACGGAATAATTTCGGATATTTTTTGCAGCACATCGGGCAAATCTGCTCCTGCCAGCGCCTCGTTAATTTCATACAGGCATTCCAGTTCCTTTGCCCGTTCCGCTAACACTTCATTGGAGTTATCACTAACCCGACTCATGTAAATCCCCCTTTAAAGTTCATAATAAAATTTTAGACTATATCCTATCCCCTGATATAGTCTAAAACAAGTATTATATAGATATTAAATCCATCCTCGGAGTTTAACCGCCTCTGCTACACGGTTAATAGCAATCACATAGGCGGCATCCCGCATATACAAGCCTTTATCCTGCGCTAAATCGTGAACCGCATGGAACGCCGAGGTCATTTTGAAA
>JAAYKB010000102.1 GCA_012522615.1 Clostridiales bacterium
GTGCGGGAGGTTTACAAGCGAGTTAAGATTCCGGTTGTGGGGATGGGCGGGATATCGACATGGCAGGACGCAGCCGAGATGATGATTGCGGGGGCCACTGCGGTTCAGGTCGGTACGGCTAACTTTCACGACCCGTTTGCGTGCATAAAGATTATCGAAGGGCTTGAAAGCTATGCCGAGTCTTTAGGGCTCGGCAGTATCGCCCAACTGACCGGAACGGTTAGAGAATGGCAGCCGGAGAACAAATAATTTATTAAAGGGAGACCGTATATGAAGGTACTAGCGGTGGATTTGGGCAGGGTGAGAACCGGTATCGCTGTTTCGGACCCGACGGGATTCATTGCTTCCCCGTACGGAACGATTACCCAGAGAAATCCGGACGCCTTGGTCAAGCAGGTTGCAAAAATAGCTAAAGAGCAGGGCGCTGGGCAGATTGTGGTCGGTTATCCGCGCAATATGGACGGCTCATGCGGCGAAAGCGCGCGTTTTTCCGAAAGCTTTGCCGCATTGCTGGAGACGGAGAGCGGTTTGCCCGTAAAGCTATGGGACGAACGAATGACCACCATGTCTGCAATCGGGATATTGAATGAGACAGATACAAGGGGGAAAAAGCGCAAAGAGATTGTGGACACCGTGGCGGCCACAATCATATTGCAGGATTATCTTGATTCAATCAGAAACCGCAAAAACGGGGGCTAGAAAAACAGTATTTACAATTAAATTTAGTAATCTAGCTGTTTACAAATGCTTTTCACGTATCTTTTCCTATTTCTGGTGAAATAATATGTTAAATAATTATGAAATTTTAAATTGACTCTTGATTTTTCCAATTTTCCGGTTAAAATATGTAAGTAGGTTAGCACTCGAGGCAATAGAGTGCTAAAATTATCAATAATTCTTCAAGGAGGAGCAAATATGTCAATCAAACCTCTTGCAGACAGAGTCGTCATTAAGATGGTCGAAGCCGACGAGACCACCAAAAGTGGGATTATACTTGCCGGTTCAGCCAAGGAGAAACCGCAGGTAGCCGAAGTTGTTGCGGTCGGACCGGGCGGCAATGTTGAGGGTAAGGAGATTACCATGTATGTCAAGGTGGGCGATAAGGTCTTGACAAGCAAGTATTCCGGAACGGAAGTCAAGCTCGACGGCGAGGAATACACCATTGTTCGTCAAAGCGATATCCTTGCTGTTGTGGAAAACTAATCTTTGTAAATTAATCGTGATTATAGGAGGAAAACAGACATGGCAAAACAGATTCTTTACGGCGAAGAAGCCCGCAAAGCGCTCCAATCGGGAATTGACCAGCTTGCCGAGACGGTAAGGATAACGCTTGGCCCGCGCGGACGCAATGTTGTTCTTGACAAGAAATTCGGTGCGCCGCTTATCACAAACGACGGCGTTACGATTGCGAAAGAAATCGAGCTTGATAACCCGTTTGAAAATATGGGCGCACAGCTTGTTAAGGAAGTTTCCACCAAAACAAACGATGTTGCCGGCGACGGCACGACGACCGCAACCCTTTTGGCACAGGCAATCGTCCGTGAAGGCATGAAAAACGTTGCCGCAGGCGCAAATCCCATGAGCCTGAAACGCGGTATTGAGGTTGCTGTTGACGCCGTGGTGTCCAGCGTTGTCGCCAATTCTAAAAAGGTTAGCGGTTCGGATGATATTGCCCGGGTTGCGGCCATTTCTGCCGGTGACGAGACCATCGGTAAGCTTATTGCCGAAGCCATGGATAAGGTGTCGGCCGACGGGGTTATCACGGTTGAGGAGTCCAAAACGGCGGAGACCTATTCCGAGGTTGTCGAAGGAATGCAGTTTGACCGCGGTTATATTACTCCCTACATGGTTACGGATACGGAAAAGATGGAAGCCGTCATTGATGATGCTTATATTCTGATTACCGACCGCAAAGTCTCCAATGTTCAGGACATCCTGCCGCTGCTTGAGCAGATTCTGCAGGCAGGTCGTAAGCTTATTATCATTGCCGAGGACGTTGAGGGCGAGGCTTTGTCCACACTTATCGTGAACAAGCTGCGTGGCACCTTAACTTGTGTTGCTGTAAAGGCTCCCGGCTTTGGCGATCGCCGCAAGGAAATGCTCCGCGACATCGCTACCCTGACCGGCGGCGAGGTTATTTCCGAAGAGCTTGGTCTTGAGTTGAAAGAGGCCACCATGGACATGCTCGGACGCGCACGTCAGGTTAAGGTTCAGAAGGAAAACACCATTATTGTTGACGGCGCAGGCAATCCCGACGATATCAAGGCGCGTATTGCCCAGATTCGCAGCCAGATTGAAAATACAACCTCTGATTTCGACCGAGAAAAGCTGCAGGAGCGTCTTGCAAAGCTTTCGGGCGGCGTAGCGGTAATAAAGGTTGGCGCGGCCACCGAAGTCGAGATGAAAGAGAAGAAACTGCGTATCGAGGATGCCCTGTCCGCGACAAAAGCGGCGGTTGAAGAGGGTATCGTTGCGGGCGGTGGCGTTGCCCTTATCAACGCGACAAAGGATTTGGATAAGCTTCTTGAAGAAAAAGAGGGCGACGAAAAGACCGGAGTGAAAATCGTTATCAGCGCCATCCAGGAGCCTCTTCGCCAGATGGCTGTCAATGCCGGACTCGAAGGCAGCATAATTATTGATAAGATTCAGAATTCCGGCAAGAATGGATACGGTTTTGACTTTGCCAAGTTAGAGTATATCGATATGATCTCGGCGGGTATTGTTGACCCGACAAAGGTCACCCGTTCGGCATTGCAGAACGCGGCCTCGGTTGCGGCAATGGTTCTCACCACCGAATCGCTTGTTGCAGATAAAAAAGAACCTCCGGCACCGGCGGCAGCTGCTCCGGGCGGCGGAATGGACGGCATGTATTAATCAAAACTCGAAAACGGCGGGGATTCCCCGCCGTTTTTATGTGCTTTTTTGTTTTCTCGGACGTATGTGTGCGAGAGGGTTTGCCTCTGCGGCTTTTTCAAGCTGTTCGCTGGATAGATGGGTATATATTTCGGTGGTGCCCAGATTCTCATGTCCCAATATTTCCTTCAAAACCCTTATGTCAACGCCGTTGCGGTACATCAAGGTGGCCGCCGTATGCCTTAGTTTATGGGTAGAGTAATTCTCGAGCCCCTCAACCCTTTTGAGGTAGCCTTTTACGATATAATGTACCCCCTGAAGGCTGATTCTTTTTTTCAGGCGGCTGTAAAACAGCGCGTTTTTATCCTTCTTTTCAACCCCGTCAACCGGACGGGTTGGCAGATATCGGTCAAGCGCGTCCCGACACGCGGCGTTCAGATATACGATACGTTCCTTGTTTCCCTTGCCCAGAATCCTTAACGTGCCGTCGCTGCGTATATCGTTAAGGTTCAAGCCGACAATTTCGGCGCGTCTTAAACCGCAGTTCAGCAAAAGGGTAAGCATGCAGTAGTCACGTTCGGCAAATTCTCCGTCGGCGCACTGCAAAAGCGCAATGCTCTGCTCGAGCGTCAGATATTTGGGAAGGGTTTTTCTCGTTTTCGGGGTATCGAGATTTAATACGGGATTTACCTCAAGCTGGTGTGTATAGTTGGTCAGATGGCGAAAAAACACCCTGAGCGAACAGGCTTTTCGGGCAAGAGCGCGCGCATGTTTTTCCCTGTCGTTTTTCACATAATTCATGTATTCATAGACATCCTGAAGCGTGATGGTTCGGATAAAATCGATATCTATATCGGTAATCGATATGTTTTCGGGTTCGGTATCGGAGGGAACAAGTCCGCGGAACTTCTTAATAGTGCGGAAAAAGGTGCGTAAATCAATGAAATACTCCTCGACCGTATTGACGGAACGGCCTTTTACAACCTCCATATAACCGAGAAAATCCCTAAGTATAGGAAAGCACTGACTTATATATTCCTGACGCAAAATATCACCCCCTGTTTGGCGGTAGAGCGGCTGTTACTTATGATTGAACGGCATTTTTAAGAGCGTTCTCAATCGCTTTAAGTATGACCTTGCTGCTGTGTGTAGCCCCCGAAACCGAATCGACCTGTAAGCTGCCCGACTTTACGACATCTTCGGTAATTGATTCGGCAGCCTTGCCTTTTCCGTTATCGTGCTTCAATAGCTTTATGTCGGTTATCTTGTGTTCTTTAACCGTAACCTCGACTTGGGCTTTTACAAGGGTGGTTTCATAGCTTCCTTTATATACGCCGTCGGCAACGCCGGAAATATCGACATCCTCAATCTTGAGTTGAGATATTGCTCTCACTTCCTTTTGAACCCCCGAGATGATTTTATAGACACCGATCGAGCATAATACAACGGCAACTGCGATGACTGACAGAATAATAATTGTTTTTTTCTTCATAAAAGCTTCACCCCACTCAAATTATATAATAAACTCCGGATTTTTGGCAATCAGGCAATGAACAATAACCGCATACCCTTGACAGAGAGGCGGTTGATGGACTAGAATATGGAAGTGGGCAGAACATATAGTGTATTATACCATGGTTTTGCCATTAAAACTACAATAAATTGTTGTTTCAAAGCTGCAATAAATAATTATTTAGTGTATTTAAAGTGAGATAAAAGGAAGGGTACCGATGGCCGCAAAAAAACAAAGCTACGGAAACGAAAGCATAACCTCCCTCAAGGGGGCAGACAGGGTAAGAAAGCGTCCGGCCGTAATTTTCGGTTCGGACGGGCTTGAAGGCTGTCAGCACGCCGTTTTTGAAATACTGTCCAATTCGATAGACGAGGCGCGGGAAGGGCATGGCGGAAAAATTATAATCACCCGATATGAAGACGGTTCGTTTGAAGTTCAGGACTTCGGACGCGGTATGCCGGTTGACTATAACCAAAATGAGGAGCGCTACAACTGGGAGCTTATTTTCTGCGAGCTGTATGCCGGAGGCAAGTATAACACCAATGAGGGAGAAAGCTATGAGTTTTCACTCGGTTTGAACGGGCTTGGCGCATGCGCCACCCAGTATTCCTCCGAATATATGGATGTCGAGGTCAAGCGTGACGGTTTTATATATAATTTGCATTTTGAACGCGGCGAAAATGTGGGCGGGCTTAAAAAGGAGCCATACCTAAAAAAGGACACCGGAACCCGTATCCGCTGGAAGCCCGACCTTGAGGTGTTTACCGATATCAAGGTTCCGGTTGAGTATTTTCGGGACACCCTTCACCGCCAGGCAATCGTCAATCCGAACCTGCTGTTTGTTCTCAGAAGCCAGCGTACCGGTGGCGGGTTTGATGAAGAAGAATTTATATACAAAAACGGTATCGAGGATTATGTAAGAGAAATTGCGGGTCAAGACGCCCTTACGGGTATACAGGTGTGGACGGCCGAGCGGAAGGGACGAGACAGGGCGGACAAGCCCGAATATAAGGTGAAGCTGAATGTTGCATTCTGCTTTTCAAACAGGCAGAATCTGCTTGAATATTATCACAATTCGAGCTGGCTTGAGTATGGAGGTTCGCCCGAAAAGGCCGTGCGTTCGGCTTTCGTATCCCAAATCGACGCTTGTCTCAAACAAAACGGAAAGTACCTTAAAAATGAGAGTAAAATCACCTTTCAGGACATTCAGGACTGCCTGATTCTTGTATCGTCTTCGTTTTCAACCCAGACCTCATATGAAAACCAGACCAAAAAAGCGGTCAACAACAAATTCATACAGGAGTGCATGACCGAGTTTCTGCGGCACAGTCTGGAAGTGTATTTTCTTGAAAACACGCTTGAAGCCGCAAAGATTGCAGAGCAGGTTTTGATAAACAAACGAAGCCGCGAGAAGGCCGAGACAACGCGGCTGAACATTAAAAAGACTCTTCAGTCCGGAAACGATCTGACGTCCCGAGTCCAGAGCTTTGTCGATTGCAGAAGCAAGGACGTCAGCGAACGCGAATTGTTTATCGTCGAGGGAAAATCCGCTATGGGCGCGTGTATCCAGGCGAGAAACCCCGACTTTCAGGGCATCATACCGCTTAGAGGTAAAATTCTGAACTGCCTTAAAGCCGAATATGATAAGATTTTCAAGAATGAAATAATAACCGATCTGCTGAAGGTTCTGGGTTGCGGCGTAGAGGTCAAAAGCAAGGCGAACAAGGACCTTGCCACCTTTGAACTTGATCAGCTCAGATGGAACAAGGTGATTATATGTACCGACGCCGATGTTGACGGGTTCCAGATAAGAACGCTGATTCTCACAATGTTCTACCGCCTTACGCCCACCCTTATTGAGACCGGCAAGGTGTTTATCGCCGAAACGCCGTTATATGAGATTACCTGTAAAAAAGACACCTATTTTGCCTACAGCGACCGTGAGAAAAATGAGATTCTCGCGACATTGGGGGATGCAAAATACACTTTGCAGCGTTCGAAGGGATTGGGCGAAAACGACCCGGATATGATGTCTTTGACGACCATGAATCCGGCAACCCGCAGATTGATACAGGTTCGTCCCGACGACGCGGAGGCCACTTCTCAGATGTTCGATATTCTGCTTGGCGATAATCTTTCGGGAAGAAAGGATTTCATTGCGGAGCGGGGAAGTCTCTATCTTGAACTGGTCGATGTGAGTTGATTGGTAAATAGAAGACAGTAACCAAGTTTTTTAAATTGGCGCAAAACTCCCCGACGGCAGAAAGGACTGGAACTTTTAATGGCTAAAAGCACAAAGAAAACAAAAAAGACAACCGATGTTGATAAGCTGCCCGATAACGCGCATATTGCCGGAGCGGGTCTGGTTGAGGAACAGAGCATTACGAATACGCTTGAGAGCAACTATATGCCTTACGCCATGAGCGTTATCATGTCGCGTGCGATTCCGGAAATCGACGGGTTTAAGCCATCCCACCGCAAGCTCCTCTATACCATGTACCGAATGGGCTTGTTAAGCGGCACGCGTACAAAATCGGCTAATATCGTCGGCGAAACCATGAAGCTCAATCCCCATGGCGACGCCGCCATTTATGAAACCATGGTACGCCTTTCACGTGGCTATCAGGCGCTGCTCCATCCTTTTGTCGATTCAAAAGGGAACTTCGGACGCGCTTATTCGTCGGATATGGAATATGCGGCGTCGCGTTACACCGAGGCCAAGCTGGAGTCTATTGCGGCCGAGCTTTTTCATGATATAGACAAAGACACGGTAGATTTCACTGACAACTACGACGCGACAATGAAGGAACCGACCCTTCTTCCGGTCTCGTTCCCGGCAATACTTGTGAATAACAATCTGGGTATTGCGGTCGGCATGGCGAGTTCAATCTGTTCTTTTAACCTCAGAGAGATCTGCGAAACAACCGTTGCGTTAATGAAGGACCCCGAACATGACATAGCCTCAACCCTTTTGGCGCCTGATTTTCCGAGCGGCGGGCGTATTGTCTACCGCCGGGACGAGATGGAACAGATATATGAGACCGGACGGGGAAGCTTTAAGGTGCGCGCGGTCTGGAGCTATGACAAGAAAGCCAACTGTATTGATATTACGGAGATTCCCTATACAACAACGGTCGAAGCAATTATATCCAGGCTGGTCGACCTTGTGAAAAGCGGGAAGATTCGCGATATTTCCGATGTCAGAAATGAAATCGGACTCGAGGGCTTAAAAATAACCATTGATTTAAAGCGCGGCGTTGACCCCGACCGCCTGATGACGCGCCTGTTTTCGATGACCCCGCTTGAAGACAGCTTTTCCTGCAACTTCAATGTTCTTGTCGCAGGGATACCGCGCGTCATGGGGGTTCGAGAGATATTGGAGGAATGGACGGCATTCCGCACCGAATCCGTCCGCAGACGGGTATATTTTGATTTGAGCAAGGCAAAGGATAAGCTGCATCTGCTTAAAGGGCTTGCGAAGATACTTCTTGATATCGACAAGGCAATCCGTATTATACGCCAGACCGAAGAGGAAGCCGAGGTTGTCCCGAACCTTATGATAGGCTTCGGCATTGACGAGATTCAGGCCGAATATGTTGCCGAAATAAAGCTGCGTCATCTTAACCGCGAATATATATTAAAACGGACGGACGAGATTTCCCGCCTTGAAAAAGATATTGCCGATATGGAGGATATACTTAATAAGCCCGCTCGGGTAAAGGCAATCATTATTTCGGAATTACAGGATATCGCAAAAAAATTCGGCCAGCCCCGCCGAAGCGAGCTGATTTACCCATCGGATATCGAGGAAGAGGAGATAATCGAGGAAGAGGCTCCGGACTATCCCTGCACCCTGTTTTTTACCGCCGAGGGGTATTTTAAGAAGATTACGCCCCAGTCGCTGCGCATGAGCAGCGTGCATAAGCTCAAGGAAGGGGATATTATCACACAGACTGTGGAAACCACAAACAATCGTGATTTGCTCTTCTTCACCGACAAGGCCACGGTTTACAAAGCAAAGGCAAACGATTTTGCCGATACCAAGGCCAGCGCGATGGGCGATTACGTCGCCGCCAAGCTGGGCTTTGATGAAGGCGAAAACGCAAAATATATGGTGGTTACCTCGGATTACAGCGGATATATGATATTCCTGTTTGAAAACGGCAAGGCGGCAAAGGTGGAGCTTTCCTCATATTCGACCAAAACCAACCGCCGCAAGCTGATCGGCGCATATTCGGATAAGTCCCCGCTGGTTGCGGCTTTCCATATTTCCGAGGATAAAGAGCTTTTGTTAACCTCAAGCTCAGGCCGGATGCTTCTTGTTCATACCGGCGCATTGTCCGTAAAGGCAACGCGCAATACAATAGGCGTTCAGGCTATGACCATGAAAGCGAGAAACCGTCTTGTAAAAGCAGAAGTATATAGCGAGGGCAGGCTGGCTAAGCCGAATCGTTACCGTACAAAAAACCTGCCGGCAGCCGGGGCAATGCCTGCGGCGGAGGATTTGGGCGAGCAGCTGACACTGGAATAAAGCATGGAAAACCGCACCCGGAATGCTTCCATCCGAATGCGGTTCCGGCAGCAAAACAGCAAACGCAGGTTAATGTTTTCTGCCGTGATTTATAATACCCGCCATGTATCGTTTTATTCAAAGACTTTCGGTGGCGGAGAGAATGTCATGCGTTTATCTTGACAGAGCCGGTTGATTACAAGTATACTATTTAAAACAGCACGCCCAGTTTACCCCATTTTAAAAACGGAGGAGATTTTATGGATTCAAAAAAATGTCCCAATTGCGGCGCCGATATAGACAATCAGGCAGCGTTTTGCCCCTTTTGCGGTTCGGCTGCCGGACAAACCGAACAGCAGCCCGGACAGCCGTTTGAGGCACAGCAGGGTCAGCAGCCGCCTTATGCCGCGCCCCAGCCCCCGCAGTCTCCTTATGGCCAGCCCCCGTTCGGACAACCACCTTACGGTCAGCCGGTAAACGGATATGAACAGAAAAGCAAGCTTGCTGCAGGACTGTTGGGTATTTTTCTCGGATGGCTGGGTATCCATAATTTTTATCTCGGATATCAGAAAAAAGCCCTTACTCAGTTGCTTGTAAGCTTAATTGGCGGTCCTATTACTTGCGGAGTTGCAGTTGCAGCTATGTCGATTTGGGGAATTGTTGAAGGTATTATGATTCTTTCTGGCAGTATTGCCGTTGACGCAAGTAATGTTACTTTGAAGGATTAAGTTATAGCTCATCCCGATATTCAGAGAACTCTCGTTTGAGGGTTCTCTTTTTTGTTGTTCTACTTTCCGGGCTTGTCTCATACTTATTTAATTGAGTGAGGTGAGGACAGGCATGGAGGTGTTGACGGAATTTGCTAAGGCGGCGGTCTATCTGCCCGAAGAGCTTAAAGATGCAGTGCTGATGCTGCCCGATAGCATAACTTCGAGTGTTCAGGAAATCAGACTCCGTGCCGACGCGCCTGTTTCATTATCACTGCCGGACGGGGAATGGATGGTCAGCATGTCGGGAAATCCGGTTTTGCAGGATAACGGGGATATCCTTTTCTGCAGCCGCGACCAGCTTGATGAGTGCTTTATGAAGCTGTGCGAATACTCGGTACATAGCCATCAGCAGGAGCTGCGCGCGGGTTATATTACGGCCGCAAACGGATGTCGCGCCGGTATTGCGGGCACTGCGGTTGCGGAGAACGGGAAGGTCGTTTCCTATCGAGGCATCACATCCATATGCCTGAGGGTTGCAAGGGTGCATGACGGCTGCGCAAAGGAGCTTATGTCGGCATTATGGAACGGTTGCCGCATACAAAGCGCGCTGGTCTGCGGTGAACCATCCAGCGGCAAAACCAGCCTGCTCCGCGACCTTGCAAGACTTCTTTCAACCGGCGGGAGGGGACGAAGGTGGAAGACATCTGTTGTGGACGAACGCGGAGAATTGTCAGGAAACGGAAGCCTAGGTTTATGTGATGTGTTGAAAAACTGTCCCAAAGCGATAGGGATTCAGCAGGCTGTCCGATGTCTTGCGCCCGATATTGTGATATTTGATGAGCTCGGTACAACCGAGGAAACGCGAGCGGTTATTGAGGGCTTAAACTCGGGAGTTGCGGCGATTTCGTCCGCCCACTGCCGGGATCCGGAGTCGTTGCTTAGACGCCCTCCTCTGGCGGCCGCGCTGGAATCGGGAGCGTTTGAGCTTGTAATATTTCTTGAAGGACGGCATACGCCCGGCAGGCTGTCAAGGATTATGAAAGCGGGGGATATATATGCTGCGGCTTATAGGGGCGGCCCTGATCTTTCTTGCGGGGAGCTGTACAGGAATAGCGGCATCAGCCGCATTGAATCGGCGCGTATCAGCGTTTGAACAGATGGAACGCCTTGTAGTCTTTGTGCAAACACAGATACGCTACTCGGCGGCGCCAATATGGAAAATTATCAGGCAGGCCGCCGGCGGGGAGTTTTCGAGACTTTCTTTTTTGCAGGATGCGGCGGCTAGAATGGAACAGGGTGAAGCTGCGGCTAAAGCGTGGAAAAACGCGATTATTGCGCACCGTGACGACAATGTATTTACGAAAGAGGATTTTGATTTATTGATTGGTTACGGAAGCGGGCTGGGCAGCAGCGATATTGCCGGACAGCTGCTTCACTGCGAAACCTACAGGGAGCTCTTTCGGGACAGGCTTCAAAAGGCAAGGGCCGAGGCCCAGACAAAAGGAAAATTATATATGACGCTTGGCGTTGCAGGCGGTATCGGCGTCGCATTGCTGTTATATTAGGACGAGTATCGCTCCCGCAGAAAGGATGAATCAATAATGGATGTGGATTTGATTTTCAAGATTGCCGCCATCGGAATTATTGTTGCGGTGCTGAATCAGCTTTTAATAAGGTCCGGCAGGGAGGAACAGGCAATGCTGACCACTCTTGCGGGGCTTATCGTTGTGCTGTCTATGATTGTCGGCGAAATAAGCGATCTTTTCAGGACAGTAAAATCTGTTTTCGGGTTATAAGCTATGAGTGTGGTAACAATTGTAGGAATTACGGTTATAGCGGCATTTCTCGCGGTTCTCCTGCGCCGTTATCATCCGGAATATTCGATGGCAATCGGCGTTATAACCGGAGCGGTTGTTTTGATTTTATTGTTAAGCCAGCTTGCTCCTGTACTTGGCCGCCTGCAAGCGCTTTTACGCTCGGCGTCGCTGCCCGAGGAATACGGAATAATCCTATTTAAGGCGCTCGGAATCAGTCTGCTGGCACAGCTTTCGTCCGACGCCTGCAGGGACGCGGGCGAAAATGCAATGGCCGAAAAGGCCGAGCTGGCGGGAAAGGTATTCCTGCTTATTCTGGCGCTTCCACTGTTTGAAAAGGTTGCCGAATTGGCCGTTCGACTGATGAACGGAGGTGAGGCGGGATGAAAAGAATACATAAAGTCTTAATAATAACAATGATACTGCTGGCAACCGCCGGTTTTTGGGTATCGGCGGAAAGCGCGCTCGAGGAGATGTATAATGAACAGCTTGAGGCAAGCGGAGCCGAGGAGCTTTGGAACTCGCTTCCCGACGCCACAAGGGGATTTTTGAACAGAATAGGTATAAACAGCTTTGACGCAAGGTCATTCACAAGCCTGAAGCCCGAAAAGGTGGCGGACAACCTTCTTATACTGCTCAATGAAAAGGCTTCGGGACCGCTGCGCTCGGCGGGCGTGCTGCTGGGGGTTGTTCTTTTATACGCCTTGATGGAGGGCCTGCGCCAGACTGTGAAGGATGAATCCGTGTCAAAGGCGTTCGGCGTGATATGCGGGATTACGGCATGCGCCGCATTGATTATCCCCATCTCGGGCTGTATAAAGGACGTCAGCAGGGCCGCCGAGAGCATATCGGTGCTTATGTTCAGCTTTGTTCCAGTTTATGCGGGGGTGATGCTTGTCTCGGGACAGGCGGTAAGCGCGGCTTCCTATCAGACGGTCATGCTGTTTGCCGCCGAGCTTATCTCGCTTGTCGCGACCAAAATGATTGTTCCGTTGATGACGGTTTCGCTTGCGCTCGGGGTTACAGGTTCCATGACGCCCGGCTTAAAGCTTGACGCCGCCGGCGGCTTGATAAACAAATCCTGCGGATGGCTTCTCGGCTTGACCACTACGGTGTTTGTGGGGCTGCTTTCGATCCAAAGTCTCGTAGGAGCGGCGGCGGACTCCATGACAACCCGGGCAATCAAGTTTTCGCTCGGAGCCTTTGTCCCTGTGGTCGGAAGCACCCTGGGAGACGCGTTTAACTCTATCAAAGGCTGTTTGCTGCTGCTCAAATCCACATTGGGCGGTTTCGGTATGTTGTCGGCGGCGCTTATCGTTATCCCCCCGCTCATAGAGTGCGCTTTGTGGCTGGTCTTGCTCAGCTTCTGCACCATGACGGCCGAAATGTTTTCGCTAAGCTCGGTTGCGGCTTTGTTCAAAGCCGCTCAGGGGGTCTTGAAGCTGATGATAGGCGTGCTGGCGGCGTGTTCAATGTTTATGATAGTGGCGATAACCGTTGTGACCTTGGCAGGGGGGAAGGCGTGATGGACGGGGTGACAAAATGGGCGGCGGCATTATGTTTTGCCGCAATCGGATGCACCGCCCTGCAAATGCTTGCTCCCAAAAAAGGGATGGGGAATATTTTTAGGATGATAACGGCGGCCTTCTTTTTATGCTGTATGGCAGCCCCCTTGCTTTCGATGAAATCCATACTTCCGATAAATATAGACGGTATTCCGCAGGAGGTTTCGGCCGAGGTGATAAAGGAGCGGGTAAAGCAGCAGCTTCATGAACGGGTTACCGAGGCTTTATTTAAACAGCTTGACAGGGCTTTTAAAAATTATGACATCTCTCTTGTAAAAGTTGAGGTAAATATGGATACAGAAGAGGATGACAGCATATATATTAGCGGTGTTGTCCTTTATCTGGACAAACAAAGCAGTCAAAAGCTTATGACGGCAAAAGAGGTTGCCCAAGGCCTTCTCGGTGTTGAGGTAGATGTGACAATACAGCAAGACTAGGAAAGGGATGGTCAAAAAATGGACGGCTTTAAAAAAAGAGGGTCGGCAGTTATAAATATAACGGAATGGATAAAGGGGAAAAAGGGCCTTAATATAATCATTGCGATAGGGCTGATAGGCATACTGCTGATTGGCTTGTCATCATTTTGGCCGGACGGTAAAAAGGATAAATCGTCTCAAACCAAATCCTCAAAAACTGCCGAGGAATTTATTGAAGAGACTGAAAAGAAGCTGACCGAAATTGTGGGAAGTATAGAGGGGGCGGGTGATTGCCGTGTGATGGTGACGCTGGAAAACGGGGTTGAATATTTATATGCGGTAGCACAGGATTTGAACTCCGACAAAAAGGAGGATTCAAACGGGGTGTCCGAGCGGATGGATACAAAGGAGTCGGTCATAATTGTGGATACCGAAAACGGACGTCAGGGATTGCTGGTTACCGAAATACAACCCACCGTCAAGGGCGTTGTCGTGGTTTGCCGGGGAGGTGACCAGCCGATAGTGCAAGAGCGTATCGTCAGTACAATAACGACCGCCCTTAACATATCATCGAAAAGGGTTTGCGTCACCAAATTGACAGATTGAGTATATTAAATCAAGTTTATATCGAATCATGAAAGGATTGAATCAGCTATGAGAGGTATGAGCGGAATTTTCGGTAAAAAACAGGTTATGTTGGCGGTGCTTGTTGTTGCGCTTGGCGTGGCGGTTTATCTTAATTATTACTTCTCGTCCCAAAATCCCCTGACAGCCGAAGCGGATACATCCACTTCAAAATCCGGAAATCTCGGGGATGCAAAGTTTGTCGATAACCCTTCGACCGTTACAACCGGAACAAAGGATAACCAAAACACCTCAGACTATTTCATACAGGCACGGAAAAACAGGGAGGACGCGCGGCAGGAGGCGGTTGACATCATCCGCGATTTGATGAACAATGCCAAGGCGTCGCAGGAGACGCAGGAAAAGGCTCTTGCAAAGGCCGCGGCGATTGCAGCTGCGGTCGAGCAGGAAAGCAAGATTGAAAGCCTTGTAAAGGCAAAGGGTTTTGCAGACTGTGTTGCATATATTGAGGATGATAAATGCAATATAGTGGTAAGATCGGATAATTTGAAGGATACCGAAGCCCTTCAGATTACCGAAATCGTAATCGCCCAGTCGGATATTACCGCGGATAACGTTAAAATTGTTACGGTTAAATAAATGAAAAATAATAAAAAACAGTTGCCCGAAAGTCACTTTGTGGTATAATAAACTATGTTCTGTTTATTAAAAATCATTGTCGCCGGACAGCCGGATGCAAATCTCGCCTTTTTCAGAAGTTTATGATATAATATCATTCAAACAAACCAAGTATAATAAAAACAAGGATTTTAAATATATCGTGTTTGGGAGACTGTTCTATCCCGAAGCACGGAAAGGCAGGCTTGTATATGGACAGAAATGAGTATAGGACCTCCGAGGGCAGCTGTATAATTTCGGAGGATGTGATTGCTTCAATTGCCAGCTCGGCCGCTTTGGAGGTTCCCGGCGTTGCAGGTATGGCGCAACGACCTGCCGACATAAGAGGCATAATCGGGAACGCCGCCGCAAAGGCTGTCAGGGTGCTGAACAATGAAAGCGAAACCATACTTGATGTTTATATAAATATCAAGCTTGGCGCAAGGATACCGGATGTGGCGCCGGCGGTACAGCACGGTGTCAAGGTTGCGGTACAGTCGATGACAGGCAAGCCGGTAAATAAGGTTAATGTTCACATTGCGGGAATCGTACTTGAAGAGAACAAAGAGACTCCTGTTTGATTTGGGCGGAACCCTCCGCGGGGTGGTGGAGGGTTTCTTTATTGCGAAGCAACAAGGTTCCCGGGGACCCGCACGCAATCTTCGATTGCGGTGGAGTGTGGGGTCTTTATTATGGTAGATGTCGTATTTTGGGTGATACTATAATTGCTTGAAAAAAAGAGGGTCTTATTGATAATTTTGCACCGAAAGGCTTGGTAAAAGCATGACACGACACGAAGCTCGTGAATTGGCGTTTATTCTGACGTTTGAAAAAACATTTACCGACGCCCCTATAAGCGATATATTGGAAAACGCGGACGAGGCAAGAGCTGTTAAGGCGAATGCCTTTGCACTTTCGCTTGTGGCAGGGGTGGACGAGAATATCGCATCGATTGACGAGTTGATTTCAAAGCACTCGCTCAAGTGGAACAAGGAGCGCATTTCCCGTGTTGCCCTTTATATAATGAGGCTCGCGGTGTATGAAATGCTTTATGTGGATGACATTCCGGTGAGCGTTTCGATTAACGAAGCGGTAGAGCTGGCGAAAAAATACGGCGGGGATGAGGATCCCGCTTTTATCAACGGGGTTTTGGGCGGTATCGCACGCCAAAGCGGGGATAAGCCGTGAGTATCGTTCTGGGTATCGACACCAGCAACTACACAACCTCCGCAGCGGTGTACGATTCATGTAATAATCAAATGCTTCAGCAAAAGATGCTTTTGCCCGTCAGGGAAGGGGAGCTCGGACTAAGGCAGTCGGACGCCGTTTTTCACCATACCCGTCAGTTACCCGAGGTGATTGAAGCGCTGCTGTCCGGTTTTGACGGCAGACTTTCGGCCATTGCCGCTTCGGACCGCCCGTCCCAATCGGAAGGCTCTTACATGCCCTGCTTTTTATCCGGACTCGGCTCGGCCAGGCAGCTGGCGGCCGCGCTCCGGCTTCCCTTATCCCGTTATACCCACCAGCAGGGACATGTAGCGGCTGCGGCTTTCGGGGCTGAACATACCGAGTTGCTCAAAGAGGAGTTTATTGCTTTTCATGTGTCGGGCGGAACCACCGACGCCCTGCTTGTCCGGCCCGACAAGGAATGTGTGATATACTGTGAACGGGTCGCGGGCTCGCTTGATCTCAAGGCCGGTCAGCTTATTGACCGTGTGGGGCTTATGCTCGGGCTTTCCTTTCCGGCGGGTCCCGCTCTGGAAAGGCTGGCTCTTACGGCAAAGGGCGGATACAATCCTAGGCCTGTGCTGCGCGACGGATGGTGCTGTCTTTCGGGCGTCGAGAACCAGTGCCGTGAGCTATTGGAGCAGGGGGCTCCGAATCCGGAAATTGCGCTGTTTTGTCTTATGAGCGTGCTGTCGGCTGTGTCGGGCATGACCCGGGTATTGACAAAGCGGTATCCAAAACGCCCGCTTCTTTATGCGGGAGGGGTAATGTCAAATTCGCTCATCCGCCAGTCGATAGAAGAACAATACGGCGGATTCTTTGCGCCCCCGGAGTATTCGGCGGATAACGCCGCCGGTATTGCATTGCTTGCTTCTGTTCAGACCGAAGGGAGTGTTTGAATATGCAGGTTATATCGGTCAGTCAGCTTAACCGGTATGTCAAAGCCCTGCTGGAGGGTGACAAAAAACTAGCGTCGGTCTATATCGGCGGCGAGATTTCGAATTTTACGGACCATTATAAATCCGGACATCTTTATATGTCGCTCAAGGATGAGGGGGCGGTCGTGAGGGCGGTTATGTTCCGCGGCAGCGCCTCAAAATTGAAGTTCAAGCCCGAAAACGGCATGAGGGTTATCGTAAAAGCACGGGTTTCGCTTTATGAAAAGGATGGTTCCTTTCAGATATATATAGAGGAGATGCAGCCCGACGGGGTCGGCGCATTGCAGATAGCGTACGAGCAGTTAAAAAAGAGGTTGGCGGAGGAGGGGCTTTTTGACGAAAGCAGAAAACGTCCGATCCCGCGTTATCCCTCGCGGATAGGTGTCATAACCTCGCCGACCGGAGCGGCGGTTCGCGATATTATCAATGTTCTCGGGAGAAGATACCCGCTTGCCGAGGTTGTGCTTGCTCCGGTTCTGGTTCAGGGGGAGGGCGCTCCGCCGCAGCTTATAAAGGCTTTGAAGTGGATGAACAGTACCGATTCCGCCGATGTCATCATTATAGGGCGCGGGGGAGGTTCGATAGAGGAGCTTTGGGCATTTAACGACGAGGGGGTTGCCCGAGCGGTGGCCGAGTCGCGTATTCCGGTTATTTCGGCGGTCGGACATGAAACCGATTTTACGATATGCGATTTTGTGGCCGACCTTCGCGCCCCGACTCCTTCCGCGGCGGCCGAGCTTGCCGTGCCGGACAGGGAGCAGCTTCTTTCGCAGCTTGCAAAGATGCAGATGATTGCGCGCCGCGGCGCGCAGGCTGTTTGGGACGCTTCTAGCCACCGCTTGGCGGTGGCGCGTTCACGCCGTTGTCTTACGTCGCCCCTTTTCTATGTGGAAGAACAGTCGATGCGGCTGGATTATCTGACGCGTTCCTTTGTTCATGCGGCGCAGAGTCATCTGGGTGAATATAACAGGCAGCTCGGCGCCGTGAGTGCAAAGCTGGACGCTTTAAGTCCGCTCAAGGTGCTGGCACGCGGCTACTCGATAGCATATTCGGGCGACAGGGTGGTAAAAAGGGTTTCCGACGTTTCCTCGGGGGACGGTCTTTCCCTTCGCGTCAGCGACGGGGTTGTTGAGTGCACCGTGGATTGATTGACTTTATATCCGGTTGTAAGGAAGGAGCAAGAGCATGGCTGAAGAATGGACTTTTGAAAAGGCAATGACCAGACTTGAATATATCGTAAACCAGCTTGAAAGCGGCAAATGCACGCTGGATGAATCGCTGAAGCTGTTTGAAGAGGGGACAAAGCTCACGGCTTTTTGCTCAAAAGCCCTTAAAACTGCCGAGCAAAAGATTATAAAGCTTACTTCTGCCGATACTTCAGATAAGCAGAGCGAAAACAATCCGGCAGCCAAGGACGAATAAACGGCTTTGAAAGGCTAGGTATATGAATGAGTGATAGACTTTATAACGGTGTTATGGAGGGCCATCTTGCCGCGGTGGAAAGGGCGCTGACCTCTTACCTGCCGAAGGATGATTCGCAGAATACCCTGTATCAAATTATGGAATATGCCTGCGCTGCAGGGGGAAAAAGGCTTCGTCCGGTTCTTGCGCTTGAGTTTTGCAGAATATGCGGCGGGGACGTCCAAAAGGCCCTCCCGTTTGCCTGTGCGGTGGAGATGATACATTCATACTCGCTTGTTCATGACGATCTTCCCTGTATGGATAACAGCCCGACGCGGCGCGGCCGTCCGTCGGCCCATGCCGCCTATGGCGAAACCATGGCGCTTTTGGCGGGGGACGCCCTGCTTAACCGGGCGTTTGAAGTGATTCTTAATCCTGAGAACAGGCAGGGCTTGCCGGAAAAATCGGTTTTGCTCGCCGCCTTTGCCCTTGCCGACGCGGCGGGAGCCCAGGGCATGGTGGGCGGACAGTATCTTGACCTGCAAAGCGAGTGTAAATCTATTGACCTTTACACGCTTGAAAGGCTGCAGATGGGCAAAACCGCCGCTTTGATAAGGGCTTCATGCGAGATAGGCTGTCATATAGCCGGAGCGGATGATGAAAAGCTTGACGCCGCACGGACCTTCGGCACACAGCTTGGCTTGTGTTTTCAGATTGTAGACGATATACTGGATGCAACCGCCACTTCGGAGCAGATAGGAAAGCCGGCGGGGAGCGACGGTGAAAGCGGCAAGGCAACCTATGTTTCGCTTCTCGGGCTTGAGGAGGCCACAGGATTGGCGGACAAGCGTTCGGAAATGGCGATACAGGCGCTTGCGCCTTTCGGCGGTGAAGCCGACGGGCTTAGGAATCTGACGCGGGCTTTGCAAAGACGTAAAAAATAACGAAGTGTAATTTCCCCAGCGGAAAGGCGTTGGTCTTTATGTCTATTCTGATAGGCTTTTTTCAAAACAGGGTATTGTTCTCGGCCGTGCTCGGCTGGCTGCTTTCGCAGGTTGCAAAGATGCTTGTAACCCTGGTGTTCACAAGGAAACTGAATTTCGAAAGGCTGTGGGGCGCCGGCGGGATGCCCAGCGCTCATTCCTCAATGGTGTGCGCGCTTACCGTATCCATGGCAAGATTTTACGGAGTCAATACGCCGACATTCGCCCTTTGCGTTATGTTTGCGTTTGTTACAATGTATGACGCGATGGGGGTTCGCCGGGAGACCGGAGTTCATGCCCGACTGCTCAACAAATATCTTAACGAAATCGAGATATCAAAGGCCGATAAGGACGGCGACGGGATACCCGACGAGGAAGTGGATGAAATCGAGTTGAAGGAATATATCGGACATACGCCTTTAGAGGTGCTTGGCGGCGTACTGCTCGGTATACTTATCGGAATCCTGATACCCGAATAGCGGTTGATATTTTACTTAAATTTTGCCGTCGCATATCTGCTGGCGCGGAAGTGAGGCTTGGTTTATGAATAAGAGTAAATCAGCACAGACTAATTATTTAGATAAGATAGAATCGCCTCAGAATATCAAGTCTTTGAAGATTGGCGAGCTGAAATCCTTGTGTGACGAGCTGCGCAAAAGGATGGTTCAGACGGTATCCAAGACGGGGGGACATCTTTCGTCCAACCTCGGCGTGGTTGAGCTGACGGTTGCGCTCCACAAGGTGTTTGATACCCCGCATGACCAGTTTGTCTGGGACGTCGGTCATCAATGCTATGCGCACAAGCTGCTTACCGGAAGGGCTTCCCGATTTTCAACCCTGAGGAAGGAGGGGGGGCTTTCGGGCTTT
The DNA here is from genome assembly GCA_012522615.1 of Clostridiales bacterium. Classification (GTDB taxonomy): domain Bacteria; phylum Bacillota; class Clostridia; order Oscillospirales; family Acutalibacteraceae; genus Avimonas. The sequence goes on from JAAYKB010000102.1 coordinate 20,040, forward strand.
CCCTCTCCCAAAGAAAGCGAGCACGATTCTTTTGTCGCCGGACACAGCAGCACCTCGATATCGGCGGCAAACGGACTTGCAAAGGCAAAATCGCTTTTGAAAAGCGGCGGCACGGTGGTTGCCGTTATAGGCGACGGGGCGCTTACCGGAGGGCTTGCCTACGAGGGACTCAGCAACGCCGGACGCAGCAAGGACAAGCTTATTGTGGTGCTGAACGACAACGGCATGTCAATCAGCCGGAATGTCGGATTTGTCGCCCGCCATCTCGCCGCGTTAAGGGCGAGACCGCGTTATGTCCGCGCTAAGATGAATTTCAGCAGCATGCTTTCGGCCATACCCCTTATCGGTACCCCGATAAGGAACGGACTGCTTCATCTCAAGACAAAGATAAAAAAGATGATGTACAGCCGAAGCAGCTTTTTTGAAGAGATGGGCTTTAACTATATCGGCCCGCTTGACGGGCATGACCTTGAGGATTTGATACGCGGATTGCAGGCGGCCAAGAGGATGGATCGTCCGGTTTTGCTGCATGTGGCGACGGTTAAGGGCAAGGGGTGCGATTTTGCCGAGAAGAACCCCGATGTATACCACGGCGTTTCATGCTTTGACGAGCAGACCGGAAGTCGGGAGCCCTCGCCCGACTGCTTTTCGACCGTTTTCGGGCAAGAGATGTGTCTGCTGGCCGAGCAGGATGAGCGTATCTGCGCGATTACGGCGGCCATGAAGGACGGGACAGGTCTTGTCGAGTTTGACCGGCGTTATTCCAAACGCTGCTTTGACGTCGGGATTGCCGAGGAGCATGCCGTCACCTTTGCGGCCGGACTTGCCCATAACGACGCGTTGCCGGTGTTCGCCGTGTATTCGACATTTCTGCAGCGAAGCTATGACCAGATATTGAACGACGCCGCCATCTCGAACGAGCATATCATACTGGCGATCGACCGCGCCGGAATTGTGGGAGAGGACGGGGAGACCCATCAGGGTATATTTGACGTGGCTTTTTAGAATACCGTCACGAATGTTACGATATACTCTCCCTCATGTTTCACGGAGATGAGGATTAATCTCAGACGGGCGATATATGATGTTCCGGGGATTTCCGCAGTCCGCTATCCGCGCGGAGGAGAGCTCGAGGGGCTTGAGGATTATGAGCCGGATTACAAGCCGTACACCCTGTTCAAGGAAAAGGGAGCAAGGGTGCTTCTGGTGACCTACGGGCGGATATTCGCCAATGTGAGAAGGGCGGCGGCAGGGCTGTTAAAGGTCGGCATACCCGTATCCGTATTAAAGCTGACAAAGATTAAGCCGATTGAGGAAGAATGCGCCGCCATTGCCGCCGACTATCAAAACGTGCTGTTCTTTGAGGAGGGAATCCGCAGCGGGGGCGCGGGCGAGGCTTTCGGAATCATGCTGATGAACCGCGGCTTTACGGGGTTTTATGACAACACGGCTATCGATGACTTTGTTCCTATTTGCACTCCACAGTCGGGACTGCGGCAGGCCGGGCTTGACGCCGAGAGCATTTTCGACCATGTGAGCGGGGTCTGTCAAAAGACCGAGAGGATTAACTCATGGGCGCGGACGGTATAGATATTACCGGGGAAATGAGGGCCGACGCCGCGCTTGTCGCAAGGGGACTGGCCGCCAACAGGGAGGCTGCAAAGCGGATTATTCTGGCGGGGGAAGTTCTGCTTAACCGAGAGGTCGTCAAAAAGCCGTCTGTCCTTGTTAAACCGGATGATACCCTTGTCTGTAAGGCCGAGCCTCTGCGTTATGTGGGCAGGGGAGGTCTTAAGCTCGAGAAGGCTTTGAAGCTCGGGGGTTATGACCTGACCGGCTTGCGCGCCGTCGATATAGGGGCTTCCACCGGAGGTTTTACCGATTGTATGCTTCAGCACGGGGCGGCTTTTGTCTATGCGGTGGACGTCGGACACGGGCAGCTGCATCAGAAGCTTGCGGGGGATTTCCGGGTTCTCAATATGGAGGGCACCGATATCCGGGATACCGGGCTTGTGTCCGGGGCGATTGCGCCCGAATCGATTGATTTCTGCGCCATTGACGTTTCGTTTATATCGGTCACAAAGCTGTTTGACTTTGTTATACCGTATCTGAAAAAGGAGGCCGACGCGGTCTGTCTTATAAAACCGCAGTTCGAAGCGGGGCGGGGGGCGGTCGGCAAGCGCGGGGTTGTCAGGGACAAGGCCGTTCACATTAAGGTTATCGAGGATTTAATCGCCTTTTTTCGGGAAAGGGATTTCGGGGTTGTCGATATAACCTATTCTCCGATAACCGGCGGACAAGGCAACATTGAATACCTTGCTTTGCTGCGTCGGGGATTTAAGGATAATCGGAATTTCGATATACCTTCCGTGGTGGAGGAGGCCGCATGGTCGCTTTTATGTAAGGATTGAAATTATCATCCGGGAAGGGATGGGCAATATATGAAGATTGGGTTAATAGCAAACCAAAAGGCTGTCGGCATATGCGAATCGCTTGACCTTGTGCGCGATGCGCTTTTAAGGCTGGGCGCCGATGTTTTGACGCCTCCGGCCGGAGAGGTCTTTCCGGAAAACGCTACCGATGAGATTTTGGACGCCGGCGATCTGATTATCACCCTCGGCGGGGACGGAACCATCATCCACACGGCCAAGCGGGCGGCCCGGTTCAACAAGCCGGTGCTGGGTATCAACTGCGGCAATCTAGGCTTTATGGCAGGGCTTGAAAGCGACGAGCTGGAACAGCTTTCCGCCCTCATGGACGGGCGGTATGAGATTGAAAACCGGATGATGCTCACCATCAGGGTCTGTTCGTCAAACGGCGACAAGGCCGAGTTCTGCGCCCTGAACGAGGGGGTTGTTTCAAGGGGTTCGCTTTCGCCTATGGTCGAGTTTGAGGTGGCGAACGAACGCGAGAGAATACTCACCTATCATGCCGACGGCGGGATTGTGGCGACCCCGACGGGATCGACCGCATATTCCCTTTCGGCGGGCGGGCCTATTATCGACCCTGCCGTGAGGTGCCTGCTGCTTACCCCTATATGCGCTCATTCTCTGCATGCCCGCTCCTGCATTTTCGGTGAGGATACCCGTCTTTACCTGAGAACTAAAAACCCGGATAATCATGAGGTATTTTTGACTGTCGACGGGGAAGAGGGTATACGCATTAAACCCGACGATACCTTGCAGATTGAACGGTCTGATATATTCGCCCGTTTGATTATAATTAAGCAAGCTCCCTTTTATCAGGTGCTGAACCGCAAACTTATCAACCGAAGGTGAACCGAAAGGAGAGGCAGTATGAAAGCCAAGCGTCATGCAAAAATACTTGAAATAATCCGGAATAATTCCGTGAATACCCAGGAGGAGCTGCTTAAACTTCTGAACGAGAGCGGCTTTGGGGTGACACAGGCAACCGTTTCAAGGGACATTAAGGAGCTGCGTTTGATAAAAACACTTGACAGCAACGGAAACTACCATTATTCCACCGTTCAGCAGGAAAGTGAAGATATATCATCAAAATTCCATACCATATTTGCCGACACCGTAACAAACATCGATTATGCGGGGAATATCGTGGTGGTTAAATGCCTTCCGGGTATGGCCATGGCAGCATGTGCCGCTATGGACGCCCTGCGCCGCCCAAATATGGTCGGGACGATTTCGGGTGATGATACATTTATCTGTATCATGAGGGATGAAAACAACTCGATTGATCTGGTGTCCGAGCTGAAAAGGATGGTCAGGAGCTGACTTTCGTGTCCGGCGATAAGCAAAAGGGAAAGGTATGGCTTTGGTATGCTGACAAGTCTTCATATTGAGAATATCGCTGTTATCGAAAAGGCGGGTATCGATTTGGGCGCGGGTCTGAATGTGCTTACCGGCGAGACCGGCGCGGGCAAATCCATGGTGATTGACGCTATCAACGCCGCTCTCGGGGAGCGTATCAGCCGCGAGGTCGTCCGTACCGGAAGCAGCGAGGCCATGATTACCGCCGTTTTTTCCGATATTTCGGAAAGGATACGGAAAAACCTTGAGGAGCTGGGCTATCCCGTGGACGAGGACGGGGCGCTGCTTGTCCGGAGGACGATTTCGGCCGACGGCAAGGGTAACTGCCGCATTAACGGACAGCCCGCAACCCTTTCCGTCCTTCGCACAATCGGCCGGATGCTGGTAAACATTCACGGGCAGCATGAGAATCAAATCCTGCTTTCGCCCGAAAGGCATGTGGATTATCTTGAGGGGCTGGGGGGACTGCTCCCGCTTCGCGGGGAGTACGCCCAAGCCTATGACAGGCTTTGCGATATAAGGCGGCAGCTTGAGCAGACCAGAATGGACGAGGGGATGAAGGCCCGCAGGGTAGATATGCTGCGCTATCAGATAAACGAGATTGAAGCGGCCAATCTGCGTCCGGGCGAGCAGGAGGAGTTGAAAAACCAGCGCGAAATCTATCGCAACGCCGAAAAGATAGCGGTTTCCCTTAACTGTGCGCGTGAAGCCTTGTCGGGAGGGGAGGACGGCGTGGGGGCTATTTCTGCACTTTCACGAGCGGTAGACAATCTTGTTGACGCGGGGCGTTATGTTGAGGAGCTCGGAGAGCTCGGGCGGCGGGCGGAAAGCCTGCTTTATGAGATTGAGGAGTGCGCCGAGGAGCTTCGGGATTATGCCTCCCATCTCGATTTTGAACCGGGCGATCTGGAGAGGATCGAGGATCGGCTTGATATAATCCACAGGCTGACGACAAAGTACGGGGGCACCGAGCAGGAGGTTCTTGCCTTCCTTGAGCAGGCGATGCAGGAGCTTGACGGCATCGAGATGTCCGATATACGCGCGGGTCAGCTTGAAAAAGAGCTTGAGGCGGCCGAGAAGCAGGCGTATGAGCTGGCAGGAAGGCTGTCGGACGCGCGTAAAAGGGCGGCGAAGGAATTTGAAAAAAAGGTGGGGGAGCAGCTTGCCTTTTTGGATATGCCCGGGGTGAGGTTCGGCGTGTCGTTTGAGCCTGCGGAGCTGGGGGCCGGAGGCATAGACCGGGTTGAGTTCCTTATATCGCCCAATCAGGGCGAGGCGCCGCGTCCCCTTGCGAGGATTGCGTCGGGGGGAGAGCTCTCGAGAATCATGCTTGCTTTGAAATCGGTAATGGCGGACGCCGACGATATAGATACCCTTGTTTTTGATGAAATCGACACCGGAATAAGCGGGTATGCCGCCCATAAGGTTGGCATCAAGCTGAGGGAGACCTCAAAGAACCGCCAGATAATATGCGTTACCCATCTTGCCCAGATTGCCGCCCAGGCGCACCATCATTTTCTTATCGAAAAGTCTGTGCGGCAGGGGCGTACATACACCGACGTAACGGTTCTTGACAACGCGGGCAGGGAACACGAGCTTGCCCGAATAATCGGGGGTGCGGTCAGTCCCGTCAATCTTGAGGCGGCGCGCGAGATGCTTTCAAAGGTTGAGGGGTAGTCGTCGGGTGTTATGCAACCGCGGATTTCACTTGGTCGGAGGACGCCTAGTTTCGCCTGCGATGTAATAATATCACATCATAGTTGCATTGTCAATAACATTTTCCATAATCTACCTTTTGCACAAAA
>JAAYKB010000103.1 GCA_012522615.1 Clostridiales bacterium
CAACAGCACCCGTTTACTGCGGTTGGTAAACGGGTGCTGTATTTTAAATCTTTTAAACCTATCCTCCGACCGAGTAGTTCGGGGCCTCCTTGGTGATGTGAATGTCGTGCGGGTGGCTTTCCTTGAGCCCCGCGCCGGTGATACGGACGAATTTGGCGTTTTTCTGGAGCTCGGCGATAGACGCGCAGCCGCAATATCCCATGCCGGAGCGCAGACCGCCGATCATCTGATAAACCGTGTCGGACAGCGGCCCCTTATAGGGTACCCGCCCTTCGACGCCCTCGGGAACCAGCTTTTTGTTGCCCTCCTGAAAATAGCGGTCCCTGCCCCCGACAGACATTGCGCCGAGACTTCCCATTCCGCGGTAGACCTTGAACTGGCGGCCCTGATATAGCTCGGTTTCTCCGGGCGACTCCTTGCATCCGGCGACAAGAGAGCCTATCATAACCACGTCCGCGCCCGCCGCAATCGCTTTGGCGATATCGCCCGAATATTTTATTCCTCCGTCGGCAATGACGGGTATTCCGTATTTCGAAGCCTCGCAGGCGATATCGAAAACGGCGGTGACCTGCGGGACACCTATGCCCGCGACAACCCGGGTCGTGCAGATGGAGCCGGGGCCCATACCCACCTTAACGGCGTCCGCGCCCGCCGCAATCAAGGCCTTGGCGGCCTCGGCCGTGGCGATATTGCCCGCAATCAATGAAATGTCGGGATATTTTGATTTGACCTTTTCAATCGAATTCAATATGTTCTGACTGTGACCGTGAGCCGAATCCAACACCAAAGCGTCAACCTGCGCCTCGACCAGAGCGGCGGCGCGTTCCATCACATCCGAGGTTGCTCCGATTGCCGCGGCGCAGAGAAGCCGTCCGCTTTTATCGCGTGCGGAATTCGGATATTTGACGGCCTTTTCGATGTCTTTGATGGTGATAAGCCCTTTCAGCAATCCGTTCTCGTCCACAATCGGAAGCTTCTCGATTCTGTGGCGGCGAAGGATTTCCTGCGCCTGTTCAAGGGTGGTGCCCACCGGAGCGGTTATGAGATTATCCTTGGTCATTACCTCTTCGATTTTCTGGGAAAAATCGGTCAAAAACCTCATGTCCCGGTTGGTCAGGATTCCGACAAGCTTGCCGTCGCGGCAGATAGGAACGCCGGATATCTTGTATTTTGCCATAAGCTCGTTTGCATCGGCTACTATATGGTCGGGGGACAGAAAAAACGGATTGACGATAACCCCGTTTTCGGATCTCTTGACCCGATCGACCTGGTCGGCCTGCATTTCTATGGGCATGTTTTTGTGGATTACGCCTATGCCGCCCTCGCGAGCTATCGCAATCGCCATTTCGGTTTCGGTGACGGTATCCATTGCGGCCGTCATAAGCGGGATGTTAAGGCTTATATCCTTTGTAAGGCGGGTGTTTACCGAGATGTCCGCCGGCAGAATATCCGACTTGTTCGGAATAAGCAACACATCGTCAAAGGTAAGCCCTTCTTTTAAAAACTTTTCTTCGGCATTGTTATTTACCATTTTTCATCCTCCTTTGTCCCATTCGGCACACGCAATCAAGACTTTCTTTATTTAAACGGTCGTCAAGTTGTAGAAAATTAAATATTAAAAAGTATTCTAGCACAAATTGCCTTATTAATGCAAGTGCCAAAGGAGGCAAAAGTCGGTTGTAAATCTGCCCGGCCGAATTCGGTTGAATCAGCGGATGAACAACATAATCAACGCGCCAATCAACGCGCCTACCGTGCCAAACGAGCCCGCGTGCATAAGCAGCTGCTTTGTATGTCTTTTCCGGTTAAGACGAAGATTCGTATATCCGCCGGCATTCCTGACGAATCTCCGGGCCTCGTCGTGCAGACGTCCCGGGGAGGTGTCGGCAAAACGCGGTCTCACAACAAGCAAGGCCCGCTCAAAATATTCGTTTCCGGTATCCGTTACCTCTATAATCTGACGGTTCACACCCTTAATCATTCAACCCCATACCTTTCCGATGTTTTAATATTTGAGTTTTTGGCCTTTTCAACCGGCCTCGTTTAAAAAGAGTATAACTGAAATTAAGTATTTGTAATTATACTTCTTTTATACAAATATTGGGGGTAAAAAAAGCATAAAAGGGGCTAATTTACTGGTATTTTATGGCATATTGTGAAGGGCTGTTTTACTCACTGTAAATCGGGCTTTAGAATGAAAATGTTGAAAACCCTGTTGAAAGTGTGAACAAGTCGGCTTTAAACGCCATTATTTGAATGTGGAAACTGTTAATATCCATTATATCCCATGAATAAAGTGTAGACGAACGGATACAGACGGTTAAATTTACTTTACGGATGCCATGGTTTCGGGTTGAATATCTTCTTATGGCTTTCGGGATGTCAGCCACCAGATCGAGCGTTCGACAGAATCCTTTGAATTACCCCAATCCGCGTCCTCTCCCCCGCTTCGGTAATCGAACATCCGGCAAAAATGCGACACATCCTTACGCAATTCCGTTAAATACGACTTGCATAGTCCGGAGGCCGCCTTGCCGAAATCGGGCAGCGATTTTTTGCCCATGTTTTTGGCCGCCGCCTCGGTCAGAAGCGAAAAGTGGGGCAGGCAGAGGGCGGGCTGCTCCTCAAACAGTCTGCGGAAATCCCTTTCGTTCTCCCACAGCCTACATATCGTCGCCAGCATCCTCTCCATTGCCCAGTCAATCTGCCGACAGACAAAGCAGGTGCAGACCGAAAACGAGGCCGACTTTGCCTGATTTTTCGCGCTTTTGCCCAACAGCGGCGGTCCGGCGAACACCTGTCTTTCAATCTCATCGAGATGGCTCTGCATGATAAGCGCGACGCCAAGCCTGTTGCGCTTTTTCAGCATCATCTGATAATGAACATGGCAAAAGCCGAGACGGTTTGTCTCCTGCCTGACGTCCGGCTCCATCATGGCGGCTCCGGTGATATAATCGACCACACGCTCCTCGAGGGTGTCCCTCAGGCGGCAGACGGGACAACCGTCGCGCGGCTCGAACACCTCGCTTATCGGTATGCTGGTAATATCATCGCGCATATATTTCCACAACCTTTTTTATATAATTCGTCTATGATATAATAACATAAACACCGCATAAAGTCGATTTTTATATGCAGATGATAATGAAGCATAAAAGGAGAATATAACTTGAAGGTAACCCAACATAAAAACGGCGTTTTAATAAGCGGGATTGACGATTTTGACCTTGAGCAGACGCTCGACTGCGGCCAGTGCTTTCGCTTTTGGCTTAATTCCGACGGCGACTGGCACGGGGTCGCCGGGGATCGGCCGATAACCCTGCGCCGGCTCGACGACGGCATATTGTTTTTAAACATAACCGTCGGCGAGTTTGAGGAGTTCTGGAGAAGATATTTTGACCTTGACCGCGATTATGCCGCCGTAAGGGCGGGCTTTCCCGACCATCCCGCCCTAAGGGACAGCACATGTTTCGCGCGCGGGCTGAGAATCTTAAGGCAGGACCCGTGGGAAGCCCTGATTTCATTTATCATATCGCAAAACAACAATGTGCCGCGGATTAAGGGTATCATCGACCGTCTTTGCCGCGGGTTCGGGACGCCCTGCGGGGACGATTTTGCCTTTCCGCCGCCCTCTGTCCTTGCATGTCTGAGCACAGAGGAATTAGGGGTGATAAGGTGCGGCTTTCGTGCGGCATATATCCTTGACGCCGCAAAGCGAGTATGCTCGGGTCAGATAGACCTTGAACAGGTTGCCGCCATGCCGATTGAGCAGGCTCGCGCCGCGCTGCAAACCATAAAGGGGGTGGGCCCCAAGGTTGCCGAGTGCGTGCTTTTGTACGGCATGGGGCGGCTTGAAGCCTTTCCGCTCGACGTCTGGATGAAGCGCGCCATGGCAGAGCTGTTTCCGGGGTGCACGCCCGAATCCTTCGGACGGTTTGCCGGCATTGCGCAGCAGTACATATTCCATTATTGCCGCTGCAACCCCTCCTGCCTTTGCAGCACTGTACAAAAATAACAATAATAATCAATGCAATGCAGGATAATTTTTTAACAAGCCCCTTTTTATTTGTAGAAAAATAATGTATACTATCAAATGGAATAAAAAATACAGGAGGTTTCTACAATGCCGCTTGTCAATACAAAAGAAATGTTCAAAAAAGCCTATGAAGGCGGTTATGCCATCGGCGCTTTCAATGTCAACAACATGGAGATTGTTCAGGGTATCACCGACGCCTGCAAACAACTCAATGCTCCGGTCATTCTTCAGGTTTCGGGCTCGGCGCGTAAATATGCCCGCCACAATTATCTGTATCATATGGTCACCGCGGCGGTTGAGGAGACGGGGCTGCCGATTGCCCTTCATCTTGACCACGGCGCGAGCTTTGAGCTCTGTAAGGATTGTATAGACGGCGGCTTCACATCGGTTATGATCGACGGCTCGCACCTCAGCTTTGAAGAGAATATAGAGCTTACCAAAAAGGTGGTTGAGTACGCCCACGCCCGCAATGTAACCGTCGAGGGCGAGCTGGGTCAGCTTGCCGGCATTGAGGACGAGGTGAACGTGGAGAATGCGTCGTACACCGACCCCAAGCAGGTTGAGGAATTTGTTACCCGCACGGGGGTTGATTCCCTCGCCATAGCGATCGGCACAAGCCACGGCGCATTCAAGTTCAAGCCGGGTCAGAAGCCCCAGCTGCGTTTTGATATTCTCCAGGAGGTCATGGACCGCCTGCCGGGCTTCCCGATTGTGCTTCACGGCGCATCGTCGGTTCTTCCCGAATATGTAGAAACGGTCAACAGGTTCGGCGGGCAGATGGCCGACGCAATCGGCATCCCCGAGGATATGCTCCGCAAGGCGGCCAGCATGGCTGTCTGCAAGATAAATGTCGACTCCGACCTGAGGCTTGCCATGACTGCCGGAATCCGCAAGCATCTTGCCGAGAATCCCACCCACTTTGACCCCCGTCAGTATCTCGGCGACGGGCGGGAATATATCACAAGCGTTGTGAAAAACAAGATTGAAACCGTTCTGGGATGCGCGGGCAAGGCGTAAGCCAAGGATATGGTATCATCCTTTTCTGCCCCTTTTGATTATATGCCAGACCAGCTGCGTCAAAAGGCCGGCGGCAAGTCCTATTCCTGAATAGATGAACAGGGAGAATATCCCCGACAGGTCGCCCCAGCCGTCCATCCCGGCGATGAAATGCCAGTACATCGCGAAGAAACCGATTATAAGGCCTGTGCCGAACAGGGTCAGCGCCGCTTTTAAATTCAAGGCGTAAAATGCCCCCGCCAGACCGCCGAAGGTCAGGGCCATCAGCACATAGGCAAACAGGCTTTGGAAATCAAGGCTTTGCTGTAATACCATCCGGACGCCAAGCCATATCAGTCCGAACGATATCACAAAAACGATAAGCGCAGCCAACCAGAACATTTTGGTTTTTTGACAATCCATCCGCCGCACATTCCTTTCTTTAAGGGTTGCCTGACTCGTATGAGCAGGGCTTTGCAGTAATATTATGCCAAGAACAATAAGAAATAATGCAGAAATCCTGCCGACTGCTACATCGGCAGGATTTCTGCATTATTATCAGCACTAATACCGATGCTGATTACAAATCTTCAGCATCGGTATCGTTTTCCGCCCTTAATATTATGTAATCTCTTTGCTATTTTTTGTCGCCGCATCCGCACTTGCCCTTGTCTTTTTGCTGGGGCGGGAAGAATTCGTCAATCGGGAACAGCATCTTGCGGAAGAGATCGCAAGGCTCGTCGCCGGATGACACCGAGCAGTCCTTCATCGGGACGCAGAAATCGTAGACCGGTATGAGCATCTGCACATTGCGGATAAGCTGCACGATTGTGAAGACTCCGAGGGTGACGTAAACCGCTTTGCTTTCCTCGGGGTCAACAAAGCTGCCGCCGAAATTGTTTGCGATTCCTTCGGGGATGGAGCTGCATCCGCAGTCGCAGTCGCATTTGCATTTGCGGCGGTCGCACGCGTCCACCACGCATGCCGACAGGATAATCGGTTCGGCCACCTGAACCTTGCATACCGGCAGATTGCGTGTGAGCATCTGCTGCGGGTCGTTGCGGTCCTCGCGGAACTCGCTGCTGAAAATCTTGACATTCCCCTCGCTGCCGAAGAGTATCACACGTTTGCGGAAGACACAGACCCCGCAGAGGTTCGCAGGCGGGCAGTTGCGTCCGGTGATGGCTTCGACTTCAACCTGGAAGAAGAAGGTCAGGTCGCAGGAATAATAGCCGCGGTTGAAAGGAAGTGGTTCGATATCGATGTATGTCGTGATGACGCAGGCGTTTTTGGCGCGCACGCTTACGGCGCGGTCAACAACCATCTGTTCACGTTCGGTAAAGTAAACCCGAAGATCTTCGAGACAGTCTTTATC
>JAAYKB010000104.1 GCA_012522615.1 Clostridiales bacterium
ATATAATTTTCTCGTTTAGAATTCCTTATTTTTGAAGATTCGGACAGAAATTGCAACCGATATTGCCAGGGCCGCCAGAACCACAACAACAAATATGAAGGGCAGCAGGTAAATAAGGGTTCTGTTTATTAACAGTCTGAAAAGGAAATCCCTGGGGAGGAATTTTGAAAGAAGGATAAAAACAGGTATAGGTATGCCGGAAACCAGCAGGATTATAATCCGGCTTCTGTTCACACCGAATTTGAAAACGAGAGGAAATGCCAGTGACAGAATAAAGAGTGAAACTCCGAGACCTGCCAAGCCGTACTTGATTCCGTCAAAACCCATAGTGCGGCGAAGCAGCATAACCGTCAGGTTCCCCAGCATGATGGCTGCGCTGCCGGCGATACCGATGGTCAAAGCCGAGATGTATCTCGACAGAACAATCCGGAAGGGGCTTACCGGCGAAGCGGCCGCCAGCTTTTCAAAATTAACCTGTTCATCATAGGCAAAGCAGTTTATGGTAAGCATAAACAGGATAACAGAAAGAAATCCGGATTGAAAGGATGTATCTGACCAATAGGAAGATATGCCCACAAAAAAAACAATATAAACAAGCATTAATTTGAGTTGACGCGACATTAAGGCCCAATCCTTGATGACGAGACCCTTTATTTGGTTAATCATTGATGATTCCCCCTTGTATAAAACAACATAATTTCCTCAATGTTCGGACGCTCGCTGATCAATTCGGGAAAACGCCTTGTCAGACTTTTATTTTTGGTAAGAGCCTCAAAACCGAACCTGTTTTCCCGGATGCCAATCAGCTCCTCATTCGGCACGGCCGAAAGCAGCTCTTTGCCGCCCTTAACCAACAGGTGCCCATCTATCAGGACGTCCTTTTCCTGATGAAAAACAAGCCGTCCTTTATCGATAAGGGCAACCGTATCGGCAACCTTTTCAAGGTCGGAGGTAATATGGGAGGAAAGAAGAATAGAATTCCTGTCGTTTTGTAGGTATTCCAGAAATATATCGAGAATTTCATCACGGACCAACGGGTCCAAGCCGCTGGTCGGCTCATCCAGAATCAGCAGCCGCGGCTTATGTGCCATTGCAGCGGCGATAGACAGCTTCATCTTCATGCCGCGGGAGTATTCCTTGATTTTTTTGTTGTCGGGAAGCTCAAACCGCCTTAGATATGAAACAAAAAGGTCATCGTCCCAATCCCTGTAAAGCGAACGCATATATCTTGCAATATGCTTTGGAGAGAGGATGCTGTGAAAGCAGGGCTCGTCAAACACAACCCCGATTTCCTGTTTAATTTCCGAAGCATGGATAATGTTGTCCCTGCCGAAAACCCGGACGGTTCCCGAGTCACGGCGAATCAGATTCAGAATCAGCTTGATGGTGGTGCTCTTACCCGCACCGTTTGCCCCGACCAGTCCGACAATCGTACCCTCTTCTAGGTCCAGAGAAAGATTATCAAGCTTAAAGCCGGTATATGTTTTGGACAAGTCCCTTATTTCAATCACATTTGCCATACAGACACCTCTTTCAACGGATTATTCTTCGTATAATATAGATACAAGCTCGGTCAGTTCCCTGCAACTGACGCCGGCCGAGCGGGCAGCCTCGATAGCCTCGCCGAGACAGGCTTCCATCCGCTTGCGCGCCTCTTCCTGCAAAAGCTCGCGGTTCACGGCGGCGACAAAGCTGCCCTTGCCCGAAACCGTTACAATAAAGCCCTCGTTCTCCAACTCCTCATAAGCCCGCTTGGTGGTGATAACGCTTATCCGAAGCTCTTTGGCCAGCAGCCTTATTGACGGAAGAGGCTCGCCCTCTGCCAATCCACCCGAAAGGATAGCCTCTTTTATCTGCTTTGCTATCTGTTCATAAATCGGTATGTTGTCGGTGTTTCGGATTACAATATCCAATCACAATCCCTCCTGTACACCGTATATACTGTATATATAGTATATATACAGTATATACGGTTGTCAAGTATTTTTTACAAAAAAATAACCGCTTGCGCAATTGCCGGGCGCAGGCGGTTATTTTAGCTTAATCAAACCGATTATAATTTTTTCCTTTTTTTGATGCGCATTATGATGTAAACAGCCGAGGCCGCGACGATGGCGGAGGTAACTACTATCTGACCGACAAGGCCGGCTGTCAGCTCATCCTCATTAAAAGACCATGAGATGATGAACACATCATAAACTGCGGCGGCAATAAAGACGGCGACGGGCAGGGCGGCAAACAGTCCCCCCAGCTTGACCTTACTGTCGTCGGGAACCCGTCTCGCAAGGGCGAATAACAAAACCGCGAGAACAATCGCCCCGCCTGTCACAAGAAGCAATACCGGCCAATCGACGGCAGATATTTGGGTGACGTCAAACTCTTCGGTTCTGGGGTTCTGAAGCTTTGTGAAAACCATTGCGACGTCGATTACACATGCTGCGGCAAGTAAAGCCTTTGCGATTCCCGACAGCAGGATTGCAAGGTCGGGCGCCCTCCTTGCCGCTATCCGCGTTATACGCTCACCCCGTATGTCGAGCATGCGCGACAGGGTGACCGCCCCCGCAAGGGTAAGGATTGTCTCGGGGACCATATATATGTTGTAAACCAGCGAATACAAAAACGCGTCGGTTGTGGGGATTGACAAGCCTGCCCAGACGGTGCATCCGGAAATAACATGGGCGGCGTAGCGCAGAAAGCAGACAACCAGCGTGCCGACCGTCAACGCCGAGGTCTGGTTTTTCATGCCGCGAAAAAGTCCGGCAAGCCCCAACACCGTAAAGGCCAAAATGTAATCAAGTACAATAATCGCGACAGCCGCTCCGGCTGATGTCGCATAAGACAGGTTGTTGAGACCGAGAAGCATCTGGAGCAGGCTGAACGCCAGGGCGGTAAACAGTCCGTGGACCGTTCCGCGACGGCAGGCAATCAGGATTACGGGCAGCATGCTGAAGGCGGTCACCCCGCCGCCATAGGGCAGCTTAATGACCTCAATCATGCTGAGGATGGTTGCGAAGGCAAGCATAATGCCGCTTTCGGCAAGTAGGATTGATTTGTTTGACTTCATTTGTTTAGTCTCCTTTCAGCATTTATGCTTGTATGAATAAATGGGATAATGACATTATTCCGAAGAATCTCCCCGGGCGAAATGTTATTAAAAAACCTCCACGGTTTGTGGAGGTTTTTATATACAGACGCCGTTTTTGAACGTCGCTGCCAGATGAAAACATCCCTCCGCCGGCATTATCCGGATCAGGTTCAGGGTTTAAAGCCTCGGGCTTACTCTCAGCCGGCCGATTTGCCAGCACCCCTTGTTATACTTATCTCAATTAGAAAGGCAGACAAAGCGCGAGCGAAAACTTGTATTTATGGTTTTCGTGAAGCGGTTTGGCTATTACCTTTCTTACTTGAGATCAGTATTATTCATACAAATTCAGTTTTTAATGAAGCAGCACGGCTGTTGCTTCATCTAATAATATAAAGACTGGTTCCTGATTTGTCAAGCAAAACATCTTATTGATTGTTGTGAATTATTAAGAATTTAGAAAAATATTGCTTAAAAGGCTTTAGTACTATATAATTGATTCCAATACAGGGGAGCTTAGACCAAGTTAGTGTCATATATTTTTGCGGTTCGGGAAGGAGGCAATCGTATGATTACCGACAACCATTCTGTGCTTCAAGCCGACCAAAAGGTCTCAAGGCGGCTCCGCTTTCTCATCAATCTGCTCTATTATGGGGTGCTGCTGGCAATAGGCATTGTCGTGGTGCGCTATCTGTTTATCTGGATGCTGCCGTTTGTCATGGCGCTTGTTGTGGCGGCGAGCCTGCAGCGTCCTCTCGGCTGGCTTGTCCGCAGGACCAAGATAAGCAAAAAATTCTTTTCGGTTGTGCTTGTGGTTCTTTTTGTGCTGATTCTTGCGGCCATTGTTGCCATAGTGGGATGGCGGCTGGTTCTCGGGATAATCAGATTTGTTTCGGATAAGAATAATATTCACTTAATTGAAAATACCGTCAACGGCATAACTAACGGTTTCAACGGGCTTGTAATCAAATTTTCCGCTTTTCTTTCAGAAAGTGCGACCGCGTCGTTGCAGGAAGCGATAAAGGAGGTATCCTCAAGTCTTATCAGATTTGCGACCCAGTTGTTTACCGACGCGGCGCAGGCGGCGGCGACGGCTACAACCAGTCTTCCCATGCTGCTTGTCAGCTTTATCATATGGGTGGTGGCCTCGATCTTCCTGACTATCGACTATCAAAATGTGATGTCCTTTCTCATGCGGCAGGTTCCGGAGAGACATATCGAAACAGTCCGGCTTACAAAAAGCCTTTGCACAAACACCATATTCAAGCTGTTTCGCGCCTACCTGCTGCTGATGACCATCACCTTTGTCGAGCTTAGCATTTCGTTCTCGCTCCTGAGGATACCCTACGCTCTGCTTGTCGCAGCATTGATTGCCCTTGTGGATATTCTGCCGGTGCTGGGCACGGGCACCATACTGATTCCGTGGGCCATCATTTCCCTGGTCATGGGGAATTATAAGCTGTTCATTGGGCTTGGCATAACATATATCGTGGTGACGGTGATTCGGAACGTCCTCGAACCGAGGCTTGTCAGCCAGCAAATCGGACTGAATCCCCTTGTCACATTATTTTTCATGTTCCTCGGATTGCGCGCCATCGGTATATTCGGAATGCTGCTGTTCCCCGTTATTGTAATGGTGCTTATCCAGCTTCAGGAGAACGGAAGAATAAAAATTTGGAAATAGTTTATCTCTTTATATAAAGGGAAAAGGAATAGGTTTGGAATTAATCCAAACAATAAAGGTTGGTCGAAAGAATGAGCGAAAGAATCGATATTGCGGTAATCGGCGGAGGTCCTGCCGGACTGTCCGCGGCTGTCAACGCGGTGGCGCGCGGGAAAAGCGTCAGGCTTTTTTCGGCGGGCGAAAACCCGCTTGAAAAGGCGGAAAACGTGGATAACTATCTTGGCTTTTACAAGATTTCCGGTGCCGAAATGATGCAAAAATTCAGATTACACGCCGAAAGTCTCGGTATCACGCCCGAAAAGGGGCGGGTGGTCAACATCATGCCGATGGGCGACCGCTTTCTAATCAATTTCGGCGGCAATATTGTCGAGGCATCTGCCGTAATTCTGGCGATTGGTGTTGCCAAGGCAAAAGAGATTCCGGGCGAGGGAGTCCTGCTCGGGCGGGGAGTGAGCTACTGCGCCACCTGTGACGGCATGTTGTACCGCAACAAAAATGCTCTTGTATGGGGGCTTGCCCCCGACGCCGTCGAGGAGACCAACTTTCTTAGCAGTATCGGCGTTAAGGTGATGTTGGTCGCAAAGGGGGAGCGCCCAGAGGAGCTTAACAGCCAGATCCCGTTTATTTCGGGTGCTGTCAGCGAGGTTGTCGGCGAAGATTTTGTCACGGCCGCAAGGGTGGGAGACGACATACACCGGACAGACGGGATTTTCATTCTTCGCAGCGCCATTGCACCCGCAGCCCTTGTTCCCGGGCTGGAGACCGAAAAAGGGTATATCAAGGTCAGCCGTGATATGGAAACCGGTATTGCGGGGCTTTATGCGGCGGGGGATTGTACTGGCACCCCCCTGCAGATATCAAAAGCGATCGGCGAGGGATTGATAGCTGCGCAGAATGCAGCGAAGTTTATAGACAAATCCAAATCATAAAAATGAAAAGAGGTTATTAATTATGTCAGCATCGATTGTTCATCCGAATGTATCCGAATTTGACGCATTGCTCAAGGGAGATAAACCAGTTTTGGTGGATTTCTGGGCGGAATGGTGTATGCCCTGCCGCATGCTGGGCCCCGTTATCGAACAGCTTGGCGAGAAGTATGCCGGACGGGTTGCGGTTGCCAAGGTTAATGTCGATGAACAACCCGACCTTGCCGCGCGTTACCGTATCCAATCCATCCCGACCGTGCTTATCTTCAACAAGGGCGAGTTGGTCGATACCCAGGTCGGTCTGCGTCAGGCAGATGTCTACGCCAAGGTTCTTGACTCGATAATAGACAAGTAAAAAATTTTGCTATAATAATTATGGTATAATTATAATTGCCATAGCGTCGTAACGGTTGTGAAGGATATTGCCTCACCTTTCGCAGAGCTGATGTGTTTTCGCACATCGACCCTGCTGTTACGAACGGCATACCGTTTCTAAAAAACTCCCGCCCCCATTTTTATGGGAGGCGGGAGTTGTGAATTTTAAGAACTAACACATAATAAATATCGTCTAAAACACAACCGCGCCGTAACGTGCGGCGATGTCCTCGAGCAAGGGCTTGTCGATTTCGCACAGGGAATCCACAATCAGCCTGCCGGGGAAACGGCGCAGGGTATCGTCAAGCAGAATTGCGCTGTCGGTATGGATTGCGAGAGGAATCCGGCTCATTCCGCCAAACTCCAGCAGTTTGTCGATATCGTCGGGGATACCGATGTGTATCAAAGCGGCGTTTGACCATTCCTCAGCCTCAATCAGCCTGTCCGCAAGATCGCTGTCACAGGTTATCGGCTCGCTGAACTCGATATCCTCGGTCAGGAAAAAGGCTTCGCTGTCTACCGCGCAGGCGTTGGAATCGATTTCGCGCGGGACGATAATCGGATGCCGGTCGAGCATACCTCTTAGCATCGCTATATGCTCGGGCGTTGTGCCGCAGCACCCCCCGACAATTACGGCACCCGCTTCAAGCAGCGGCTTCATTTTATCCGCAAACCGTGCGGGTGACATCTCGCCGTCTTCGCCCATGGCGCTCGGCTTGGCGACAAGGGGCACAGACGCATGGGGGAGAGCTTCGGCGATCTGTTCGGCCATTCCGGCTATTCCGACCGAGCAGTTAAGCCCGACGGCTGCAGCTCCGAGAGACTGGAGGGTAATTACGGCGGGCAGGAAGCGCGCTCCCGAAAGGGTTTTTCCCTCCTTGTCGACAGTGAGGGTTACAATCACTGGCAGTCCGGTGTTCCTCGCGGCAATCAGGGCTGCCCGCGCTTCGGTCAGGCTGGTCATGGTTTCACACACCAGCATATCAACCCCCGCGTCCTGCAAAGCCGACGCCTGCTCCCAAAACACCTGTTCAAAGGTTGAAAAGGAGGTATCCCCCCAAGGGGCGGGTTTCAACCCTGTCGGAGCAATACAGCCTGCGGTCAGGAGCTGCCGGGATTTTTCCGATTCCGCAAGGCGGCAGGTAAGCCATGCCAGCCTGCGGTTGATCTCGTCTGCTTTTTCACCGATACCGTATCCGGAAAGCCGGATACGGTTTGCGCCGAAGGTGGGAGTATACAAAACGTCACACCCCGCGTCAATATAGCAGCGCTGTAAATCGGTGAGCTTATCGGGGTTGTCAAGTATCCACTGCTCGGGGCACACGAATTCCGGCATACCTGCCGCCTTAAGCTGGGTGCCGGTCGCGCCGTCAAGCAGCAAGGGCAGCCTCCAGGGCAGTTTCATTTTTAAAACCCTTCCTTTCATATAACTATGAAGCTACATGGATTCGGGCGTATCAATCTTCAGCAGGGTAAGGGCGTTGTGTAATGTATGACGTGTCGCGGCGCAGAGTGCCAGCCTTGCCTGCATAAGGGGCTCGTCCTCCCCCTTTACACGGCACGAGTTATAAAACTTGTGGAATAACGCGGCAAGATCAAGACAATAGCGGGTAATCCGTGCGGGATCGCTTGTCTTGGCCGCCTCCACAAGCTCGCCGGTGTATCCTGCAAGATGGCGGATAAGCTCCTTCTCATCCGGGGTTGCCAGGGCGGCAAGCTCCTGCAGGGTGCA
Organism: Clostridiales bacterium; assembly: GCA_012522615.1. Lineage (GTDB taxonomy): Bacteria > Bacillota > Clostridia > Oscillospirales > Acutalibacteraceae > Avimonas. Next base: position 7,800 of record JAAYKB010000104.1, read on the forward strand.
ATCGCGGGGGAATACTCCTTCGGCAGCGAGATTGCGGAAGATGGAACAGATACGCGCGTGGGCGTATTGTACGTAGTAAACCGGGTTTTGGGAGGACTTCTCAACCGCCAGCTCGAGATCGAAATCCATCTGGGTGTTGGCTTCGCGCTGGTTGAAAAAGAAGCGAGCCGCGTCCACGGGCACCTCGTCCAGCAGGTCGGCAAGCTGTATTGCCTTGCCCGACCGCTTGGACATACGCACAACATCCCCGCCCCTCATAAGGCGGACAAGCTGTATAAGTACGACCTTGAGCCTGCTGCCGTCCAGACCGAGGGCGTCCATCGCGCCCTTCATACGCGCGACATGCCCGTGGTGGTCGGCCCCCCACACATCAATGCAGATATCGAATCCCCGCCCGAACTTATTGCGGTGGTAGGCTATATCGGCGGCAAAATAGGTCGGGTGTCCGTTGGCGCGGATAAGAACCTCGTCCTTTTCGCCCCCGAACTCGGACGCCTTGTACCAAAGCGCCCCCTCCTTTTCATATGTCAGACCGCGCTCGGTCAGAATACGTATGGTATCTTCAAGCTCGCCGTTTTGGTGAAGGGTGGATTCCTTAAACCAGCAGTCGTAGGTGATGCGGTATTTTTCAAGGTCACTTTGCATCCGTTTGATATTGAGCGGAAGGGCATAGTTGACAAGCGCTGCGCGGCGATCTTCCTCGGGCGCTTCGAGGTACCTGTCGCCGAATTTTTCAGCAAAATTCGCGGCGTGCTCCCGAATATCGTCCCCGTGGTACGCGTCCTCGGGAAACTCTATCGCGTCCTCGCCCTTGAGGTGCTGGATATACCGAGCTTCGAGGGAAATGCCGAATTTTTCAATCTGGTTACCGGCGTCGTTTACATAAAATTCGCGCCAGACATCATATCCCGCCGCCTCCAAAACGGCGGCGAGGCAGTCGCCCAGCGCCCCGCCCCGGGCGTTGCCCATATGCATGGGCCCGGTAGGGTTGGCGGAAACAAATTCGACCATGACCTTTTGGCCTTTTCCGAAATCCGAACGCCCGTATTGAGCGCCCTGTTCGAGTATATCACTTACCACTCCGGCATAAAACGCGGGCGAAAGGGTAAAATTGAGAAAGCCCGGTCCCGCCACCTCGGCCGAGTCGAAATACGTGCCGTCCAGAACAAGATGGTTTTTTATGATTTCGGCAATCATGCGCGGAGCCAGCCGAAAAGCCTTGGCGGAAACCATGGCGGCGTTTGAGGACAGATCGCCGTGGGCGCGGTCCGACGGAATCTCTATCCCGAAATCCGGCACAGGCTGGGCGGGCAGTCCGCCTGAGGCGACCGCCTCTCCCATGGACGCTAATATTGCCTCCCTAAGCTGACTTTCCGCCAGCGCTACAATTTTTGACATGGTAATAATCGTTCCTTTCTGAGGAAAAGAAAAACGCAGTCAGTGGAGAGCTTTTTTTAAGGGTCTTCTTTTTCTCGCGGTTGCTATCGGGTTGTCATCGGTTTTTCGGACGGTGATATGCACATCGTGTGAGGACGCCATACCCGAGTTGATATCAAGAGTATAATGAAAACGAAACTCTCCGCCGTCATCGGTCATGTCGGTGCTGAGATCGCAAGTATAAATCCCCATCATAATATTGCCGTATCCTGTGTCATAGTTGCAGACCGTTCTTCTTCCCTTTTCGAGAACCATCAGGGAATTCATGCTGCCTCGCCGCTCAAGAGTGACGGCGCTCGGGCTTATATACATGGAGGTGGTTACCCCCTCCATTCCGGTTGTTTCACTCTCCTGGTAAACGAGCTTATAGCCCTCCCCGGTTTTTTCCATGATTCCGGCGGTGTCAAGCTCCATCATGTGATCCTCGCCGTCGGCATTCTGTATGCCTTTGATTGAAATCCATACGTCCATATGTTGTCCTCGTAGTATTAATTAATGTTGTTTATACATCTTGTAATTGAATCAACCGTAAATTACAGTCTAAGAATATGCGTGTCTGAAAGTCGGCATACCTGCGTGCTATGGGGTATGCATTATATTACCATATAAAAGCCGGGATATCAACGGCTTTTGATGACAGATTTCATATTATTAATCCGGTTTTTAGGGTTGCGTCACTCGCCAAAAAACGGTATAGTGGAGCTAAGGCTCACAAAAGGCGGGTGGCCGCTTTTTTCTGCAGGCTGTCGCGCTTTACGGTATGGCGTTCATGCGTACCCTCGCCGATTAATCCGGCGTTATCCCAGGCGGTGACCCTGAACAGAAAGCGTCTTCCGTCGGTTTCAAGGATTTCCGCTTCGGCGCGAACAACCGCGCCCTCGGGCGAGGGGCTTGAATGGGTTATGTTTACCGCCGTGCCGACGGTTGTTATCCCGTCGTCCAAAAACGGCTGGACCAGCATCAGGGCGGTGTACTCCATCAAGGCTATCATAAACGGGGTGGCAAATACATCCACCGCCCCGCTTTTGAGAGAGCTGGCAAGCAGCTCCCGCGTGACCGTCCATTCCTGGGTTGCTTTCTTGCCGATTAAATCATGGTAATTCATAAGTTTCATTCCTTTTTGATATCGGGGAATTATTACAGGGGTTGATTTACAGGTGAGCGAAAATACCCGTTCTCTAGGTACCGAAAGCCGTATTCATTTTATGGATGAGCTTCGGGGATTTGCGGTTGTTCTCATGGTGGCATACCACGGCTTCTATACGGTCGGGTATCTTTTTGACCGGTTTTGGGGCAGGTTTCTTTTCGGCTTTTTCACGCCTGCCGAGCCGTTTTTTGCGGGGCTGTTCATATTTATCTGCGGAATCTCAAGCCGTCTTTCCCGAAGCAACATAAAACGCGGTTTGCTGCTGTTGGGAGTCGCGGTTACGGTTTCGGCTGTGCTTTGGGTATTCAGACCCGAGGATTTAATCCTGTTCGGTATCCTCCATTTTCTCAGCGTCTCGATACTGCTGTTCGGGCTTGTCAGGCGGGGACTTGACCGCATCCCTCCCCTTACGGGGCTTATTATATGCGGTCTTTTACTGCTGATAACATGGTGGGTGCCCGATTATAAGGGTTCTCTCCTCGGCATAAAAGGGCTTGCCGCGTGGTCAATCCCAAAGGCATGGAAGCAGCCCTGGCTTTTCTGGCTCGGGTTGGGCGAGGTGCAAACCGCCGACTATTTCCCCGTTTTGCCGTGGATTTTCTGTTTTCTCGGGGGGAGCTTTGCGGGGGTCTGGGCGGCAAAGGGGAGGTTTCCGAGATGGATGTACCGCAAAAGGGTCCCTTTTTTATCAAGCGTGGGACGGCATTCGCTTTTGATTTATATTCTGCACCAGCCGGCGATTTATGCCGTGTGTTATCTTATACTCATTATAGGCAGGGCGATAGCAGGTTGAAATCTCGTGAATCGAGGAGGGAAAAGGACCGATACCGGGCGTATCAGTCCTTTTCCTTTTTCGATTTTTCTTTTTCGGATGCCGGTTCGGCAATCGACTTCAATATCCTCGCCGCCGCAACCCGCCGGGCGTTAGCCTCAAGCGAAAGCTGCATAGCAAGACGGCACAGGGCTTCCTTATCCTGTTCGGGCGCCTCTGTAATCCTGGCGGCAACCTCCTTCATGGCATTTCCGTGGGTGACTGCAAAGTCCTGATAGCGCTGATTGATATTTTCGTCAACCGACAGACCGTGCAGCAGGGCGGCTATTTCGGGCAGAGACAACACCGATTTCAGCGAGCAAATCATTAAAAGCATCCCGAGATGGAGCTTGGAATACTTTTTTCGCTCGGGGCGGGGCAGAACGCCGTCCTTGACATAGTTGTTAATCATGCTCGGGGTCAAAAGCCGCTCTCCGTCCGGCGAAAACGGCTCGAGCTGGCGGTTCATAAAGGTCAGAACCTGATCCATATAAAGCTCAAGCTCGGGGAGACGATCCCATAACGCGGGAGTATATTCTTTGGCCGAGGCAATCCATTCCTTCAGTTCAGCGGACGAATTACCCATGACAGCGCCACCTTTCTGTATACGGTTATTATTGGCAGTATAGCACATATTGATAACCCATTCAAGAATAACATGCGGACATAACGGAATAATCTTTATTATATGTGGTTATATAGAAAACAAGGTAAGAAAAATCCACAAAAACCGTTCTATCGCTTTAAAGTGCA
>JAAYKB010000105.1 GCA_012522615.1 Clostridiales bacterium
GGGGTGCTTTTTTACTGTCGGTTTCTTGCGCTGAAATCGGTTTCGATTATCTTGGAACATCCGGCGGGGGAGTACACCCAACGGTCGATATGTCCGGACGTGATGAAATAGTTGGGCGGGTTGCGCTCGGTCGGGGGAGGCGAGGTGTCGATAATCACCAGCTTGAGCTTCATCTTTGAAGGAATAATGCTTTTTATGTAAACCCCGGCGGTCTGCCCCGGAGCGACGCCCGCCCGGGGTTCGGCAAGCCCCGCGAGGTTGGGCGTCAGCTCGACAAATACCCCGTATTCCTCTACCGAACGAATGATTCCCTCCACCGTTTCGCCCTGTGAAAACAAGGCGGCGTTTTCCTCCCATGTGCCGAGCAGCTCACGCTGGGACAGGCATATCCGCCCATTCTCAATCGTCGAGACAACCCCCAGTATATCCATGCCCGGACAGAACCTGTCGGACGGATGGGTTATCCTGCTCACCGACAGGCTTGCTATCGGCATAAGGGCGGGGAGACCACAGCCTATATCGCAAAACGCCCCAAAGGATTCCAGCCGGGTAACCCTTGCCGGTATTATATCTCCGCAGCGCAGCTTGTTTATATATTCAAGCTGACATTTTTCCTGCGCGGCACGGCGGGACAGGATTGCTCGCCTGCCGCCGTCCGGCATATCCTCGAACCCTCTCACCATGAAGCAGACCGGCTTGCTCACACGTGAAATAAGGGCAATATCGCGGGTTGTCCCTTCGGCTATCCCGATTGCCCCCTCATGGTATGGGATAATCCCCTCCATGCAGGGCATCTCGACATGCAGATTATGTCCCGCGTCACAAAGAACCGCCCTTGCTTCGAGAATACAGCCCTCGAGCGCCGCCTCGGCAAGCCCTTCGGCAGAGCGGATATATCTTTGGTTGCGCGCGGTATCGATAAGGTTGCCCTCGGGGTAAAAAACTTTCATTCTTTAACACATCTCTTTCCGATTCAGTCTTGCGCAATAAACTCCAGCGCTTTTGTCACCATCCCATTTATATGCGGGTAAGGCCGGGTCCATGCCACCGAATCTGGAATTTCTGACCCAAAGCCAAACTTTATTAATCCTGCCGTAAAAACGCCCGGCATCTCGGTTTCGGGCAACATTTCGAGCCGATTGACCTTCTGTCGGCGATTATTTGATTGACAAGCATGCTTTCATAGTATAATATGCAATTAATTACATCTCTGTAAGCGAATCAGGCTAGGAGTGATTTAATGAAATACAAAGCGGATTTTCCCAAAGTCAAAAACAGTCTTCTCGAACTGCTGAATATGCAGAACGAGCGTTGCTGCATAGCGATGGTTGTCCCTAAAAAACACGGTTTTGTCCCCAAAACAAGGCGGCCCGACCCCAACAATCAAGAAGAAATGAAGTCCTACTATCTGGACACCGATTGGGTGTTGGAAAGAAATCTGGAGTATTTTGAAAACCATGATTTCTTAGGAGAGGCTTTGCCCTGCATCTTCCCTTTCTTCGGCACAAGCGGTCACTCGGTTTATCTGGGAAGTAAAGTCGACCTGCAAGTGGATACTATTTGGCAGAAGCCCGCCTATGATAATCTGGACGATATTGCTGTTGATTTTGATAAAAACACCAACGAAATTTTTCTGAAACAAAAAAAGCTTGTCAGCGAACTCAGCGCCGAGGGAATAGGCAAATTCTTGGTTTCGATGCCCGACAACTGCGGGTCTCTTGACGCGCTGGACGCTTTATACGGGTCAGAGATGCTGCTGATCGACCTTATTGAACAGCCCGAAAGCGTCAAAAACGCGCTTGACAGGATAATAGATGTCTATCAGGACACCATTGCAGACCTTTTCGATGCGGTGCGTGAAAACAATTTCGGCGGGAGTTCCCACTCCTGGATGCACCTTTATTCGGAAGGGAAGCTTATGCAGCTGCAATGTGATATATCCGTTACATTTTCAAGCGATATGTATAAAGATTTCGCGTTGCATGAACTAATTAGAACTACCGAGGTTTTGGACGATGCAATATATCATTTGGATGGTCGGGAACAAATCAGGCATTTGGATTACATATTATCGGTGCCGAAAATAAAAATGATACAGTGGACCCGGGTTGCAGGTCAGGAAAAAACAACTCACTTTTTACCCGTTTTGAAACGCATACAAGACTCGGGCAGGGGGCTTGTCTTATTCCCTGAGCTGGATGAAGTCGAGCTTCTGTTGAACGAATTGAAGCCTCAGGGCCTAATGATGATACCGGGCGGCGTTAAGGACAGATACACGGCGGATGAAATTCTGAGAAAAGCCGGAAAGCTGTAATATCTTCGGTAATAGCCTTTATATCAAATTGACTTTATGATAAAAATA
>JAAYKB010000106.1 GCA_012522615.1 Clostridiales bacterium
AGCACCTCACTAGTACCCCTCACTAGCGCCTCACTACCTGAACGCAAAAAAAGCTTAAAAATTTTCAAAAAAAATTTGCACCCCTCACTTGCACCTCACTACCCCGGCCGTGATAAAATACAGCCGGAGCAGGGGGGAGATCCGCAGGAAAAATTGTTGTTGACACCGCTATATTATCATGGTAATATATTACCGTATTAGCACGCTAAAGCGAAAGCGGCAAGAAAAGCTTATGCAAGGAAGTGATTCCTATTATGAAAAAGAATCTGCGGGTGACGCCCGAGGGTACGCGCGACCTCTTGTTTGAGGAATGTCTGGCAAGGCGCGAGGCCGAAAGCATCCTTTCAACCCTTTTTCAGCTTCGCGGGTTTTCCGAGGTAATGACCCCGGGTATAGAGTATTATGACCTGTTTGACGCCGGCCGTCCCGTCCTGCCTGCCGAAAGCATGTATAAGATGACAGGTTCAAACGGGAGACTGCTTGTCATGCGTCCCGACTCGACCCTGCCCATCGCAAGGCTTACCGCCACCCGCTTAAAGGACGCGCCCCTTCCCGTAAGGCTGTTTTATACACAGGATGTCTACCATCTCAACCATGGACTGAGCGGCCGCAACGACCAGCAGTTTCAGGCGGGGATAGAGCTTATCGGAGCCTCGGGCGAAAGGGCCGACCTTGAGGTATTGACCCTAGCGGCGGAATCTCTCGGCGTCTGTAACCTCGGCGACTTCCGCCTTGAAATCGGTCATGTCGGGTTCTTTCTGTCGCTGATAGGCGAGCTCGATGTTGACGATGACGTCAAGGATACGATACGCACATTGATTGAGGATAAGAATTATGCGGCGCTGAGCGGCCTTCTCGACACCCTCCCGCCGTCCGATACCGTCAGCTTTATCAGAAGCCTGCCCCGCCTGTTCGGAGGGGAAGAGGTGTTTGAGAAGGCGGAACCCCTTTGCCGGAACAAGGAATCGCGCGCCGCCCTCGATTATCTCAGCAAGCTTTACAAAATGCTATCCTCTTTGGGGCTTTCCGAACACATTATGATTGACCTCGGAATGGTACACCAAAACGAATACTATACAGGCGTGATTTTCCGCGGATATATCGAGGGAAGCGGCGAAACGGTTATTTCGGGCGGAAGATACGACACCCTGCTCCGCCTGTTCGGCTGCGACCTTCCCGCCACCGGTTTCGGCGTCAATGTGGATTCGCTTACCAAGATGATGCTCGAAAAGGGCATTGTCGACCCGCCAATGCCGCCCGAGGTATTGATTCACGCCCTGCCGGGGTTTGAGATACAGGCGCTCAAAAAATCCGGCGAACTCACAAACGAGGGGATTATCTGTGAATTCAGCGTTTTCGATTCTCTCGAGGATGCCAAAAGCTATGCCGAAAAACGCTGTATATCAAAGGTATTTGCGGTCGGTGATGAGATTGAAGTTTATGAATTCTGATTCCCGGGCGGCGGAAAGGAATGAGCCTTAATATGAAACCCATGCGTATCGCCCTTACCAAAGGGCGGTTGGAAAAGGATACAATCAGTCTGTTTGACAGGATGGGGCTGGACACAGCCGCGCTGCAGGACAAGGGAAGACGGCTGATACTGCCCGTCGGACTGCCGGACGGCGGCAGGTTCGAGGTTGTTCTCGCAAAAGCCGCCGACGTAATCACCTATGTGGAGCACGGCGTCTGCGATCTCGGCGTGGTGGGCAAGGACACAATCGCCGAATACGGCGGCAGCTTTTACGAGGTGCTCGATTTAGGCTTCGGCAGGTGCAGGTTCGCGCTTGCCGCCCCCAAAAACAGCGACTTCTTTAAAGGATACAATACCAAGACGGTCGCTTCGAAATATCCCAACGTCGCAAATTCATATTTCGGAAGCAAGGGCATGGACGTCCGCATTATCAAGATAGAGGGCTCGGTCGAGCTTGCCCCCCTGCTGGGACTGGCGGATGCCATTGTGGATATTGTCGAAACAGGCTCGACCCTGCGTGAAAACGGGCTGGAGGTTTTGGAGGAGGTCATGCCGATTTCGGCGAGGCTGATTGTGAATATCGCCTGCATGAAGCTTCGCAAGAAAGAGATTGAAGCCTTTGTGTCAAGGATGGAGGAAAATCTATGATACCAATCGTTGAAACCGACGGTAAAAAAGAATATGCACTTTTTGAACAGCTTGCGGCGAGAACCGGCGAGACCGACCGCCGGGTCACCGCCGCCGTTCAGGAGATTATCGATAATGTCAGGTCGGGCGGGGACAAAGCGGTTATCGAATATACCCGTAAATTTGACGGCACCGACACCGACCTTGCCCCGATTGACCGCGGCAGGCTTGCCGAGATTGCCGAACGGTGCGACAAAAAGGTCTATGCCGCTTTGGAAAACGCCGCCCGCAACATAGAGGATTTTCATTCACGCCAACTCCGGCAAAGCTGGTTTACGACGCGGGAGGACGGCGTCATAATGGGACAGCGCGTCCGAGGGTTAAGCAGGGTGGGCATCTATGTGCCCGGCGGGACGGCGGCCTATCCCTCCTCGGTTCTGATGAACGCGATCCCCGCAAGGATTGCGGGGGTGGGGGAGATTGTCATGGTGACCCCCCCTCCGAAGGACGGCGGCTTCAATCCCGCGGTCATGGCGGCGGCATATATCGCCGGCGTTGACAAGGTGTATCTGTGCGGAGGGGCGCAGGCTGTCGCCGCCCTTGCCTACGGCACCGAGAGCATACCAAAGGTTGACAAGATTGTGGGTCCCGGCAATATATATGTCGCGACCGCAAAAAGGCTGCTGTTCGGCATTGTCGATATCGACATGATTGCAGGCCCGAGCGAGATTCTCATTATTGCCGACAAGACGGCAGACCCCGCATATCTGGCGGCCGACCTGATGTCCCAGGCCGAGCACGACGTCCTTGCCTCCTCAATATTATTGACAACCTCGGCTGAAATAGCCCGGCAGACGGTAAAGGAGCTCGAGCGGCAGCTTGAAACCATGTCCCGCAAGGATATAATTGAGCGCTCCCTGAAGGACTACGGCGCGATTATCGTGTGCCGTGACATGGACGAGGCGGTGGAGTTCGCAAACCGGCTGGCTCCCGAGCATCTTGAAGTCATGTGCGAACAGCCCATGGACTATCTTGGCAGGCTGGATAACGCGGGTTCGGTATTCCTCGGAAAATACTCGCCCGAACCTCTGGGGGACTACTACGCCGGACCCAACCATGTACTGCCCACAAACGGCACCGCCCGTTTCTTCTCGCCGCTGTCGGTTGACAGCTTTCTCAAAAAGTCCGGCTTTATATCATACAGCCGTCAGGCTCTCGAAGCGGCGCGCGACGATATAATTACACTGGCTGATGCCGAAGGGCTGGACGCCCACGCAAACTCAATCCGCGTGAGATTTTAAAGCTTACCTTATGGAAGGAATGAATTCCGATGCCATATATTCCGGCGCAAAAAACCCGCAGTCTGACCCCGTATGATCCGGTAGAGGGTCAATACCGCGTCCGGCTTGATGCAAACGAATCCTTTTTGCTCCCGACAGACGAGGACAGGCTGAAAATGGCGTCTGCGGCCGCAGACGTCGCCCTCAACAGGTATCCCGACCCTCTGGCGGTCGGACTGTGCCGAGATTTTGCCTCTCTTTATGAAATATCGCCATCTTATGTCACCGCGGGAAACGGTTCGGACGAGCTGATTTCGGTCATCATGTCGGCCTTTCTGCAAAAGGGCGAAAAGGTGCTCGCCGTGTCGCCGGACTTTGCGATGTACCGCTTTTACACCTCGATAACCGAAACCCCCTGCGTCACTCTGAAAAAGAGGGAGGACCTCTCAATCGACGTCGATGCCCTTTTAAAGACGGCGAACGAGGAAAAAGTAAGGCTTATCATATTTTCAAACCCCTGCAACCCGACTTCTTTAGGGTTAAATGCCGACGAGGTCAGGAAGATTATCACCGGAACCGACGCCCTTGTCGTGGTTGACGAGGCATATATGGATTTCTGGGACCAGTCGCTGATAAAAGAGGCGCACGATTACGACAACCTTATCCTGCTTCGCACCGCGTCAAAGGCATTGGGGCTTGCCGCGCTGCGCGTGGGCTTTGCGGTTGCCAACAAGGAGCTGACCGGAATCCTGCGCGCCGCCAAATCGCCCTATAACGTCAATGCCGTATCGCAAGCCATGGCAAGGGTAATACTGCAAAACAGGACATATAAAACGGTCTATAACGAGATTCTGCTGACCTCGCGGGATATGCTGCTGGAAGGACTGAAAAGGCTTGAAACCATGGGACTTATCGACAAGGTTTACGAGAGCCGCACAAACTTTGCATATATAAAGCTGGGCGATGCCAAAGGGGTTTTTGACTGGCTGGCAGACCGCGGAGTTATAGTCCGCAGGTTCGGGGACGATCATCTCAGGATAACGGCGGGAAAACAGGAGGAAAACAAAGAAGTGTTAAGCGCAATGGAAGCATATTTAAAAAGAACGAAGGGCGGGACAGATAAATGAGAACAGGAAAATGCTTGAGAGAAACAAAGGAAACCGATATTTCGGCAGAGCTCTGTCTTGACGGCGGAGAGGTGGAAATATCGACGGGCATCGGGTTTTTCGACCACATGCTGAATGCCTTTGCCACCCACGGAGGATTCGGCTTGAAGCTGAGGGTCAAGGGCGACCTGAATGTTGACGGACACCACACGGTTGAGGATACCGGCATAGTTCTCGGCAAAGCCTTGTCCGAAGCTTTGGCCGACAAGGGGGGCATTGCCCGCTACGGCAGCTTTATGCTGCCCATGGACGAATCCCTGGCGTGGGCGGCGGTTGACGTCAGCGGCAGACCCTTTCTGGTGTTTAACGCCAAATTCACCGAGGAAAAGATAGGGGATTATAACACCTGCCTGACCTCCGAGTTTTTCCGCGCGCTATGCTTTAACGCCGGAATAACACTGCACTTGAAGGTCGAGTACGGCTGCAACGCCCACCACATGACCGAAGCACTGTTTAAAGCGGCGGCGCATGCGCTAAGACAGGCGGTCGCCCCGCGCGAAGGCCTGCTGTCGACAAAGGGGACGCTGTAAAGCTATAATACTATACAGTCCGTAAAGGATGATGGACATTATGATTATCTTGCCTGCGATTGATATAAAGGACGGGAAATGCGTCCGCTTGTACAAAGGCGACTTCGGCACGGTTCATCAGGTGGCGGAAAGCCCGCTTGAAACCGCGCTGGCTTTCAAAAAGGCCGGCGCGGAATGGCTCCACATGGTTGACCTTGACGGGGCAAAAACAGGACTTGGTGCAAATTCGCACATATTCCTTGAAATTGCCGCAAAAAGCGGCCTGAAGGTGGAGCTGGGGGGCGGCGTCCGTGATATGGAAACCCTTGACTACTACCTTTCCAAAGGAATATCCCGCTGTATTCTGGGCTCCGCCGCCCTGAAAAATCCGCAGCTTGTCCGAAAGGCGGTTGACAAATACGGCGAGCGAATCGCCGTCGGAATCGATGCCGTGAACGGGATGGTAGCTGCCGAAGGCTGGCTCGAGGTTTCGGACGTCCCGTATATAGAAATGGCGAAAGAGATGGAGAAGATAGGGGTCAAAACCCTGATATTTACCGATATCTCAAAGGACGGAACCTTGGAAGGCCCTAATTTTGAACAGCTTGCCGTTCTGACAAACTCGGTTTCCTGCAATGTTATCGCGTCGGGCGGAATCAGGGATCTCATTCATATCCGATTGCTTGCGGACATGAATATATACGGAGCAATCTGCGGAAAATCGATATACAGCGGTACCCTTGACCTTGCTTCCGCCATACTGGCAGCCGATCCCGACCGCCTGTTTGCAAAAAATGACCTGATACCCGCAATCGTGCAGGAGGATTCGACGGGCGAGGTGCTGATGCTCGCATATATGAACCGCGAATCCCTGCAAAAGACCCTTGCGACCGGCACGACATGGTTTTGGAGCAGGTCAAGGCAGGAGCTGTGGAACAAGGGCGCCACAAGCGGCCATTACCAGCATGTTGTATCCGTTACAGCCGATTGTGATAACGATACCCTGCTGGTGAAGGTGATTCAGGACGGGGATGCATGCCACACCGGCTCCCACTCCTGCTTTTTCAAGGATATTGTGCCGAGACATTAAATTTAAGGAATGATTATTAATGGATGATTGCATACTAAACCTTTATGAAACCATATTGGACCGCCGGGAAAATCCCGTGGAAAACTCATATACAAAATACCTGTTTGATAAGGGGCTTGATAAGATTCTTAAAAAAATAGGGGAGGAGACCGCCGAGGTTGTCATCGCCGCCAAGAACGGTGTTAAACAGGATACGATAGGCGAGATAGCCGACCTTACCTATCATGTATTGGTTCTCATGGCCCAGCAGGGAATATCCCCGCAGGAGGTCGCGGACGCCTTGAACGAACGGCATAAAAAATCGGGGAACTTAAAGACCTTCCATAAAACCGATAAAAATACATGATGCTAGTCGCTAGTAGCTAGGTGTTAGGCGTTAGGGCGGCTAGTTCCTAGACATTGCGTTAACCTTAATCTCCAGCGATTCGGTATGGTCACACCGGTGTGTGCGCCCACTGCTGTTTTTGCTGAATGAAAAAATAAAAAATTTTTTAAAAAGGTTATTGACAATGAAACAAATATGTGATATTATATTACTGGAAGCGAAATAGGGCGTATCGAATCGGCGTTTAATCTCCCCACAAGCATTTTTACTACCCAAACAGCCCCACATAAGCAAGCTTGTAAATAATTACCAAATATGATTACAAGATTTTATGCAAAAGGTAGAATGTGGAAAATAGACTTTACAAAACCGGAAAATTGATGTATACTTATATCAAGAACATTAGTTCTCGCGCTGTTGCGAACCAAAATCGGTTTAGGAACAGGCTCTACGATAAGAGCAATGGGACCCGCTCCGCTGTTGAACAGGTTCAAGTCCCGGCTCTTACAAAAAAAGACGTCATCGGCACTCCGTACCGACTCCGCCTTTTTGGTGCGAGCAATGGGACCCGCTCCGCTGTTGAACAGGTTCAAGTCCCGGCTCTTACAAAAAAAGACGTCATCGGCACTCCGTACCGACTCCGCCTTTTTGGTGCGAGCAATGGGACTTGAACCCATACGTTA